>JBDVXS010000127.1:0-25794 GCA_039964305.1 Hyphomicrobiales bacterium
CAGCAGGCCAATCATTGCACCATAAAGAACAAGAATACGTGTCGTCATAATGTCTTCCCGCTAAAGATACCGGTTGGCTTCACAAGCAGAACAACCACCAAGATGACAAAGGAAACGGAGAATTTATAGTCCGTCGATAAAAGCTGAACCAAGCCCTCAGGCGCCCAGTCTTCAGGCACAAGGTACGTAATCACCTTTTTATAGGCATAGGTCACTGTGACTTCTGAAAACGCAATCACATAGCCTCCAACCACAGCGCCAACGGGGTTCCCTACCCCGCCAACAATGGCAGCGGCAAAAATGGGCAGAAGAAGCTGTTGGAAGGTGAACGGCTTATAGCTCTTATCAAGGCCGTAAAGCGTGCCAGCAATCGTTGCCAAGGTCGCAGCCAGTATCCAAGCAATCATCACCACACGATCAGGGTTGATGCCTGAGAGTAGCGCTAAATCTTCGTTGTCAGAATACGCCCGCATGGATTTACCCGAACGGGTTTTGTTCAAGAACCAGAACAGCAGCGTGACACAGATGATGGTGGTTAGAACCGTAATCCCCTGCGACGTTTTAATAGCAAGGCCCTCGTCCAGTCCCGTCATCTGCTTAAAATCACGCGCCTTCATAATAAAGCGCGCGCCATCCGACACCCGCTGATCATCTGGCCCGATGATGAAACGGATCACACCGTTCAACAAAAACATGATACCGACAGACGCAATCAAGAAGATCACGGGCGCCGAACGTTGTTTGCGGTAGAAGCGATAGATCAATCGATCACAGATCAACGCCATGATGATTGCACAGGCGATACCAAACGGTAGAGCCAATAAAACAGTTGGCAACACGCCAGCCGTAATGCCCAACGATTGAAACAGCCACATAAACAAGATGGAGAACATCGCGCCAAACGACATGGTTTCGCCGTGGGCAAAGTTCGAGAAGCGCAAAATGGCGTAGACGATGGTAATACCCAGCGCGCCCAGTGCCAATTGGCTGCCATAAGCAAGGCCCGGCACGAAGACGAAATTGGTGAAGACAATGAGGGCGTTTAATAGTTCCATGTAATCAGCCCCCCAAGAACGCTTTGCGGACCTCAGGATCGGCCATGAGCGCCTCACCTGTATCCGTGTATCGATTGCGCCCTTGTACTAAGACATAGCCTTTATCGGCAATGTTAAGTGCCTGCTTGGCGTTTTGTTCAACCATTAAAATTGCAATTCCTGTACGAGCGATCTCAATAATACGGTCGAATAGTTCGTCCATCACGATGGGAGAGACGCCCGCCGTTGGTTCATCAAGCATCAGCACCTTTGGCTGGGTCATCAACGCACGCCCCACAGCGACCTGTTGGCGCTGACCACCAGAAAGCTCCCCTGCTGGCTGGCGACGTTTTTCTTTCAAAATCGGGAACAGCTCAAACACTTGTTCCATCGTGGTTGAAAAATCATCCTCACGAATAAAGGCACCCATTTCGAGGTTTTCTTCGACGCTCATGGATGTGAACACGTTAGAAGTCTGCGGCACAAAAGCCATGCCTTTATAGACGCGATCTTGTGGAGACAATTTGGTGATATCCTCACCATCCATCTTCACAGCGCCCTCACGAATATTGAGCATACCGAAGACAGCCTTCATGGCCGTAGACTTGCCCGCGCCATTGGGACCGACGATAACGGCAATCTCGCCCTTCTCAACACCGATTGTACAATCGTGGAGAATGTCAGCACCGCCATAACCGCCCGTCATATTTTCACCGATCAGGAAGCTCATGCTTTTGCTCCCTTCTTCGGTTTGTTTTTAAGGCCCGTTCCAAGATAGGCTTCGATCACTTCCTCATTGGATTTGACCTCTTCCGCCGATCCTTCAGCGAGCACTTTACCCTCAGCCATCACGATCACTGGATCGCAAAGGCGGGAGATGAATTCCATGTCATGCTCAATCATACAGAACGTATATCCACGCTCTTTGTTAAGCCTTAAAATCGCATCACCAATGGTGTTCAACAGCGTGCGATTGACGCCCGCGCCCACTTCATCAAGAAATACGATTTTCGCGTCCACCATCATGGTGCGACCAAGTTCAAGTAATTTCTTCTGTCCACCAGAAAGATTGCCTGCAAGCTCATCAGCTACATGAGAAATTTCTAAGAACTCTATGACTTCATTTGCTTTTTCACGAACACGCTCTTCAGCATCGCGCACCTTCTTCGGGCGGATCCATGTATCAACCAAGCTCTCGCCCGGCTGGTCGCCTGGAACCATCATCAGGTTCTCACGCACGGAAAGTGTGGAGAATTCATGGGCAATTTGGAAGGTCCGCAACATGCCTTTGGCAAACAGTTCATGCGGCTTCAAACCAGTGATGTCTTCACCATCCAAATAGACGTTACCAGAGGTCGGTTGATACGCCCCCGCTATCACATTGAATAGAGTTGTTTTGCCTGCACCATTGGGGCCGATCAATCCTGTGATTGATCCAGTCTCAATACTGATTGATGCACCATCGACCGCTCTAATGCCGCCAAAATGCATATGCACATTGTCGACAACGATCTTCGCTTTTTGCGTCATTGCAGAAGTCTTTATGTAGGTTGGAAATGGTTCGGGGACAAAGCCCCGAACCAATAGGGTTGCTTAGCGGAAACCAACAGTTGAGAGTTTTTGATCCTTGATCGCAATCTCTTTGTAGTTACCAGCACTTTCGCCTGGGCCAATCAGCTCAACAGCAGAAGCACCAACATAGTCGATGTCTTTGCCTTCTTTGATAAGCTTAAGCGCTTTTGCAAGTTCGCCAGGGAAGATTTTCTCGCCTGGTGCATTTGCAACGTCAAACACTTTATCTTTGAGCTTAGCACTGTCTGAAGAACCAGCAGCCTGCATAGCAAGCATGATCAGTGCAGCAGCGTCATATGATTCACCAGCAAATGGGCTTGCGCCATCAAAACCAGCGGCTTTACCCATTTCAGCAAATTTCGCAGCACCTGGGCTATCTGTACCTGGTGCAGCACCATAAGAGCCGTTCAAGTCAGCACCAATTGCAGCTGGAAGCGCATCGCCAACCATGCCGTCTGGCAGGTAGAATGTGTCGAACGCACCTGAATCAAGTGAACCTTGGATGATGCCTTTGCCGCCTTGGTCAAGGTAGCCAGCAACAACAAGCACTTCACCGCCAGCAGCAGCAAGAGCACCAACTTCAGCGCCATAGTCGCCTTTGCCATCTTCGTGAGCTGCAACGATTGTTACTTCGCCGCCTGCTTTTTTGAAGTTTGCAGCAATCGCGTCTGAAAGACCTTTGCCGTAGTCATTGTTTGTATAAGTAAGCGCAATTTTCTTCACGCCTTTACCAGTCAAAATGTCTGATACGATTTCGCCCTGACGTGCATCAGATGGAGCTGTACGGAAGAACAAGCCATCATCTTCAGCTGTTGTAAGGCCAGGAGACGTTGCAGATGGTGAAATCATTACAACGCCATTTGGACGTGCAACGTTTTGCAAAGCCGCACCAGTTACACCAGAACAATCACCACCAACAAGTGCTTTAACACCGTCAGATGTGATCAAACGCTCAGCAGCAGCAGTCGCCGCAGCAGCGTCAACGCAAGTTGTATCACCACGAACCGCAGTCACTTTTGAACCGTCAAGCAAAGCACCACTGTCTGAAACTTCTTTGATAGCAAGCTCAGCACCTGGGCCCATGTTTGCTACAAGCGATTCGATTGGGCCAGTGAAGCCCAAGAAGACGCCAATTTTGATATCTTCAGCAGCGGCTGTTGCGACAGACCCTGCAAGCATTGTTGTTGCCAAAGCGGCAAGCGCAAATTTTCTCATATTTTCTCTCCCTTTTGCAGCCCTAAGACTGCCTTAAACTCTGGCCTAAACGCAATACGCTGGCCGACTTCTCTGAACCCAACCTCGAGGCCTTCCACCTATAAAGCAGGGTATTCAGATGAACGCCTATCCTAACTGTTTTTATTGGATGAACAAGCCTTTCAATACAAACCCGCGATTAAACTGGTCCATAATTACCCAATAACTTGGATTACTTAGCGATAAAGGCCAAAATGGCTTAGCAAAACCCGCGCCCAGCAAGCCACATTAACGCACCGCGCCCCGCACGCCGCCCCGTTGCCAAACAAGCTGTAATTAAATATCCGCCAGTCGGCGCATCCCAATCCAGCATTTCACCCGCCACAAAACTACCCTCGCGGCTTTTCATCATAAGATCATCAGTCAGCCCGCTAAACTTTACACCACCAGCAGTGCTAATTGCTTCATCAATAGGCCGAGGCGCGGTGACAGGCAGTTTGAGTGTTTTGAGTTGGCTTGCAATGTCATGGGCGTCGTTCACATCAAGGTCGGGCGCACACAGCCGTAAGAGACCCAGCTTGACGCCTTTTAAGCGAGCGACCTTGCGCGCATGGTTCGAAAACGAGTTCTTGCCACGGTCACGACTGAATGCCTTGGTGAGCTTTTCAAGCTTAAGATCAGGCATAAGATCAAGCGTGACCTCTCCTTGCCCACTCAACAGGCAATCGCGAATAGCAGCACTTTGTGTATAGACGATACCGCCTTCAATGCCCGACTTCGTCACAACGAAATCACCGCGCACAGAATGGCCCGCAACAGTAAGCACAGCGTTCTTTACCGGCTCCCCCTCAAAGCGTGATGAAAAGTGCTCATCCCACGCACAATCAAACCCACAATTTGACGGTTGGAAATCAGCAAGATCAACACCCAATTCTTTGAGTGGCTCCGTCCATGCACCATCAGACCCAAGCCGCGACCAGCTCTTACCACCAAGAGCAAAGACGGTTACTTCAGGCTCAACACGCACAGCGCCATTAGATGTTTCAAACAAAAGCGCCGCCCCATCATAACCAACCCAACGATGCTTTGTATGAAAGGTTACACCAAGTTCAGCCAGCCGTTGCAGCCAAGCACGCAGCAAGGGCGAGGCCTTCATAGACTTTGGAAAGACACGGCCAGATGTCCCAACGAACACCTCTTGACCTAACTTTTCACACCACTCGACCACGCTTGATGACTCAAAATCTGAAAGACATGACTCAAGCTCTTTACTTCGCCCTATAAATTGACCGAGCAAAGTGCCGTAGCCCTCTGATTTTGTTATATTTAATCCGCTTTTTCCAGCCATTAAAAACTTACGGCCAAAAGATGGCTTTGCATCAAAGATGTGCACATCAACGCCTTCAAGCGCCAACGTTTCGGCAGCCATTAGACCAGCGGGGCCGCTGCCGATGACAGCGCATGTGGGGGTTATTTGATCAACCATTAGAAGGCAGCGCTGCGTCTATCAGGCGGAGCTGAACTGTTGAGCGCCCCTGCCATGTATTCTTTGAAAGTGTGCCTGCTAAATGCATCTGCTGCTGCCGTCCTTCTAGTAACGCTTTACCGAGCGGTTGGTCCGCACTTCTAAAGGCGATTGCCGCAAGGCTCGCCCCGTCTGCTGATTTCGTTGATACTTTCACATGGCCATTACCCACCACATCAGCATAGGTGATACGGTGGGAAGGAAAGGCAAATACAGGGGCTGGATGCCTTGCCCCATAAGGACCAGCGCGATCAATCTCATCGAGCAAATCCAAGCTCGCAGCCCGCGCCGTTAAAGCACCATCAATGGTAAGCGAGCTACCAGCACGTGCGACCTCAACATCTGCAGACAATCGCTCATCAAAGAAAGCACGAAGATCGCCCAACTTCTCTTTGGCAACCGTGAGACCCGCCGCCATCGCATGACCGCCGCCCTTCTCCAAGATACCTAAAGATACAGCCTCACGCACAGCACCACCAAGATCAACGCCGCTAATAGATCGGCCCGACCCAGTCCCCTTGCCATTCTTGTCAAACGCAAGCGCGAAGGCAGGACGGCGATAGCGGTCCTTCAAACGGGAGGCAACAATTCCAAGCACACCGGGATGCCAGTCATCACCTGACGTGATCACCAAGCTAGGCCCGCCAGAGACATCACTGTCTGCACCCACCTCTGCATAGGCTTGCGCGTCTGCCTGCTCCAGCATTAGTTTCTCATAGGCTTGTCGCTCTGCATTCAACACATCGAGACGCTGCGCCACCTCTTCTGCGGCATAGGCATCATCCATGGTCAAAAGCCGCGCACCTAAACTTGCATCGCCAATGCGCCCTCCTGCATTAATACGAGGACCAAGCAGAAAGCCCAAATGGTAAGCAGCAAGCGGCCCCTCAACCCGTGCAACACGAGAAAGAGCAGCAAGACCAACATTACCTAATTTGCGAGCCGTCACTAAACCCTTCGTGACAAAGGCCCGATTCAATGTCTTAAGTGGCACCACATCGCAAACCGTACCAAGAGCCACAAGGTCAAGCAAATTCAATAAGTTAAGAGATTTAGCGGATTCAGAATATTCGCTCACATCCCGCATTAAGCGATGCGTAGCTACCACGGTCATAAAGGTCGTTCCAACGGCTGCCATATGACCAAGGCCAGATGTATCATCATGCCGATTGGCATTGACGACAGCACTTGCAACAGGCAGTTCATCGCCGACTTGGTGGTGATCTAAAACGACGACATCCACGCCGCGTTCTTTCGCCGTCTCCAGCGCTTCGAAACTCGTCACACCACAATCAACTGTGACGATAAGCTGCGCGCCCTCGTCAATCAGGGTGCTAATCGCGTTTGGGTTTGGGCCGTAGCCTTCAATAATACGGTCTGGAATATAGATGCGCGCTTCAACGCCAAAATGCGTCAAGAAGCGGTAGAGCACGGCAGACGATGTTGCACCATCAACATCATAATCACCGAAGATTGCCACTTTCTCACCAGCCTTAATGGCGGCAGCCAAGCGTTCAGCTGCAGGCTCCATGTCTTTCATAACATAGGGGTCTGGCATCAAGTCTTTAATGGTGGGGTTAAGAAATCCAGCCGCTTCATCTGCGGCAATATCGCGCCCTGCTAGAATACGGGCCACCAAATCAACGGTGCCCGTCTTCTGCGCTATATCCAGCGCAACATTGTCAAGCGCAGGCGTTAATCGGTCGACCCAACGTTTTGAGTTGACCGACCGAGTAACATTAAGAAATATGCGCCCTTCCTGCATGGCATCGGCCCGCAGGTCTTAAGCCGAGAACTTTGATTGGTCGCTGTGCACGCCTTTAATATAGCGAACAGTACCCGTTGAAGAGCGCATCACCACTGTATCCGTTACAATACTGTTGCGGTTCATCTTCACACCCTTAAGCATGTTGCCATCTGTCACACCGGTTGCAGCAAACAAAACATCACCTTTGGCCATTTCTTCCATGGTGAAAATCTGGGTCACGTCCGCAATACCCATAGATTGAGTACGCTCACGCTGCTCTTCATTCTTGATAACCAGACGGCCAAGCATTTGACCACCAGTACAACGCAATGCAGCGGCAGCAAGAACACCTTCTGGTGCGCCACCTTGGCCGATGTAAATGTCGATCCCAGTTTCGTCAGGGTCTGTTGTATGAATGATACCAGCAACATCGCCATCACCAATCAAACGAACGGAAGCACCCGTGCTGCGAATTTCTTCGATAATCGAAGCGTGACGCGGGCGATCAAGCACACAAGCCCGAATTTCCTCAGGCTTCACGTCTTTTTCCTTGGCAAGTGCACGGATATTGTCTGAAGCAGGCGCCTCAAGATCAATAATGCCAGAACTAAAGCCCGGGCCAATCGCAATCTTGTCCATGTAAACGTCTGGGGCGTAAAGCAAGTTGCCAGTCCGCGCTAGGGCGATAACGGCGAGCGAGTTTGGTGTATTCTTCGCACAAATCGTGGTGCCTTCGAGTGGGTCAAGGGCAACATCAAGTTTTGGCCCTGTGCCTGTACCGACCTCTTCGCCGATATAAAGCATAGGGGCTTCGTCGCGCTCACCCTCACCAATGCGCACAACGCCTTGGATAGGAAGGTAATTTAGTTCACGACGCATAGCATCAACAGCTGCTTGGTCAGCTGCCTTCTCATCGCCTCGCCCAACCCAAGCATATGCTGCAACAGCGGCTGCTTCAGTTACTCGTCCCAGTTCCATCGTCAACTGGCGATCGAGGCTTTCCATTTCGTCAATTTCGTTGCCCATTTTATATTCTCCTGAAATCTAGTGCCTAGACTTTAATGGTCTGGCTCTTAAGAAAGCTTTTCGATGCGGATCAT
The DNA here is from genome assembly GCA_039964305.1 of Hyphomicrobiales bacterium. Lineage (GTDB taxonomy): Bacteria > Pseudomonadota > Alphaproteobacteria > Rhizobiales > JACESI01 > JACESI01. Next base: position 8,173 of record JBDVXS010000127.1, read on the forward strand.
TTTTGGCTCACCAACAACGTTTCCGTCTTGCTTGATGAGTGTAAGCGCATCCGATACAGCTTTTTCGTTTGTCTCGTGAGTAATGATAATCACAGGCATTGCCTTGTTATCTTTACCCATTCCCGCTTCACTTGAATTTTCATTCTGAACCACGCTTTGCAGCGAAATTTCACATTCCGCCATGCGGTTTGCAATACTGGCGAACGCTCCTGGACGGTCATAAAGATTGAGGGCAACATAATACCCTCCCTCATGGCGGCGCATACGTGCCTGCTCATAAGGGGCAAGACTGCTTGCTGGCTTGCCAAAAACGGGAACCTTGAGACCGCGAGCAATATCAGCAATGTCGCCTGCAACAGCAGAAGCCGTGGCATCGCCACCAGCGCCAGGGCCACTTAGCATGATGGAGCCAAGTAAATCTGTCTCAACTGTCACTGCATTCGTGACGCCATCAATTTGCGCAATCGCAGAAGAAGCTGGAACCATCGCTGGATGGACGCGCTGCTCAATCCCGCTATCAGTAATTTGGGCAACACCCAAAAGCTTTATGCGATAACCAAGTTTGTTCGCGGCCTTAATGTCGTCAAGCGAGATTTTCTGGATGCCTTCAAGGTAGATCGTATCGAATGACACCTGTGTGCCAAAAGCAAGGCTGGTCAAAATAGAAAGCTTATGAGCTGTATCATGGCCGCCAATATCAAATGTCGGATCAGCTTCCGCATAACCAAGCTTTTGCGCGTCTGCTAAACAATCTTCAAACGAGATTTCGTCCGCTTCCATGCGGGTCAAAATATAGTTGCATGTGCCGTTCATAATACCGAACACACGTCTGATCTCATTACCAGCTAATGATTCACGCATTGCTTTGATAATTGGGATGCCACCCGCAACAGCCGCCTCATAGTTGAGGCTTACATTGTTTGCTTCTGCCAGTTCCGCCAATTCAACGCCGTGCTTGGCAAGCAACGCCTTGTTCGCAGTCACAACGGACTTACCCGCGTTAAGGGCTGCAACCACACTCTCTCGTGCCGGACCTTCATCGCCACCAATAAGTTCAACAAACAGATCAACATCATCGCTTTTAGCCAGCGCTACTGGATCATCAAACCACGTCATGCCATCCGTCGAAAACCCGCGATCTTTATCACGAGAACGAGCGCTCACTGCGGTGATTGAAAGTTGCGTATCACTTCCAGCAATCATCTGGTTGGCTTTGCGCTGAACAATGTGAACAAGCGCCGCACCAACCGTACCAAGACCAGCGATCCCAAGACGAACGGTATCAGACATAAATTTTTCTACTTTCTTGAAGCAACCACATGACGGTGGTGCAAATTATGGTTTCTTCTGCACTGTCAAACGCTATTGCGCAAGAAAGCGTTTAACGTTTCGGGCTGCTTGGCGGATTCGTTGCTCATTTTCCACAAGTGCGAGCCTTACATGGCTATCCCCATACTCCCCAAAACCAACTCCAGGGGCTACAGCAACGCCTGCTTTTTCAACAAGCAGCTTGGAAAATTCCAGCGAGCCAATCTCTTTATAAGCATCTGGGATAGGCGCCCATGCAAACATAGTGGCTGGTGGCGACGGAATATCCCACCCTGCTTGGCCAAAAGCCTCGACCATCACATCGCGCCGCTGCTTATAAATGTTCCGCGCGTCTTCGATGCAAGCATCATCCCCGTTAAGCGCTGCGGTTGCTGCCACCTGAATGGGCGTAAATGCGCCATAATCCAAATAAGACTTAACCCGCGCAAGAGCTGAGATTAACCGCTCATTGCCAACCGCAAAACCCATGCGCCAACCGGGCATGGAATAGGTTTTTGACATGGAGGTGAACTCAACAGCCACATCCTTGGCACCCTCAACCTGCAAAATTGATGGCGGCGGGTTATCGTCAAAATAGATTTCTGAATAAGCCACATCGGAAAGAATGAAAATGTCATGCTTCTTGGCAAACGCCACACAATCTTTGTAAAAATCTAAATCTGTTACATAGGCCGTCGGATTGGATGGGTAGTTCAAAATCAACGCCAAAGGTTTTGGAATTGAGTGTCGAACAGCCCGCTCGCAGGCGCGAAAGAAGTCTGCATTTGGCGTTGCCGGCACCGAGCGAATAACCCCACCTGAAATAATAAAACCAAAGGCATGAATTGGATAGGTTGGGTTTGGCACCAAAACCACATCACCAGGTGCGGTAATGGCCTGCGCCATATTCGCAAAACCCTCTTTTGACCCGAGTGTCGCAACAATTTCTGTATCTGGATTGAGCTTTACGTCAAACCGTCGCTCGTAATAGCCAGCCTGCGCTTTGCGCAATCCATTGATACCCTTTGAAACCGAATAGCGATGCGTCTCGGGGCGTTGAACCGTTTCCACCAGTTTTTCAACAATATGCGGTGGCGTTGGCAGATCTGGGTTGCCCATCCCAAGGTCGATAATATCTTCACCTTCGGCGCGCGCTTTCGCTTTCAATTTATTGACGGGTTCAAAAACATACGGGGGTAAGCGTCTTACAGAGTGAAAAGTATCCATTGCTGTCTCGAATTCGTTGGGCGTTCTTGGGAGAAATCTATGGTCTTGGGGGGTTGCTGGATGATTTAGCGGGTTTAATCACCTTTGCAAACAACTTCCCCATCATCTTGGGTTTTACAACTAGCGGCAATTTCTGCACGGGCTTGCGACCCATGGGTTCTGGCAATTGTTCTAAGGCGTTGCTGCAATAGCTCCGCCTTCCTCGCTTCAACATCAATATCCGTTCTCTTACGAGATTCAGCAATTGCCTGCAATTCAGCATCAAGGCGAGCGCGTTCAATGGTTGGTTTTAGCGGAACATCACGGTCGTATTGTGCACCCACGACAATGGGAAAACCTTTTTTATCAACAGCACCCGTGCGCTGTGTTTCCAGATCAAATGCACCAAATTCTGTTGATGCAGTACATCCAGCCAAAGTAATAAACGCCAATCCTGCCGTCGCGGTAAGAAAGCGTCGTCCAATATGGCTCGTCATTTGATGGTATCTAAACATCGATGTGTCACACATTCCTTAGAATCAGTCTCTCCCATTTTGCAGGAAGATTGTTTCGAACTTCATAACGCGAAAACCGCGATTAACAAGGGCAACGCCCTGACAAGCCGCAATTTCAGGTAAATCGACAAGAAAAATCCTAAGTTCCCATGTTCAACGATACTTGAGTTTATCAAAAAGCGCAGAACTGCTATGCATGCGAACTTAATTTCGACTTATAGCGAGACTTTGTTGCCATAAATAAGTAATTATCATGGCAGCGACATAAATAGTGGACCCCGCGTGCAAGATGACGACTAAAAGCAATCAACCAACAGACCACAATGAAGGCAAAAAGCCGAATAAGACTGACGAGAAAAACAGCGACGGTGAAAAGGCGAACCCTTTCAACTTAAACAACTTGTTGGATGACCCTGAAAGCTTTGCACGCAATGCCAGTCAGGCCGTTAGCGAAATGGGCAATGTGGCAGCGGCCATTATGAAACCCATTGAAAAACGCGGCGGTGATCTTGATACATCTGACCGCTTTCAAGATTTCTTTTCAACCATCGCAGCGGTTGGCAAACACTGGGCTGAAACGCCAGAAAAATCACTCGAAGCGCAAACCCGTATTACTCAACAATATATGGAGCTTTGGGCAAGTTCTATGCGACGGTTTTCTGGCGAAGAGGTAGACAAAACCATCGAGCCAGAGGCAGGTGATCGCCGCTTCAAAGATGAACAATGGGAAGAAAACCCACTCTTTGATTTTCTCAAGCAAGCCTACCTCATTACCGCTAATTGGGCAGATGATCTGGTCAGCGAGGCGGATACGCTGGATGATCACACTCGCCTCAAAGCAAAGTTCTACGTCAAACAATTGATGAACGCCGCCTCACCTTCAAATTTTGCTGGCACCAATCCAGAAATTCTGCGCGAGACCTTAGAGAGCAAAGGTGAGAACCTTGCCAAAGGCATGAAAATGCTGGCTGAGGATATGAGGGCTGGAGATGGTGGCATTCGTCTCAGACAATCCCCACCAACCGCGTTCAAAGTGGGCGAAAACCTTGCAACCACCAAGGGTGATGTGGTTTTCCAAAACGAAATTTGCCAAATCATTCAATACGCGCCGACCACAGAAAAAGTACGCAAACAGCCAATTCTCGTGATCCCGCCTTGGATCAATAAATTCTATATTCTTGATTTGAACGAAGAAAAATCACTCATCAAATGGATGGTGGATCAGGGCAACACTGTGTTTGTGCTATCGTGGGTGAACCCGTGGCCAGAGCTTGCCCATGCTGGATGGGATACTTACATGCAGCGCGGTATTTTTGATGCCGTGGATGTTGTGACCTCCATCTGCCCGAAAGCCAAAGTTGATCTGGTCGCCTATTGCGTTGGTGGCACCCTCGCCTCCATCGCGCTTGCCCATATGGCCAAGACCGGTGATGACCGCATTGCTTCTGCAACATTTTTTACCACACAGGTGGATTTCACCCACGCCGGTGAACTTCTTGTCTTCATTGACGAAGGCCAGATTGATGCTCTTGAAAAAGTAATGGAAAATCGCGGCTTCCTTGAATCAGGCCGCATGTCCACAACCTTCAATTTGCTGCGCTCCAATGACCTATTCTGGTCTTACGCCGTCAACAATTACCTCAAAGGCAAAGAACCGCGCGCTTTTGACCTGCTGCACTGGAATTCAGACAGCACCCGTATGACGCCGAAGAACCATGCGTTTTATCTCCGCCACCTTTACATGTTGAACGACATCACAGAAGGCCGCGTGCATTTGGCAGGCCAAGACATTGATCTTTCAAAAATCAACATTCCCGTCTTCACGCTCGCTACCAAAGACGACCACATTGCGCCTGCAAAATCCGTCCTTCGCGGCGCGACTTTTTATAAGGGACCTGTTGAGTTCGTGCTTGCAGGGTCTGGCCACATTGCTGGTGTCGTCAACCCGCCTGCTAAAAAGAAGTATGGCTTTATGACAGGCGGTGAAACCATTGATGACGGCAACAATATCGACCACTGGAAAGAGACAGCAACCGAGCACGAAGGTTCATGGTGGCCCTATTGGGATAAATGGGTCAGAAACCTTGATGATGCTCAGGTAAAAGCGCGGGCGATTGGGAGCAAAAAGTACCCAGCCATTGAGGCAGCTCCCGGTTCTTATGTGAAAGCGCAGGTGGCGGGGCTGGATGGGGATTAAACCCGATCAGCCCACCTAACCAACAAAACACATCGTTGAAAACTCAGCCCTAAACTCCGCGACTTCTTTCGCAAGAGAAGCAGGATCATTCGTCTCCAAACCGCGTGCAATAAGCCCCGCCAATTTCTCGGTGTGTTCCACCCGCATACCCCACCGAACCAGTTCTGGTGTTCCAATCCGCAAGCCGTTCATATCCCCTTCCACGGGGTCAATTGGCAGGCCGATACCGCAGGCGAGAAAGCCTGATTTGTGAAGCGTCTTTGATGCTGCTTGGCCGCCGCCATAGCGTTTGGCCTCAACTGCAAATTGATGCGAATGGGTGAAACCGTGCTGCTTGCCAAATACGGGAATTCCCGCTTTATCAAGCTCTGCGGCCAAGCTTTTAGACACGTCCACCATCGTCTGCGCATAGGCTTTGCCATGTGATTTCCAATCGAGCATGGTAATGGCCAGAGCTGCTGATTTTGCGGCGTCGAAGTTGGCTGTCATACCGGGGAAAGCGATGGCATCCAATCTTTCGGCAATGTCAGCCTCATTGGTAACAATCAAACCACCTGCTGGCCCTCCAAGGCTTTTATAAGTGCTCATGGTCATAATATGAGCGCCTTCATTCAACGGATTTGGCCACGCATCACCTGCGATAATTCCACATTGATGGGCTGCGTCAAAAAGTACTTTCGCTCCCACTTCATCTGCGATCTCGCGAATTTCTCTCACTGGATGAGGTAGTAAATTGAGACTACCGCCAATCGTGATGAGCTTCGGCTTTGTCTTTACCGCCAAATCACGAAGTGCTGCAACATCCACCGTAAAGCCATCCGCGTTGACAGGCGCTTCATGGATTTTCAACCCATAAAGACCAGCGCAACCGTCATTATGGTGGGTAACATGCCCACCAATAGATGCAGGCGGTACGATGATGGCATCGCCCGGTTTGCACAAAGCCATAAAGGCATAGAGATTGGACAAAGCACCCGAAGCGACCCTAATTTCTGCGTAGTTTGCTTGGAAAACGTCCGCACAAACTTCTGCGCAAATAACCTCAATCTCCTCAATCGCTTCCAATCCCATCTCGTATTTGTCACCTGGATAACCAAGCGATGGGCGCGAGCCTAGCCCAGATGCAAGCGCTGCTTCCGCCTTAGGGTTCATCACATTGGTTGCAGGGTTGAGATTGAAGCAATCGCGTTCGTGAATTTCTTTGTTTTGGGAAATCAAAGCATCAATCCGCTGCGCAACATCGGCTGCACTAGACTGCGCGGTTGTTGCCGCTAATTGCTGAATATAACTCTCACATTCAGCCGGCACCCACAGACGCTTTTTCAGATTAGTCATGTCATTTCCCCTCAAGATTTTGAACACAAAATCAAATGGGGTGGATGGGCGCAAGTGTTTTCAATATTTTCAGCAATGCATTTGCTGAAATGAGCTTCAAACTCCCACCTTCTCCAAATACCCCTTGTAGTGAACCATCAATCCACCCGTTAGCGGTGCGCGTAGTTCTACGTCAAAATGAAAGCGCCCATCCACGGCAGTTTCCTTTGCGATGGAGACGGGTAGTAGCCATTTTGGTAAGGGAATGGGGCCAAGCCGTCCTGATTTTACGGGGAAATGGAGCGCGGCGTCTTTTACCTTTAAATCCAGCAAAAAGGTAAATGGAAAAAAGCTTTCGCTCATTATGCCGTTCGTGGCTTTCAGGTGAGATTTAAACGTTGCTCCACCAAAACGACGGAGCCATGTTTCCCCGCGCGCCGTGACGGTTTTCGTCACATCTACTTCTATATCATCATTTGCAGCAGGAAATTGGAACAAAGCCGCAAGAAGGCGCGGCCATAGGCCTGTGCCACGCCCAACACTCGCGCGTCCCTTCCAGTGGCTTTTGTCTTTGGTTTTATGTGTCACCTGCACAACGTCAGGAAGGCCGCTAAAGCTTGCTCCCAGAACCTTTGGAAACAACATGTCAATCGGCTCGATAACTTGTTCGGTGAGCGCACCAAGGTCCGCCATCGCCGCTTCTGCTTCTTCAAGCGAAATAACATCAAGGGCAACGCCAGCGCCGATTGGGAGTTTAGGTTGACGCAAAAGCGCACGGGCAGCGACCGCAGGAATATAAGGCCCTTTTCCACCATCAATCAGCAAACGCCAATAGCGACGCTCTTCTCCAACAATTGCCATAACCGACATCCCACCACGCCCTGTCCCAAAGGGTTGCAAGAGGTCTGCGAAAAACTTGGCAAGCCGCAGCACTATTCCGTCAACTGGGAAGGACCATATGGTGCGTAATTTTGAAAACACAGCCAAGCCCCATCGCATCACGCCAAGTTCAAGCCCTGCGCGGAAAACAACGGTATCGGCCTTAAAATACTCAGGAAACAAGCGGTTATCTGGCACCTCAGTTTGCCACGCTTGCCGTTTTAAACCGTTCGGCAATTCATAGGTTTGAGGATTAGACCACCCAACAGCATTTTGCCATGCATTGCCCTGCCAAAAAGAAATGGGTTGACCTGTTTGGTTCAAAATAGACGCCATAACTGCCACGCCCCTCGGGCTTTTATTGCCGGGTAAAATGGCACTATCAATCAGCGTTGGCGTTTCACCATTGACCAGCGCTGTCACCGCCGCACTTGATAGTGCAGGCACTGTGGACAAACCAGACAGCACACAAACCCCTGCTTGCCGCGCTTTTTCATCAAGCTCATCGATACCAGCGCAAAACTCAGCGTTGTCAGAAAAATCGAGATAATGAACGCCCTGTTCAACAGCCGTCTCAGCCAAGCGATAGGGATTGTCGCCATAAGAATGAAACGGACCAGCAGCATCAACAACGACGTCATAGGCGGATAGACCTGACAGATCGCCCGATCGATCAAAGCGCAAGGCTGAACACCCAATCTCTTTTGCCGTAATCTCAGCTGATTTCAAGTTGCGCCCTGCAACACAAACTGTGTGACCGTCCTTGACTAAAAGTTCAGCCAATCGGGCACCAAACACGCCATATCCACCAATGATCAAAACTTTCATTACATCAACCGCTTTTGAAAATCAGGATCTGGCACTGCGCACATGTCCTTCTTTCCAAATAGTGCATATCGGTGACGCGCCAAGAGGGTATAAAGCCAATCACGGATAGGTTTTGGAAAAATCCGCAGTACGACAGTCAATCGTCCCCACCCACCAAACAAGTGACCAGCATAAAGCACCCCGTCAAAATCAGCGTGAGCGATACCTTTATCAATAAACAACCAGCTGGACGGGTCTTTGGGTTCCATATTGTAATGGGTAAGCAATGCAGCCCCCAAGGGCGTCTGGATCGGGCAGATGCGAACACGACCTGTTCGATCTAGCTGATGGATCATCTGTGCCCCCCAACTACAAACAGCGCATTCAGCATCCATGACAGCAATTGGCGAACCATAATCAAATGAGGGAACAGCATCATCATCACGAAAGGAATACGGCTTGTGCATATCGCTGATAGTATCAGGGAGAAACGGCTGCCTTTCAATCAAATAATGAAGTTAAAACAGACGTATTGTCATAAAGAGCTAAACAGAGGTTGCGCTAATCAACCGCGCGATTTTTAGTCCAGTCAAACGTACCTTTGTCACGTTCTTTCACCGCCTGTTTCCAACCGACTGTTTCTGAGCGGCTTTTAAAGTTCATCCCCTCAGGTGAATGTCTGGTTATCCCATCAAACACGGTTGCTAGTCGTTGGGTTTGCATAACTTGTGCTTCAATCGCCGAGTTGATCACTTGCTTATGCATAGCCAATTGATTGATCGGTACACTTGCCATTCGGCTCGCAAGTTTTTCCACTTCTGCGTCAAGCTTTTCTTCTGGGACAGATTTCAAAACCAACCCAATCTCAGCAGCTTCCTTGCCGTTGATTTTATCGCCTGTAAACATCATCCGTTTGGCCTGTTCTGGCCCCAGTCGATGCACCCACATGGCAGTGGATGGACACCCCCAAACACGCGCTGGCATATAGCCAATTTGGGCCTCATCCCCCATGATAATTAGGTCAGAACAAAGCGCAATATCTGAACCGCCAGCAACCGCAAATCCATGCACCTTACAAAGCACAGGCTTCAACGCGCGAAAAAGCGACATAAAGCTTTGTGTATTCGCCCACATCAGTTGGAAATCCTTCATCGGATCCCATGGCATACTCTGGTTATAAGGATTTGGCTCATCGCTTTCAGCGTAAACTTGCAAATCGTAGCCAGAGCAAAACGCTTCGCCCTTTCCTGATAGCACCATCACATGCACATCACTGTCAGCATCCGCTTTTGCAACGGCCTCAGCAAGATTGCCAACCATGTTAACATCAATGGCATTCATCACTTCTGGTCGATTAAGCGTAATGCGCCCGATACGGCCATCTTTTTCATAAAGTACTGTAGACATAGGAACTTACATAACATTGTTACTAGTATGGTAGATTGAATATTAATACGCAAACACAATGTGTAACTCAAGCAATTTATGGTTGAACGGCGTTCAATTTACGTTTTTATCCCGTTGTGGTAGCATTTCGTTACAAACACAGCGATACAACAAGTGCACATGGTAAAATGAGCGCAGCCGGAAAAAACACTTTTGAAAAAGCAATCGTCAAGACCATGAAAATGGATGAAACGACATGGTTACGCCATGCAAGTCCTTGGTCCGTGTGGACGCGCTTTAGCTGCCTTCCGCTCATCGTGTTTGCCCTATGGAGCAGACAATGGCTTGATTGGTGGGCACTCGCCCCTCTTGCCGTTGCGCTTTTATGGACATGGGCAAACCCGCGCATCTTCTCACCCCCACAAGATTTGGACAATTGGGCCTCAAAAGTAACGCTCGGCGAGCGGGTTTGGCTTAACCGCGCCAAAGTGCCCATCCCTGCCCATCACCGAAAAATGGCCTTCATCACCAGTGCGCTCATTTTCCCAAGCTTCTTGGTAATGGCTTACGGCCTTTATGCGTTTAAGATTTGGCCAACAATCCTTGGAATGGCGTTGGTCATTTTAGCAAAAGTGTGGTTTTGCGACCGCATGGTCTGGCTTTATGACAACATGCGCAAAGAAAATGCCGTCTATGCAAGCTGGCTACAAAAACCAGTCAATGACAACAGAGACAAAAAGGCCGCTTAGTAGAAAACGGAAAATCCAACAAAAATAACAACCGGTTGGGCAAAAGTGTTTTGCAACATTCTGTATATCTCGTTTTGCAAGAGTGCCCTATTGTGAGACAGTTGGGAAAATGATGGGCTTGGGGCAGATCGATTGACAAAAGAACCGAAAATCAGCGCTGACGAATTGACCGAGTATTTGCGGGTAGAATTTCCGCAAGTCTTCGACAACCCACGCGACATGGAAATCGAAACGCTTGGCTTCGGCGATGTAACCGTGCGCCTTATGGTGCAAGACCATCATTTACGCCCCGGTGGTACAGTGTCTGGCCCCTCCATGATGACGTTGGTTGATTGCGCGGCCTATGTGTCCGTCCTCAGCATGATTGGCCGCCAAGCACTGGCTGTCACCACCAATCTCAACATCAACTTTTTACGCAAACCGCCAGCTGGCTCAGACCTGTTATGCGATTGCCGCCCTTTGAAGCTTGGCAAATCCCTCTTCGTCTGCGATGCCTTGGTTTATGGCGCCGAAGACAAAGACAAAACACCCCTTGCCCATGCGACGTTGACGTATTCAATTCCGAAATAGGGTCAAAACAATGAGGTAATATAATACCTATTTTATAAGCCATTGTTTTTAATGAGATTTTCAATTATTTTCCGCTTGACCAAGCACCCAACTAGCCTTATTCCATCCCTCAACGGCGACGAGTGATGTTTTATTGCTTTTCGCGTTTTAAAAATAACGAAATCGAAAATGGAAATTTCCATGTCTACCTTTTCTCAAAAACCTGCTGAGGTCGAGAAGAAATGGATTGTGATTGATGCAAAAGGCCTCGTAGTTGGTCGTTTAGCAGCAGTTATCGCAACCCGTCTTCGCGGCAAGCATTTGCCTACATTCACACCACACGTGGATATGGGCGACAATGTCATCGTAATCAACGCTGACAAAGTAGTCTTCACTGGTAAGAAGTTCGAAGACAAAAGATACTACTGGCACACAGGCTTCCCTGGCGGGATTAAAGAGCGCACACCACGCGCAATCCTCGAAGGCAAGTTCCCTGAGCGTGTTGTACAAAAAGCTGTGCAGCGCATGATGCCGGGCGGACCTTTGACACGTCAGCAGCTTCGTAATCTTCGTGTTTATGCAGGGACAGAGCACCCGCATGAGGCACAAAACCCAGAAACACTCGATGTCGGTTCAATGAACCGCAAGAACAAGAGGGTCGCATAATTATGGCTGAAGAAATCAAATCCCTCGGAGACCTCGGTGAAGCCGTTAATGCCACTCCAGCAATGGATGACGAGCAACAAGCTGCACCTGTCTATGTTCAAAAACTAGACGCACACGGTCGTTCATACGCAACTGGTAAGCGTAAAGATGCGATTGCTCGTGTTTGGGTAAAACCTGGCTCAGGCAAGATCACTGTAAACGGCAAAGACATGGATAAGTATTTTGCTCGTCCAGTGTTGCAGCTCATCATCAACCAGCCAATTGAGCTTGTTGATCGCAAAACACAGTACGATATTGTTGCGACTGTTTCTGGTGGTGGTCTTTCTGGCCAAGCTGGTGCGGTTCGTCACGGTCTTTCATTGGCCCTCACCCGCTTTGAGCCTGAGCTTCGCTCACCACTCAAAAAAGGTGGCTTCCTAACACGCGACAGTCGTGTTGTTGAACGTAAGAAATACGGTCGCGCAAAAGCCCGTCGTTCATTCCAGTTCTCAAAACGCTAATCGCGTTTCTGGGGCCAGTTCTCAAAACGCTAACCGCGTTATTGGGGCCAGTTCTCAAAACGCTAACCGCGTTATTGGGGCCAGTTCTCAAAACGCTAACCGCGTTGCTGAACTTTATAAAAATCAAAAAGCACGGGTTTTGCCCGTGCTTTTTTCGTTTGGTAACGGATTTATATTTGAAATCAGAGGACTTTATACCCAATGCCGTCAAGCTCACTTAGAAAGCGTTGCTTAACGTCTGAGTGTTAAGGTGTAGTCGAAGAAAATTACAACTTTGGCATAGATATGACCCTCGCCGTCATCACAACCTATTACAATGAAGTCGAAACAATCAGCGAAGTTGTTGATGCTATTGCAAAAACAGATGTCGCGTTCGACCTTTATTTGATTGATGACTGCTCCACAAAACCACCAAGCGACGTGTTAGAGCGCTATGGTGATGAGCCTTGGCTTCACTATATCAAGAACGAAAAGAACATGGGGCCAGTCTTTGGCTTGAATCGTGGCATCAAAAAAGCGCTCGAAAACGGCGCAACGTTCATTGCAATCAATGATTCAGATGACATCACCTATGACAACCGCTTCCCCGAGACTTTAGCCGCGTTCAAAGCCGATCCAGACCTCATGATCGTCGGCGGTGGTGCTGATTTTACAGATCAAGAAACAGGTGAGCTTTTGTGGCAAACCAACCACCCCAGCGACAATGACGCGATCCATCGGCAAAACTGGCTAAATTCTGCCTTTGTGCACTCAACAGTCACTTATCGCGCTGAAGTCTTCGACAAGGTTGGCTACTATCGTGAAGGCTGCTACGCGCTCGATTATGATATGATCACGCGGGTGCTAACCTCCGGCGTCAAAGCGGCAAACCTACCTTCCATCGTGCTCAAATATAATGTGCGCGAAAACTCTATGTCAGTGTCAAAACGACGCAAACAAGTATCATCCAGATTGGGCGTACAACTGCGTCATTTTGCATTATTCAATCCATTGAGTTGGCTTGGCATTGCTCGCTCGTCCCTCGCCTATATCGCACCGAACAACGTGCCGAGTGCGGCGAAAACATTGCTTCACAAATTCAAGATCAAAGCATCATGAGCAAGAACGGCCTGTTTTCACAAGCAAGCTGGAGCTTGACGGGGCAAGTTGGCTACTACGGCTTACAATGGATGAATATGATCATCCTCGCTCGGCTATCAGGCCCAGAAGCAGTCGGCCTTTATACGTTGGGCCTTGCCATCGCAAATCCGATTATGGCTGTCGCCTCCCTCATGTTCCGTTTGGTCTATGCCACAGAGCAAAACAACCGTTGGAGCATTGCAGATTACGACGCCGTGCGTTGGGTTACATTGCCGATTGGCGTGTTTGCCATTGCAGCCATCGGCTTTGGCCTTGGCTACCGCGAACTCGCTCTGATTGTGATTTTGATCGCTGCTAGTTGGAAGTTTGCCGAAACATTGAGCGACATCAATTACGCAGTCCCCCATAAGCGCGGTGATATGCGCGCCATCGCGCTTTCCATGATCATGCGCGCTGCTGTCTCTTCCTTTGTGTTAGCGCTGGTCCTTCATTCTTACAATCGGCTTGATTACGCCCTCGGCGCTTTCTCACTCACATGGTGGGTTTGCTACATCTTGATCGACAAACGCTTCTTGCGTGACGCGGAACCAAAGGTTGGTGATGCAACAAGAGTAGACTTAGTGCGGTTCGCCCTGCCAATGGCCTTGTCTGCTGCCGTTATCTATCTAACCTTCTCGATCCCGCGCATCATTCTGGATCAATATGAAGACACTGCAACACTCGGCATCTTCGCCGCCATTAGTCATCTGCTGCTGGTTGGTGCGCTGGCTGTCAATTCTGTCGGTGCTGCTATCACCCCGCGCCTTTCGCGCTATTTCGCCAATGGTGAGATGGGGTCTTACTTCAAAGAAATCGGCATTGCGATTGGTGCGGCTGCTTTTGTGGCCTTGGGTTTTATCGGTGTTGCCTATTTTGCCGGCGATCTTTTAATCACGCTGATTTATGGCCGTGCCATTGCAGGCCAAGGTGAATTGGTCTTCGCAATGAGCCTTGCCTCCTTGCCAATGTATATCGGTTCAATCATCGGATTTGTCCCGCCTGCCCTTCAAGCTTATCGTTTTCATCTTATCGTCAACGTTATAACCGTCATTGGAACAACCGCCGCTGCCTTCGCCTTCATTCCATCAATGGGGGCCATCGGTGCGGTTTATGCTGTGATGATCCAAGGCATCTTGCAACTGCTCAATGCGTTGATTTTATTGCGTCGCCCTAAAACAAATTCGCAAGAGCCTGAAGATCCTTCTTTGCTTGAGACCAATTGAACGTTAGAACTAAGCAATCAAAAAGCTGGGTTCTTCTCAATGACATATGAAAAAGACAAATTCGCCAATGATTTCGCATTCACCAGCGACACCCCTTATGGTGCAGCAAGTGAACCAACCTTTGCAGGCGCCTTATCCTTTATGCGTCGACAATATTCGCGAGATTTGAGCAAGGCAGACGTGGCCGTGCTCGGTATTCCGCTTGATACTGCCACCTCAAACCGCCCCGGCACCCGATTTGGACCGCAAGGCGTGCGGCGCGCTTCTGTCATTTTGTGCGAAGCACCGCACTATCCATTCGGCTTTGACATCTTTGAAGACCTTGCCGTCATCGACTATGGCGATTGTCTGTTTGATTATGGTCGCGGCCAAGAAGTGCCTGACACGATTTATCAAACAGCCAAGAAGGTGGTTGATAGTGGCACGTTCCTTTATTCAATCGGCGGCGATCATTTCGTGACCTACCCTTTGTTAAAAGCACATGCTGAAAAACACGGCCCCGTCGCCCTCGTTCAGTTTGATGCCCACCAAGACACATGGGATGATGAAGAAGACCGCATTGACCACGGCACCATGATCACACGCGCTGTGAAGCACGGACTAATTGACGTGGATCACTCCATCCAAATCGGCATTCGTACCCACGCAAGTGACAACTATGGCATCGAAATTATCGACGCGCAGGAAATGCATAAGCTCAGCGACGTCGAAATCGCCAAGCGTATTTATGACCGCGTCGCAGGCAAAAACGCTTACCTCACCTTTGATATTGATTGCCTCGACCCCGCCTTTGCCCCTGGAACAGGAACGCCTGTTTGTGGTGGTCTCACCAGTGCGAAAGCCATCGATATCATGTGCCACTTGAAGAACATTCCGTTTGTTGGCGGTGACATTGTGGAGGTCTCTCCTCCTTATGACCATGCGGATGTTACCTCACTTGCAGGCGCGACAATTGCACAATGCTTCCTCGGCCTTCTTGCACAACGCAAACGCGAGGCGTAAGAGAGACACAAGTTGATCTCCCATCAACAAATACACTAAGACGACAGGAAATATCATGGCAGATAAAAAGCTTCGTATCGGCGTGCTCGGCGCATCTGGATATACAGGTTCCGACCTCGTGCGCTTGGCTGCCCGCCATCCCAATATCGAAATCACCGCGCTAACGGCCAACAGTCACGCTGGCAAAAAGATGTCAGCAGTATTCCCACATTTTCACATGCTTGACTTGCCAGATCTTGTGACATGGGAACAGGTCAATTGGGATGACATGGACGCGGTTTTCTGCGGCCTGCCTCACGGCACAACCCAAGATGTGACCAAAGCCATCTACGAAGCAAATGATGCCATCAAAATCATCGATATGTCCGCAGATTTTCGCCTGCGCGATACGGCTACCTATGCCAAGTGGTACGGGCTAGAGCACCGTGCGCCTCATCTACAGGGTGATGCTGTCTATGGTCTTTCTGAGCATTACCGCGACGACATCAAGAACGCCCGCATTGTGGCTTGTCCAGGTTGTTATCCCACCGCTACATTGATGGCGCTCATTCCTGTTGCGGCGGCTGGTGCCGTCTCACCGCATGATCTTATCATTGATGCCAAATCAGGCACCACGGGTGCAGGCCGTGGCGCGAAGCAAGCCATGCTGCTTTCAGAGGCTGGTGAAGGACTTACGCCATATGGCGTCGCAGGCCATCGCCACGCCCCTGAGATTGAGCAAGAAGTAAGCAAGGCAAGCGGTGCAGATGTCACCGTCAACTTTACCCCTCACCTCATCCCTATGAGCCGTGGTGAGCTTTGCACAATCTATGCACGACTTGGTGATGGTAAAACCGTTGCTGATGTGCGTGCGGCACTCATCAATGCCTATAAAGACGAACCATTCGTTCACGTGGCAGATGAAGGCGTTCTACCGCAAACCCAAATGGTGCGTGGCTCCAATCATTGCGTCATCAACGTGTTTAAAGACCGCATCGAAGACCGCGTAATCATCATCTCGACCCTCGATAATTTGGTCAAAGGATCAGCGGGTCAAGCACTCCAGAATTTCAACATCGCCTTCGGCCTTGAAGAAACACTCGGCCTTGAGCAATTGCCGCTCTTCCCGTAACGCGCCTCAACCAGAGACCACATACCAACAGGTGTCATCATGTTTTCTCCCGACCTAATGCAAGAAGTCCGTGACCGTTTCGCTCATGTGGATAGCTGTCCGTTTGAAGGAGAGCGCATCTTCTTTGAAAATGCTGGCGGCGCTTTGACGCTTAAGAGCGCGGTTGAAACGTCGGCCATGTTTGCTGCTATCCCAGACAATCAAGGCCGCGCCAATGGGGCTGCTGCAAAGCTGATGGAGATCATCGCTAAATCCAAAGCAGACACCATGCTGTTTTTAAACGCCAAAGAAGGCCAAGCCTTTGTTGGTGAGAGCGGTACTGAGTTGCTGTTTCGGGTTATCCGTTCTGCAATCGTTGCAAGCGCCAAAGAGGGCAAAGGCAATGTTGTTGGTACAACGCTAGAGCACCCCGCCTCGCGAAGTGCGGCCCGCCATTGGGCGACTGAAACAGGCCTCGACTACCTACCCGTCGAGCACAACAACGACACGGGTTCTGTGGATGCTGATGCCTATGCAGCCGTCGTAACGCCTGAAACCCACGTTGCAACCATTGTGCACACGTCACCCGTTACAGGCATGGGTGTGGATGTTGAAAGCGTCTCCAAAGCCATCCGCGCAGTAAGCCCTGATTGCTACATCATCGTTGATGGCATTCAGCATGCCGCTCACGGTGGTCTTGATGTGGATGCCTACAATATTGATGCCTATGTCATCTCGCCCTACAAATGCTTCTCACGCCACGGCTACGGCATGGCATGGGTGTCTGACAAACTTGGCTCTGCCTACCATGAGCGCCTCATCGGTTCACCTGAAGATAATTGGGAACTCGGCACACGCGACACTGGCGCATACGCAACCTTTAGCGATGTGGTTTCTTATTTTGATTGGCTTGGAAGCAAAGTAAGCGACAGCACCGACCCCCGCACGCGTCTGGTTGCCGCATCCAAGGCAATCCACGACCACGAAAAGGCCCTCACGGACGCCATGCTCTTTGGCACAGGCAATATGAAGGGCCTTGCTGACATGGAGAAGGTTTCCATCATCGGTGGCCTTGAAAACCCCATGTGTGAAGGCTTGGTTGCTCTCAACGT
>JBDVXS010000128.1:0-57094 GCA_039964305.1 Hyphomicrobiales bacterium
GCATAAAGTTGACCGCTTTGGCCTTTGAGGCTGTGTTGAGTAATCGGTGCGTCTTTGTCTGGATCGAATAGTTTTTCATCGACCAATTGGAAATTCTCATCCAGCAATTGGTGTTTGACGATGTAGTGTTCGAAGCCACGCATTTCATGGCCCGTTACGATTTCAATATTTGACGCCGTGCGTTCAATCGTTGGAGCGTGTCCTTTTTCTTTTCCAGCCCAGCGTCCTGGGTTTTCAGATGTAAAAAAGACAGTGCCAGCAAGTGGACCATTTAGACCGGCCTTTTCTCCTGCTTGCGCACTAATCGTGTTCAAAATGACTGGTGCAGTCGTTCCTACAAGTCCAGCTTTCAAAATAATTCGACGATTAAACATCGCAAAGTTCCTCCTAGTTAAAGTTCCCCCTCAACCAATAGAGGTGTGGTAGCGAAACTTGTCTAGGGTCAAGAGGACTGTTCTCACGTGCTTTTGAAAGGTTGTTATAATATCCACCTCATCGTCGAGATTGACTATCAAATTCACTCAGCCGTTCACATTCAATCAGTGCTTAATCAAGAAATCATCCACAGACAGCCCTTGCTCATCGCTATCAATGTAATCTTGCGTGGTGCGAATGCGCGGGCGTTCGCCTGAGCTAAACGGGTCGCCGCCTGCTTCGGCTTGCGCTTCAACACGGCAGTCACCACACATTTTGATAAGCTCAGCACGGCTTTCGTCAGCAAACATATAGTGCTTGCCTGCGAGCTGTTCGGAGATGCGGTTGATGGTTGATTTGGTAGCGAAAGGTGTGCCGCATCTGATGCACTCAAAAGGCTCTTCTTCCTTCAAGGTAACAGGCTGCATGGCCGCTGCCGTGAAATCGAGACGAGGCTCTAGGGTGAGTGCTTTTTCTGGGCAGGTCTTCACGCAGAGCGAACATTGCACACAGGCTTGTTCAACAAAGCGCAATTTCGGTTCGCCCGGTGTATCCATCAAAGCATTGGCAGGACAGGTGGAGACGCACGCCATGCACAAGGTGCAGGCTTCCAAGTTCATTGCAACACGGCCATAAGGCGATTGTTCAGGCAATGCGATTGGGCCTTCAACACTTGAACTTTCTGCAAGCTTTGCAACGGCCATGCGGGCCAGACTGCGTTTTTCACCGCTTGCAACAAAGCTATTCGGCGCGCGTTCACAGGCATCAAGGTCGTAAAGCAGGTTTTCCAAAAGCTCAGGGTCAGGCTCTGTTGAGCACTGCACCGTGCCACCAAGCTCTAAGCCTGAAAGCATCGCTTCAACCAGCTCAATCTCATGGGCAAGACCTGTAAGCTCATCCTGCTTTTGTGGGTCGCACAAGAACACAATGTCGCCGAAGCCCGCAACAAGCGCTGCCAGCATTTCCGTATGACCAAACACAGTTGGTGAGTGCACCGCCATCGGCAAAGTGTTGACAGGTAACCCACGCGAGAACCGCGCCATGGCGTCAATTACAGGCGCGCCGAAGCTATCATCATGCACTAAAAGCACAGGCTTTGTACCGCCTGCCCCGTGGTAGGTTTCACTCAAGGTCATCAAGCGTGTAACCATATCCTGACGGGTCGGATAGTTATAAGAAATCGCACCTGTTGGACAAACCGAATGGCACGAACCACAGCCACCACAAACCAGCGGGTCAATCTCAATATTTTCCCCATTGGGCGTAATCGCACCAGCAGGGCAAACATCCAAACAGTTCGAGCAACCCGTTTTTTGGTTTCTCGAATGGGCGCAAATATTGGCGTTGTAATCGACGTAGATTGGCTTTTCGAACTCGCCCACCATATCGCTTAAATCGAACACGGCGCGCATTAAGGCGGCTTGATCCGTTGGCTCGACATGCACATAGCCATCGCGCTTTTCGTGTCCCACCATAAGCGGTGCATCGCCGCTTACATCAAGGATAAGACTGCATGTTGAATTGACGTCGTCTTTCCCCATGATGAAGCTTGGCTCATGGCGCGACGAAGGCACCAAGGCGGCATGGTCATCAACCACCACTTTAAACCCACCAAGTGCGCCAGAGACCGTTTTGATACGGCCTTTATAAATCGCAAAATCGAGCGTTTGCGGCAGTACCACATCGCTGGCATCTGTTAGAATTAAGGTGACGGACAAACGCGAAGACAACAGCTTCGCCGCCTCCAAGGCTTCTTGGCCACGGCCATAAACAAGGCACAGGCCATCGGATTGAATGGAACGAAGGCGCGGTGGTTCTACGTTGGTGATCGCTTCTTTGATGAGGGCCGCAATTTTGGGTGTATTGGGGCCTTCATCCGTGCTCCAGCCAGCGCGCTCGCGAATATTGACGAAGCGTGGAAAAGCAGAAAGCCCTTCTTCCTCGATAATCTCACTAAACAAAGGTGCCTCTTGCGTACAAGCGATAATGAGTTCGCCCTCGCCTGCTGCCTCACGCTCGAACGCACCAAGATCACGCCTGCACAAATTGGTATGAACCTTTAGGTCGCCAACACCGAAAGCATCACCGAGTGCTGCTCCATCAAGCTCCATGGTTTTTTCGCAATTACAAACCAATATACGCGGCATATCACCCATTCAGTCCTCCCAAACCGTTTGAAAGAACAGGAAACCATGCCTTTGACTGATAAGCAAACCAAGAAAGGAAAAAAACGCAATTTAATCAGCACGATGACAATTCTAGGATGACAAGCGCGTCTGTTTGAGGCTAGACTTTGAAGATAATCGGGAGGAATGCGATGAGCGATCATCAAACCGAGGACATTGAAGACGTTTTGACGCAGCGGGAGCTCTCTATTCCTGTCGGTGTTGTCTTGGAAAAACGCAAATCAACCCACCCTTGGGGGGATTGGATTTGGCGTCCAGTATCCGTTTTACCGGGTGCTGGTGCGGTGAGTGGTTGGGTGTCTTTGCACAAGGAAGAAGATGCCGAGCATTTCCACATTGCAACGTTACCGCTGACGCTTCACCGCAAAGAGACTGAAGCCTTCAAAATCAACATCGAAAGCGAAAGCCCGCACCTTTATGTGGTTCTGCGCGAAGATGACGAAAACGACGAAGAGCCTCTAAGCGCCCATGTGGTCACGGCATCACCTTATGATGCGCAAGACTATATGGATACGTCTGAGGACTTGATCGAAAAAGTGCCGATGCCTGACAGTATTTTGGAATGGATCAAGGCGTTCATCAAAGAACACCATGTAGAAGAAACATTCAAAAAACGTCGTCGGGACAAATTGAATATTGAAGAACAAAAGTTCGGCAAGCAGCCTATTTTCGCCTCTACAACGCGTCACTAGATTAGGGGCTAAAGGGAACAATCATGGCAACAGAAAACGATAGAGGTTTTTTCTCACGCTGGTCAGATCGCAAACGAGCGATTGCGGCGGGTGATGTTGTTGTTGATGATGATCCGCAGTTGCCGCCTGTTGATGTTGCGCCCGCTGCCAATGCAGAAGAAGAGGCCGCACGCCTTGCAGAACTCACCGCCAACCGCGAAGCTGCCGAAGCGATTGATATTGACGCGCTAGATTACGATTCAGATTATTCCGCCTTCTTCAAAGACGGTGTGCCTACAATGTTAAGACAAAAAGCCATGCGACTTTTATGGCGTTCAAACCCCATCCTCGCCAATGTTGATGGGCTTTGTGATTACGACGAGAACTTCGGCGACCCTGCCCTGATTTTGGAAAAATTTGAATCCGCTTACCGCATTGGTAAAGGTTACTTTGTTGAAGAGAAGGAAGAGGAACCTGAAGGCTTAGCCGCCGATGAAGCATCAGATGCGGACGCGGAAGTTGTCGCGAACGATGGTGACAATACTGAGGCGGAAAAGCAGGAAGAAGAGACTGCAGAACAGGAAATTTCCGAGCCTGAAACTGCTGCCAATGACGATATTGAACTTGCTCAAAACGAGATTGGCGATCAACTCGATGATGGTCTTGAGCTAGAAGAAGTCCCTCTAGAGCGCCCCCGCGTCTCTTTGCGCAAACGGTTACAGTTCGAAGCATAGAGTCGTAACTGACTGTTTTTAAATAGATTTATTCATTTTCCAACAATCACAATCTCCTCACACTGCCGTTATTGGCTGTGAGGTTTTACTGCCGCTAGTTTGATTTGAACGTGCGACTTAAAACATCCATCTTAAGGGTAAGAAACGAACACAGGCTTTCGGTACAAGTCGGACCGACGCCAAATACCCGATCAGATACCCGAATTGAGGTAGATTATGAAAACACTTTTGGTCTCAGCTTTTGCTTCCGCCGTTCTTGCGGCAGGTATCGCCTATGCAGGCGAAGTACCAACATCAGATATGTTGTTCTCTCCAGTGCAACATGAGGCATCTATCGCCATAACAAAATAAGGCCCGCATACAAGAACGGGTTCTCTTTGTTTCGACTACTTTTATAAAAGGCGGCTTTCCCCGCCTTTTTTTTTGCCTAAATTTTGATTGGGATTTTCTCGCCGTTCTCATTCGATTGATAAATCGCATCAACCATTGCCACGATGTTCAAGTAATCGCGGCCCGTATTTTCAAACACGCCCTCGCCTTTAAACCCATCTACAACATGCTGCTGTAGCGCGTGGACACAGTCCCCAGCAAAACCACAGGCCTCAGAAGGACCATTGTAGAGTACGGTGCTTTCGACACTGCCAAACGCACGCAAATGCACCCGCCCCTCACCATCAAGGGACAGCGTGCCTTCAGTGCCTTCAATCTGACATTCACCAAAGGTCAAACGACAATTGCTGCTTGCATGATCAAGATGGCGATTGCCATCAAATAGCGCACGTTTGCCACCCTCAAATTCCATAATGAAATAGCCCGCATCCTCACCGCTTATGACGTCGTTCATGCGACGCAGATCTGCGTAGATACTATTTGACTTCCCCATCAAAAAGCAAAACGTATCGACCCAATGAACACCTGTTTCATGGATCAAAAATTTTTCCATTGTTTGGAAGTAAGGTTGCCTGTCGAGGTAGGCGTCATTCCCTTGGCCGTCGCCTGTTCGCAGCTTAAAGGTGAGCTGATGAACATCCCCAATCTGTCCTTTATCCATCGCCTGCTTCATCACGCGATACCAAGGCTGAAACCGGAAGTTCTCGTGAATGATGAGGGGAATGCCTGCCTGTTCACAAAGCTGGACAGCACTCTCAGCCTCATCAAACGATGTACAAAACGGCTTTTGGCAAATAAGAAGATCAACACCTGCGCTTACGCATTGTTTGATCATGTCGTAGTGCGTGCTGGGCGGCGTGATGATATCGACGATATTCGGTGTTTCACTTGCCATCATTGTCTTGAGGTTTGAGAAAGCCGCAACGCCCGTCTTTTTCGCAGCATCAATATTTTGATCAACCGCCGCCACCAAGCGAACGCCGTCAATGCGCGTCCATGCCTCATAATGAAATTGGCTGAAATAACCAGCGCCAACACATGCAACTTTTATCACACCCATTGTTCCTGTTTGCTGGTGTTCATCCCAGTTGCAAACTTACCCATTTGCAGGCAAAGGCGCAAAGCATAGTTTAAATCTGCACCCTAACCGATCCACTGAAGAGCCAACGCTGCGACAATCATGTATCGGGCAAATTTGGCAATGGCGACCAAGAGAACGAAGCTCCAAAAGGGTTCGCGCAGAACACCTGCAACCACCGTTAGCGGGTCGCCAATAATCGGCACCCAGCTTAAAAGCAAACTCCAACGACCATATTTGCGATACCAGCCACTTGCCCGCTCCATGCCATCACGCGAGAGAGGGAACCATTTTCGATCGTGAAAGCGTTCAAACCCGCGCCCTAACAACCAATTAACAATAGCGCCCAGCGTGTTGCCAAGGCCTGCTGCTAAGATCAAAAGACCAAGGGAATAATCACCACCTATAATGAGGGCTGCTAGCCCAAGTTCAGACTGGGCAGGTAAAATTGTTGCCGCAAGAAATGCAACGGAGAACAAGCCAGCGTAGACGGCAATATCGCTCATTTAAGAAATGCCACAGCAGGCTTCAAAAGTTTAAACGTTGGGATCAGCAAGATGGTTTCGAAGCATTTCACCATAGGTTTTCATCATCTCATTCACGTATGCTTCTTGGTCTTCGACCTCGACAATGTTCTTGCCAACATGGGCGTTATAACGTGAGGCTGCATAAAGGAATGCCATGTGAAGGTCTGTTGCTTTCACCTTTTGATTTTGCCGGTTGGCGACATCAATAAAGCCATCAGCTACCTTTAAGAAGGCTGCTGTATCAAGTGTCCCCTCGGCACGTGCTGCACGGCGTTCTTCGCGATTTCCGTCATCCTTCATGATGCATCCACTTTTTTTGCGTTGGGAACGAACAAGGTTTGTCCGTCAATTTCATAGGTACCAATGAGCTTTTGTGCTCTTTCACTGACCAGCCATGCTTCCAGTTTTTTAGATAAGCCTGATTTGATGTGCGGGTGTTTTTCCGCGTTCAGCGTCAACAAAGCATATTGATTGAACAACACAGGATCGCCCCAGCTTAGCAAAGCAAGACTACCTTTGTTTTTAAAATTGAGCCATGAAGCACGGTCGGCCAAAATATAGGCGTTCATGCCACTGGCAATATTAAGGGCCGCGCCCATTCCAGCACCCACTTCGCGGTACCAAGAACTATCAAGCGTTTCAGTATCAAGGCCCGCTCCTTTCCATAAGGAGGTTTCACGCTTGTGTGTGCCGCTTTCATCGCCACGAGAGACGAAGGGTGATTTTGTTGCGGCGATACTTTTAAGAGCGACTTGCGCTTGTTTCACATCGGCCAATTTCGCGGGGTCCGCTTTCGGTCCGATGAAAACGAAATCATTATACATAATCTCAGTGCGACGTGTGCCAAAGCCCTCGTTGATGAACTGCTCTTCGGCCTTCTTAGAATGAACGAGCACCGCGTCCACATCGCCCTGTCGGCCAAGCTTCAAGGCTTGCCCCGTACCCACAACAAGCAATTGCACTTCAATGCCTGTATCTTCTTTAATTGCAGGGATCAAAATGTCTGAAAGCCCAGAGTTATGAAAAGAGGTCGTTACCGCAAGACGCATTGTATCGGCGGCATTCACAGCAAAGGAACTTATAAGAACAAGACTGAGCGACAACGCCAAAGCGAGAATACGCATTAAACAATTTCTCCATCAACAAACCGACGCGCTTCGTCACTTTGTGGTTTTTCCCAGAACAAGTTTGCCTCAGTATTTTCAAGCAGTCGAGCCTCATGCAGAAAAATTATGTTGTTTGCTAAACGCCGTGCCTGCCCCATGTCATGGGTCGTCATTATAATCTCGACACCGTCAAGAACGGCCTGCTGGATCAACGCTTCAATATCGCGCATTGCCTGTGCATCTAGGCTGGCTGTTGGTTCATCCAGCAAGAGCAGATCGGGCTTTGTTACCAAGGCGCGCGCAATGGCGAGCTTTTGCGCTTCCCCGCCAGACAAGAAGGTCGCACGGGTGTCCTCGCTCCCCTTCAAGCCAACCCGCTCAATCATCGCCAAGGCGCTTTGCTTGGCCTCAGCCTTCGGTACGCCACGAAGTGAGAGCGGGTAGATCACATTATCTAAGGCAGAACGTCGCAGCATGATTGGTTTTTGAAAAACGAAACTCTGCTTGCGCCGCACCTCATTAATGTCTGGCTCTGCAAACACAACCTGCCCTCGCCGTGCGCGTTCCAGCCCATGGATGAGCCGTAACAAGGTGGTTTTACCAGCACCGTTAGGGCCAATAATCATGGTCGGCCCGCCCGCATCAATGCTGGTTGATACAGGGCCAACCAAGATTTTCGAGCGCTTTGAAACAACAGCCTCTTCAAGACGAATTGGGAGGAGCGTGCTTACCATGTTCCCTCTCTTTCCGTCTTCGAGATTGTGTGAATTAAGAGGTTCAGCACGACGGCGATAATAATCAACACAATGCCAAGCGCCAAGGCGAGCGAGAAATCACCCTTGCCCGTTTCAAGCGCAATGGCGGTGGTGAGCACGCGGGTTACATGATCAATATTACCACCCACAATCATAATCGCACCAACCTCACCAATAGCCCGCCCAAAACCCGCAAGCACTGCTGTCAGCAAAGCCCGACGCGCATCAAACAAAAGGGTCACCACGCGCTGCCAGCGGCTTGTTCCAATGGAGATCAGCAAATCATGGTAATTCGCCCACAGATCGCGAATGGACTGATGGGTGATGGAGATTAAGATTGGCAAAATGATAATCACCTGAGCAATCACCATCGCTGTTGGGGTAAACAGCAGGTTCAACACACCAAATGGGCCAGAGCGCGACAGTAGGATATAAACCACGAGGCCAACGACGACCGGCGGCAAGCCCATAAAAGCGTTGATGATGGCGATGACATACCGACGAAAACGGAAACGACGCACGGCAATCCACGCCCCAAAAGGAAGGCCAATGAGCGAGGCGATCACCACAGCAGAAACCGTTACTGAAAGAGAGCGCCAAACAATCTCCATTAAGTCCGCATCGAAACTGACCAACAGCCAGAATGCTTGGCTAAGTGCGGCTAAGATATCAGCCATGTAGTTTAGTCCAAAAGTTTACGCCGTATTTCATTGTACTCGAACTAGTCTTTCTTCAAAGTTTCAGCGTAAGCGACTAAGGGATCAATATCATCAATTGTCAAAAAGATAAGCACTGTTGTTGGAGGGTCTTGGGGATAATCAAAGCCCTCAATGCGCACGACAGAGGGGTGTGGCCTGCGCACGTGGAATGTTTGGAAGCGTTCGCGCCAATCACTCAGTGCATTGACCATGAGCTGAAACGATGGGGTTGATGAAATGCCACCTTTTGGATTGATATCACCAACCACATGACAACGCGTGCAATGTTGGCTCGCCGTTTTCTTACCAGCCGCAATGCCAGCGTCATTGGCATGAGCTGCACCGGCAACCAAGGTTGCAACAATAGGCACGATAAAACGTAACATACTCATCCGTCCTCCCAACAGCTGATGAGATACAGGTTAAGTGAGAACGAGGATTTTGCAAGTAGCTCTTTTAAGCTCTCAAGAAGTCGCGGATATAGTCAGCAATGCGGCCATTATCGACGGATGTGCCAAGAGTTCCTATCGCTTCATCTGACAGCTCGTCACTAAACGTCAAACCGCGTCGCACCTCAATGAGATCGTTCATAAACTCAGGGCCAAATTCTGGATGGGGTTGGAAGCTGATTGCTTTGCCTTGATAGCTAATTGCCGCATTCTCACAAAACGGCGATGAGCCGAACACTTTTGCGCCTTTTGGCAATTCCACCACTTGATCTTGATGCACTGCATTAATGCGGATTGGCTCTGGCCCGTTGCCTAGATCAATTTGATAGCCATGAACACCCAGTCCCCACCCGCCGTCATATTTGACGACCTTTCCACCAAGCGCTTGCGCCATGATTTGATGACCGAAGCAGATACCAACAAGCGGAATGTTTGCGGCATAAGCGTCTTGGATGAATTTTTCTAAAGCTGGAATGAAAGCGTGCTCTTCATAGGCGCCATGTGCTGATCCGCTTAGAACATAAGCGTCACACTCGTCCGTGCTTTTGGGGAATTCTTGATCCACAACGAAATAGTCACGAAATTCGAAACCATCCCCGCCAATGAGCTTTTCAAAAAAGCCGCCATATTCGCCATAGGTTTCAACAAGTTCTTCACGCACATGGCCTGTGATTAGAACACCAATTTTCTTCATGCGCTTAAGCCTGACTTTGAGCCAATTTCAATCGTTTTTCTTGCCGCCACATCAACACACCAGCAATGATAACGCCGAGTGCTACCGCACCAATGAGTAGCGTTGCGACGGCGTTGATTTCTGGTGTAACACCAAGGCGAACCTTTGAGAAGATTACAATTGGTAGCGTCGACGAAGAAGGGCCAGAAACGAAGCTTGCTATAACCAGATCATCGAGCGAGAGGGTGAAAGCCAGCAACCAACCAGAGATCATGGCAGGCATAATGGTTGGTAGCGTGATGTCCCAAAACACCCGTGCAGGCCGAGCGCCAAGGTCCATCGCCGCTTCTTCAATGGAGCGATCAACGGACACCAAGCGCGATTGCACAACAACCGCAATATAGGCCATGGCAAATGTGGTGTGGGCAATGATGATTGTCGATTTGCCGCGCCCTGCTGGCCAGCCAAAAGCGGCTTCCATCGCGATAAAGAGCAAAAGCAGTGAAAGCCCTGTAATCACTTCAGGCATCACAAGTGGTGCCGTGACTGCGCCTGATAATGTGAGCCGTCCACGAAACTGTTTAAAGCGCACCAAGGCGAACGCCGCCAGCGTGCCAAGGACAAGGGCAAGGCTTGCGCTGATAAAAGCTATTTCAAGTGAGAGGTAAGCCGCATTCAATATCTGCTCATTCTCAAGCAAAGCGCCGTACCACTTTGTGGAAAAGCCCGACCAGACGGTCGCAAGGCGCGATTCATTAAACGAATAAATGACGAGCCAAACAATGGGGCCATATAAAAACGCAAAGCCCAAAGTGACCACGATAAGGAGTGAACTAGAACGACGTTGCATCCCTATGCCTCCTCTTTTTGCTGGGCGCGAAGGAACATGGTCGGCAGAACAATGAGAAGCAACATCACGACAGCAACAGCAGAAGCAACAGGCCAATCACGATTGGAGAAGAACTCATCCCACAAGACGCGGCCAATCATCAGGGTATCGGGTCCGCCAAGGAGTGCCGGAATAACAAACTCGCCAACAGCCGGAATAAAGACCAACAACGAGCCTGCCATAATGCCTGGAATGGAGAGCGGCAGTGTTACGGTAAGAAACGCTTTAATAGGCCGCGAACCAAGGTCTGCGGCGGCTTCTAACAAGGTGCCATCGAGTTTTGCAAGATTGGCATAGAGTGGCAAAATCATGAAGGGTAGATAGGTGTAGACAATGCCCAGCAAGGTTGCGAAATCTGTTTGCAAAAGCTGCAAAGGTTCGTCGATGATGCCAAGGGAAATAAGAGCCGAACTCAAAATCCCCTTCGGCTTTAAAATTCCAATCCACGCATAAACTCTGAGCAGGAACGATGTCCAAAATGGCAGGATAATCATCAGCAATAAAATCGCCCGAACAGCACCTTGCTTCTTCGCGATGTAATAGGCCATCGGATAGCCTATCAACAGGCAGATGACCGTGGAGAGGAAGGCAATTGTCACGCTTTCAAGATAGGCTTTGTAGTAAAGACTGTCCTCAATCAGATAGGCGTAATTGCCGAAGTTAAGGGTGAATTTCAAGAAGTTGTCATCCGACCATTCAAACAAGGGCAGATAAGGAGGTCTTGCAAGGGCTGCTTCTGAGACTGAAATTTTTAGAACAAGAAACAGCGGCAGGATGAAAAAGACGAAGAGCCAGATGAGTGGCACCAAGATAACAAGCGTGCGGCCTGATGGGATAAATCGCTCTAGGCCGCGTTTTCCTGCTCCCACATCATCCGCCGCCGAGGTCATGATACAAGCACCACGCCAGCGCTATCGTCCCAGCTTACAAAGACATCTTCTTCCCATGTGACCGCGTTTTGGCGTCGGTCCGTATTGGGTGTTGTCACCCGCAGCATTTTGCCGGATGCAAGCTTGATCAAATAGACGGACTGCCCACCCAGATAGGCGATGTCATCAACCTTGCCTGCGCAAACATTATGCTTCTGCTTGGGCTTCGTGCGGCTGATTTTGATTTTCTCTGGTCGCACAGCAAAGGCGACCTTTTGGTTGAGTACACAGGAGATTGAATGCCCAACCCGCAACTCACTCTCCGCTTCAGGGGAGCGAACGCCTGTTGCTTTTTCATTGTCTGTTGAAATCACACCTTCAAACAAGTTCACCGACCCTACGAAATCTGCAACGAAGCGGCTTTGAGGATATTCATAAATATCGCGCGGCTCACCCACCTGAATGATGCGACCCTTATCCATCACACCAATGCGGGTAGAAAGGGTCATCGCTTCTTCTTGGTCATGGGTGACGACGACGAAGGTAACGCCCAATTCTTCTTGGATATTGACCAGCTCAAACTGCGTTTCTTCACGCAGCTTTTTATCCAGCGCGCCAAGCGGCTCATCGAGCAGCAAGAGCTTCGGCTTCTTCGCTAAGGCACGAGCAAGGGCCACGCGCTGACGCTGCCCGCCTGAGAGCTGATGCGGTTTTCTCTTGGCAAATTGGTCAAGCTGCACGAGGCTCAACATCTCTTCAACACGGTTGTTAATGTCAGCCTTCGCCATACCATCGCGCTTTAAGCCATAAGCGATATTGTTCATCACAGTCATATGGGGAAACAGCGCATAGGATTGGAACATCATATTCACGGGGCGCTCATAAGGTGGCACGCCGGTCATGTCTTGCCCGTCAATTTCAACGGTGCCGCCTGATATATCTTCAAAGCCTGAGAGCATGCGCAAAAGGGTAGACTTGCCGCAGCCAGAGCCACCGAGCAGACAGAAAAGCTCGCCTTGATAAATATCGAGGCTAACATTGTCTACAGCGGTAAACGCGCCGAAATTCTTTGTTACATTTTGAATGCGAATAAAAGGGGATGCACTTGGGTCAGTCCAAGGCTTGTTCAAAATATAGCTGCCTGTCTGCTGTTCCATTTCGCCCTCACCTTACAAAAAAGGCGGCACCTTGAAAAAAGCGCCGCCTTAAAAACAGACTTATTGGCCCGTTTTGATTTTTGTCCATGCACGTGTTTGCGAACGCTCATAACGAGCAGAACGAACAGCGGAAGCCGTGAGGTTGTTCTTCACCGCTTCTGGTGGGTAGATCGCAGGATCTTCCGTTACATCTTTGTCGATTAGATCGAACGATGCTGAATTGCCATTTGCGTAATAAACGTAATTCGAAATTTCTGCGATGATGTCTGGACGCATAATGAAATCGAGGAACTTGTGCGCATTATCAACATGCTTGGCATCCGATGGAATTGCCATCATATCAAACCAGATTAATGTGCCCTCTTTAGGAATTGTATAACCTATTTCAACGCCCTTTTCAGCTTCCGCCGCACGGTCACGCGCTTGGAAAACATCACCAGACCAACCAACAGCGACACACGTGTCACCATTTGCCAAATCAGAGATGTACTGACTTGAATGGAAATAACGAATGCTTGGACGGATAGCTTCTAGCGCTGCTTGTGCTTTTGCAAGATCTTCCTTCGCTTCAGAATTCGGATCAAGATCAAGAGCATCTTTCACACTTTGAAGCACATCATCAGGGGCATCCAAAAGTGAAACACCGCAATCTGCGAACTTAGATACAACATCCGGTTTTAACACCAAATCCCAGCTATCAGTCGGCGCATCGGCCATACGTTCAGCGATCATCTTTGTGTTGTAGCCAATGCCAACCGTGCCCCACATATAGGTGATGGCGTGGTCGTTATTAGGATCATGAAGAGCAACACGCGTTGCAATTTCTGGGTCCAAGTTTTTCAAATTCGGCAGTTTGCTCTTATCGAGCTTTTGGAAAACGCCCGCTTGGATTTGACGCGCCAAAAAGCTAGAGCTTGGCACAACAACGTCGTAGCCTGTGCTGCCAGCAAGTAGCTTTGCTTCCAAAACTTCGTTTGAATCAAACACGTCATAATTGACTTTAATGCCTGTTTCTTCTTCGAATTTTTTCAGCGTTCCTTCAGCAATATAATCGGACCAATTATATACATTCAAAACTTTTTCATCAGCCGCTAAGGCTGAATAAGAATACAACATTGCCGTTGCAACGGTGCCTAAAAGTACTCTGTTTTTCATGTTTCTCTCCCCTCATGATCAACATCTAGTATTCACTATAACCATTTGTCACTGGTGGGGAAGCTGAAAATTTACTTAAAATTATCAGACTGTCTCCACATAAGTTTCATATTCAAACTTAGAAATTTCCACGCCAAAGGTTATTTGCTCTTGTTGCTTGCATGCCCCAAGCATTCGTATCACGCGAGCATCAAACAACTCTTGATTTTTCTCAAATTGAGAAAACGCTTCAACCGCCTGCGTCCAATTTAATGGCAGCTCACGCCTATCCGCATTATAGGCATTGCCAACCACGGGTTCGCTTGGCGTCAAACGTTCGTTCATCCCGTATAAAGCAGCGCCCATTATCGCGGCCAGTACCATATAAGGATTAGCATCTGCGCCTGCAACGCGATGTTCGATACGGCGCGCTTTCGGCGGTCCATTGGGTACGCGCAACGCGGTTAGGCGATTGTCATAACCCCAAACGATTTTCGTTGGTGCAAAACTACCGGGTAAAAAACGACGATATGAGTTAGCGTGCGGTGCAAATAAAAGCATGTGGCTTTGCATAAACAGTTCAAGCCCAGCCAAGGCATGACGAAGCACCGGCGTACCCTCGTCACCACCATTGTCAAAAATATTATCACCATCAGCATCCAACACGCTGAAATGAACATGCAACCCATTGCCTGCGCCATCACCAAACGGTTTTGCCATAAACGTTGCTTCCAGCCCGTGCTTTTTTGCAACGCCCTTAATGATGCGTTTTAAGAAATACGTATTGTCAGCAATTTGCACCGCGCCTGCTTGGTGCTTTAAGTTGATTTCATACTGCCCAGAACTCGCCTCAGAAATCGCGGCGCCAAGACCAATACCCCAAGCATCAGCCGTCGCATAGACTTCCTTGAAGAAGGCTTCTTTTTCCTGCATGGCGTCAATGCATTCAACGGCGGCGCTGGTTTTCAAACGACCATCACCATCTGGTTGAACCGACTCATCAGTGCGCTTGATAAGATGAAACTCAAGCTCCGTTGCCGAAACAATCGACAGGCCTTTTGCCTCGTATTCCGCCTCAATTTTTGCAAGCGCTCCACGAGGGCAAACACCGTTTGCGCTGCCATCGTCTTCCACCATCATAATCGGGATCAAATTGGTTGGTTCATCAAACCAACTTTGAAGCAAGGGGCTGCGGTTTGTTGCCATGAAAAAGCCATCAGCATCACCGTTATCAAAAACCTGCGCACTGTTCTCGATATCATTACCCCAAATATCCACACCCACGATGGAAAGCGGCATACGAACACCATCTTTAATGGAGGTCTGAATATAGCCGCCCGTTAATCGCTTACCCCGCAAAATACCATTATAATCAACGACCGCCATCATGGCTGTCTCTGGATCAGTTTGCGGATTTGAGGTCATTTTGCATTTACGCCATAGTATGGTTAGAAGGGGCAACGTTATAACCATGCAACAAAAAAGAAAATCCCTTATTTTTCAATGTCGAATAACCACTACCCTTCGTTGACACTTACTTTAAAAAACCTCGCCTGCGTGCGCGGTGACAAGCTGTTGTTTCAAGAATTAAACCTTGAGGCTGCAAGCGGAGAAGTTCTTGAAGTGAAGGGGCCAAATGGGGTCGGAAAATCAAGCCTTTTACGCATTATTGCAGGCTTAGCGCCCGCTTATGATGGGGCGATGATGTTAGCATCCGATGAGGACACTGATTTAGCAATTGAAGAACATGCACATTTTCTCTCGCACCAAAATGCTTTGAAAGATGGATTGAGCGTCACGGAGAATTTGACCTTTTGGCATCATTTTTCAAGAGAACAAGGCCTCTCGCCGAGCCAAGCCCTCGAGCAAGTGGCCCTCCCCCATTTGGCGGAACTTCCCGTTGGGGTTTTATCGGCAGGGCAAAAGCGACGCGTTGCCTTTGCCCGCCTCTTGGTAGAACGTCGCGCGGTTTGGTTGCTTGATGAACCAACTGCCGCCCTTGATGCACGTGCCGATGCATTGGTAGGTGGTTTGATTTCCAACCATGCGAAACTGGGCGGCATCGTGCTTGCTGCCACGCACTTGCCCCTCCAAATTGATACGGCTCAAGTAACGGTTAAAACGCTTCAGCTGGATGTTTTACAAGGGGAGCAAAGCTGATGGCGCTGTGGACCCTTTATCGCTATGAAACGCGCCTCGCCATGACATCTGGTGGCGGCATGCTAACGGGCGTCATCTTCTTCTTATCGCTTGTCACCATGATCCCATTTGCAATAGGGCCTGACCTTCCTCTGCTTGCAAAAATTGGCCCCGCTATTTTGTGGATCGGTGCACTGCTTTCAACGTTGCTTGGGCTTGATCGACTATTCAAGATGGATCAGGAGGACGGAACCCTCGACGTGTTACGTGTGAGCCATCAACCGTTGGAATTGATCGTCTTTGTTAAATGCGCCGCCCATTGGACCGTGAGTGTATTGCCGCTGGTTATCGCCGCCCCCCTCTTCGGCTTGTTGCTCAATATGGAAGGCGCCGGCATGTTGTCCATTGCGGGAACACTGCTGATTGGCACACCTGCCCTCACCTTTTTGGGTGCAATTGGCGCGGGCTTAACGGTGGGTCTTCGTCGTGGTGGGTTGCTCTTACCGATTTTGATTTTACCGCTCACCATACCCGTCGTCATCTTTGGGGTGGCGGCAAGTGTTGCAGGCAGTCAAATCGGGCTAGAAACAGCGGTGAATTTTAAAACACCGTTCTTATTTTTATGCGCCATGACATTGTTCAGCGCAGTATTGGCACCCATTGCAAGTGCATGGGCGATACGCTTGAACGATAACTAGGCTTTCGCGCTTAATCGCGCTTATTTAAGATTTGATTGAGTGCGGCCTCTTCTTCGTTTGATAGTTGAGCCGCGGCTGCCGCATCTTCATCAGAGCGCCTTCTCAAGAAAAACAGTGCGAGCAAACCAAATCCAAATGCAACGAATGGTGAGGACCATAACAGCAAGGTGTGGCCGCCTAAACGTGGTTTCAGCAAAACATATTCACCGTAACGGTCCACGACAAAATCGACCACTGCTGTGTCATCATCGCCTGCTGTTAGTCGTTCACGCACCAGCACGCGTAGGTCTTTTGCAAGCTGCGCATCAGAATCGTCAATTGACTGGTTTTGGCAAACAAGACACCTGAGCTTTGTTGATATTTCGCGCGCGCGCTGTTCAAGAACAGGGTCAGTCAAAACCTCATCTGGATTGACCGCTTTTGCAGGAAGAGCCAGCATGAAGACCATGAGCAGGAAGATGAAAAATCGCATAACCAATCCTACTCCGCCGCCTGCAAGGAGGCTGCGTTAGCCTGCCCACGTTTTGGCACACCAATGCGCAGTCTGCGGTCAGCAAGCGATAAGGCACCGCCGATAAACATCAAAATCGTACCGTACCAAATGAGCGTAACATAGGGCTTCCAATAGGCGCGTACCACGGCTGTGCCATCTTTTTGTACATCACCAAGCGACATATAAAGTTGTGAGAAGCCATAGGTTGCGATGCTTGATTCCGTGGTTGGGAATTGGCGAGCGGGGTAGAGGCGTTTGGCGGGTGTCAGTTCATCGAGAACCTGCCCTTTGTAACTCACCTCAAACACGCCCACATCTTGCACATAGTTGGCATGGCGTTCTGGGCGAATGGCTTTAAAGGTCATTGTATAACCCGCCGTCTCAATAGATTGTCCTGGTTTTATTTCCTCGAAAACTTCCGTGCCATAAGCCGTAACCGCAACAGCACCAAGCATGGTCACACCCATACCAGCATGACCAAGGGCTGCCCCATAACTTGCCCGTGGCAAGTGGCGGAGGCGGCGCAAGGTCTCACTGAAATCTGTTTGAAACGCCTTCGCTCGCCATAAGATTTCTGAGATTGAACCAACAATCATCCAGACGCCCACCGCGATACCAAGAGGTGCTAAAACGGGGCCATCGTTGGTCATTACGTAGACCGTGAATGCGGCTGCAATGGCAAGACCCAGCGCTGTCAGTAACCGCTGCATAACGCCCAATAGGTCGCCACGTTTCCATGTCATAAACGGGCCGAACGGCATTGCCAGCAACAACGGAATTGTCAACGGCACCATCGTCAAATTAAAGAACGGAGGACCAACAGAAATCTTAGCGCCTGTTACCGCCTCATAAGCGAGCGGATAGAGGGTGCCAATCAACACTGTCGCCGTTGCCGCTGATAAGAACAGATTGTTTAAAACCAGCGCCCCTTCACGGCTCACCGGCGCAAACAATCCACCTTGAGTGAGCGACGATGACCGCCACGCAAACAGCGCCAGCGAGCCACCAATAAAGATGATCAAAATACCCAATATCACAATGCCGCGCGTTGGGTCGGTTGCGAAAGAATGAACCGATGTCAAAACACCAGAGCGCACGAGGAACGTACCAAGCAGGCTCAATGAGAAAGTGAGAATGGCAAGCAGCACAGTCCAAACCCGTAGCGCGTTCCGCTTTTCCACCACGATGGCAGAATGAAGCAGCGCCGTGCCCGCAAGCCATGGCATGAAGCTGGCATTTTCAACTGGGTCCCAGAACCACCAGCCGCCCCAACCAAGCTCATAATAGGCCCAGTAAGAGCCCATTGAAATACCGATGGTTAGAAACATCCACGCAAGCAAAGCCCAAGGCCGCACCCACCGCGCCCATGCACTATCAAGCTTGCCCTCAAGCAAGGCGGCAATGGCGAAGGAGAAGGTAATCGAGAAGCCGACATAACCCAGATACAAAAGCGGCGGATGGATCGCGAGACCAATATCTTGCAACAGCGGGTTCAAATCCTGCCCCTCTGCTGGCGCTGGACTTAAGCGTTCGAACGGGTTTGATGTGAAGATCAAAAACATCAAGAAGGCCACGCCAATCCAACCTTGAACACCAAGCACATTGGCCTTGAGTTTAAGCGGCAAATAGCGGCCAAAAGCGGCAACCAAAGCACCGAAGAACGACAGGATCACAATCCACATCAACATGGAGCCTTCATGGTTTCCCCATGTGCCTGAAATCTTAAAAATCAGAGGCTTGTCCGTGTGCGAATTTTCATAGACGTTCTTAATTGAAAAATCAGAGACCAAATAGCCATGCATCAAAATGGCAAAAGACAGACCGACCAGCAGGAACTGCATCAACGACAATGGCGCAGCCGTTTCCATCAACCGCTGGTCACCAATACGCGCACCCCATATTGGCACCACGGATTGTAGCAGCGTCAAAACAAGGGCGAGTATCAGCGCATAATGTCCAAGTTCAACAATCACAGTTTTGCGTCCTTAAAAATCTAATTCTTTTTCGTCGAAGGGTCTTTCCAAACGCCTTGTTCTTTCAAGGCTTCGGCCACTTCCTTCGGCACATATTTCTCGTCATGTTTGGCAAGCACAGTTTTTGCCACAAAGATATTCTCACCATTGGCTTCGCCATCCAGCACCACGCCCTGCCCTTCGCGGAAAAGGTCTGGCAAAATGCCCTCATAACGGACTTTGATCGTATTTTCCGTATCGGTAACCGTGAAACGGTGATTGGTGCCGTCTTTGATCCAGCTTCCGTCTTCAACCAAACCACCAATGCGGATTTTCTGACCTTCGACCAAACCTTCACGCGCAATATCAGATGGCGATTTAAACAGCGTGATTTGATCGTTGAGTGCTGTGAGCACAAGTCCAACGGCAACGCTCAGGACAACGCCTGCAACCGCGATCAAAATCAATCTGTTCTTTTTTCTTGCTTTACGCATAAGCGATCAAACCTATTGTCCCGTTTTAGCTAAAGCCCCTGAGCTTCAGCCGTTTCTTTTAAAGTCTTTATAGCTGTCTCATTGTCAGAAAAATGGCCTAAAGCACGGTTTAAGGCCTCATTTGCCTGATCTTTGCGGCCCAGCACCATATAAGATTGAATGAGATGGCCCCATCCTGTCACATCATCAGGGTTCTCGTTCAACCGATCTGCCAAGCGGGAAACCATGCTTTCGATAAATTCATTGCGTTCGCTGGTTGAAAGCTGATTTGCGCCTTCAATTTGTTCGTCGGTTGGGCCTGTTATATTCGGCTGGTTTTCACCACCTGCCGCAGCTTGTTCTTGAGCCTTAAGAGAGGCCAGTGCATTGTTCGCCATAGGGAGCCAACGCGGATTGTTGTCACCAAATCGATCAATCAAACTTGTCCAAGCAGAAATGCCCTCAGACGTTTTGTTTTGCTGCGTCAATCCAACAGCAAGGAAGAAAAATGCCGTTGCATCATTGGGCACATTTTTGGCTGCCTGCTCAAACACGGCAAAGGCCTCGCCATTCACTTGGCCCTCATTCTTAGCGGTTAAAATCTGTCCAAGCCCTAATTGTGCTTCCCCTTTAGATGCTTTGTCATCACCAACCAGTTCCAACCACTTGCGATACGCTTTTTCTGCATCATCAAGTCGGTTCATACGCTGATAAACAGGTGCAAGAGTTCGCCAGCCATTGAGGTCGTTTGCGTTGGTTTCAAGGTGCTTTTCAATGCGTGAAACGATCAGCGCAATGTCTTGGTTTTCTGGTGGTTCCGCAAGACGAGCAGCGATGGGTTGATCGGGCAATCCGGGATTTCCAAGATAATGATACGCGCCAACCGCTAAAACAGGAATAAGGACAATACTGATCCACGGGTACACTCGGCCTGTCTTCGTCGCAGGCTCTGCGCTTTCAGCTATGGATTGTTCAAGCGCCAAAAGACGACGACCCAGTTCAGCCCGCGCACCTTTTGCTTCTTCATCATTCATAAGGCCGCGTTCTCGGTCGCGCTCGATCTCATCAAGCTGATCAATCAAAACGCGGCGCGTGCCCTCACGATCATTATCCGCAGCGCTGCCTTCATCATCATGGCGCGGCTTTTCGCGCACCAAAGGCCAGATGGCAGACAAAATAGCGGCAATCGTCAGAATTCCAGCGATAATCCAAAAGAAAAGAGAGTGAATTTCCATGATCTATTTATTCAAACTTATTCGCCAGTGATTGGGGCTAAAATCAGCGGTTTACAAGGCTTAGCCATTCCAGTGTAGATATAGACTACTTCGGCAGAAGGGCAACTAAACTGAAAGTTATTAAGCGCTCTTTATAATCAGCGAGAAGGCGCGTCGTCTTGAAGATAAATCTGGATGATTTCATCAAAGCTTGCATCACCTTGAAAACCCATTGACGTTGCACAAGTTGCTGCAAAGGCTTTTGGCCATCCCATAACGATGTTTTTAATCGCATCATCAGGTTTTTCTTCGATAAGGCTCGTTGCTTCAACGCCTGCAACACGGTCGAGGGCTGCTATCATATCAGCCACGGTGGCGCTGACACCGGGTAGGCTCAATGCGCGGGACTTTGGTAGCTCATCGGTTTTAACGCGAGCGGCATGGGATAGATTGAACACAGCACGGCGCGGGCTTTGAAACCAATGGCGCACAGTGTGCGGCACGGGCAACACGGCTTTATCACCGTTCAGCGGCTCGCGAATAATGCCTGAGTAAAAGCCAGATGCCGCTTTGTTCGGCTTGCCGGGTCTGACTGTAATGGTGGGTAGACGCAACGAGATGCCATCAATGAACCCCTTGCGGGAATAGTCTGCGACCATCAGCTCACCCATCGCTTTTTGCGTGCCATAGCTTGAAAGCGGTGTGAGGCGTTGGTCATCTGGAATGAGGTCAGGCAAAGGCGTGCCAAATACGGCAAGGGACGAAGAAAACACGAAGCGCGGGCAATAGCTGCCATCAGCTGATTGTTTGCGGATTGCTTCCAGCAAATTGCGCGTACCATCCAGATTAATGGCGTTACCTTTTTCGAAATTCTCTTCTGCTTCTCCAGAAACGATGGCTGCCAAATGAAAGATGACGTCTGGCTTCGCCTCTATCAATTGAGCCGCAGCATGGGCGTTAGATATATCGGCAGTTTCTAACTGAACATCACCATCAAAGCCCGCAGGACTTACAGGGGTAAAAATGTCCGCCAAAGTGAAAGACGAAACACCGCCTTCTGCGACCAGCAGGTCCGTCAATTTGCGGCCCAACATGCCAGCAGCACCCGTAATCAAAACATGCATGATTTATACTTTTCCTGCTTTTCGCGCTTTAAACACTTTGCCAATTGTTCTGACCTTAGTGAGCGATGATAAATCGCCCTCTTCCAACATGGCTTGCGTCGCTAAATAAGCGCCATCCATCGCCACGTTATAAAGCATGGAACCAAGACTTATTCGCACCGCACCTGCCGCTTCCAGCTCCGAAACGGAATGATTGGCGAAAGCGCCAGCAGCAAGGGCGTTGATTGGGGTGCTGGTTGCCGCCCGCACTTTCTCCAGAGCGGCCAAATCAGGCAATTGCGGCGCGTAGATACAATCAGCACCAACCTCTTCAAAAGCTTTGAGGCGACGAATGGCTTCGTCAACATCATAAGCATTGATCATCACACCATCAGCACGGGCGCAAAATTGGAACGGGAAACCTGCCGCACGCGCCGCTTCAACACCTGCTTTGATACGGGCGACAGAAAGGTCGAAATCGAGCACGGGGTCGTCATTCATCATGTTGAGGTCTTCAATCGAGCAACCAGCAAGGCCCGCATCAATTGCAGCCTTTACCGTAAGCGCCACGTCTTGCGGGCTTTCGCCATAGCCAAATTCAAAATCACCGCTCACAGGCAAATCGGTTGCTTTCGCAATCTCAGCAGCGTGAGCAACGGCAAGGTCACGGCTAACCGCATTCTTCCCGTCAAAAGTACCAATGGTACCCGCGTGCCCCGCACTGGTTGTCGCCAAGGCCTTGGCCCCTTGGCCTGCAAACATTTGCGCAGAACCAATATCCCAAGGGTTGGGCAGAATGAAAGCACTCCCCCCTTGATGAAGAGCTTTGAAGGTTTCTGCTTTTTCTGCCTGTGTCGCCATTGGTTGAACCTTTATGATGTCAGTTTTTTGCGCAATTCAAACTTTTGGATTTTACCCGTTGCCGTCTTTGGCAGTTCTTCGAAATAAACTGATTTTGGACATTTAAAGCCCGCCAAATGCTCGCGCGTGAATGCGATGATTTCATCTTCTGTGACACTTTCACCTGGCTTAAGCTCCAAGAAAGCCGCTGGCGTTTCACCCCATTTTTCATCAGGTTTAGCAACCACGGCTGCCAACAAGACGGCGGGGTGCTTGGTCAAAATGCTTTCAACTTCAACAGATGAAATATTCTCACCACCAGAAATGATGATGTCTTTCAAACGGTCTTTGATTTGGATGTAATTGTTAGGATGGATCACTGCCAAATCGCCAGAGTGGAAAACTCCGCCTTTAAATGCTGCATCAGTTGCTTCAGGGTTTTTGAAATACCCTTTCATCACGCAATTACCACGCAGCACAATTTCGCCAATCGTCTCACCATCACGGGGCACAGGTTTACCTGTTTCAACGTCCCAAATATCAACCGGTGCCATGTTGTTAAAAGCAACACCCTGTCTTGATTGCAATGCTGCCTGTTCATCACTTGGCTGATCGCCCCATGCTTCTTGCCAGCAACATTCCGTCACGTGGCCATAGGTTTCTGTCAGGCCGTAGACGTGGGTTACATTAAGGCCGAGCTTGTTGGACGCTTCCAAAATAGCAGGTGGCGGAGGGGCGCCCGCTGTATAGACATTGACCGCATGCTCAAAGTCGCGGCGCTCCTCGTCTTTGGCATTGACCAACAGCGACAAGACAATCGGCGCACCGCCAAAATGGGTGACTTTGTGGTCTGCGATAAGGTCGAACATATCTTTGGCAACAACATTACGGCAGCACACAATGGTTGCCGCCATCGCCGTCATCGCCCATGC
The DNA here is from genome assembly GCA_039964305.1 of Hyphomicrobiales bacterium. Lineage (GTDB taxonomy): Bacteria > Pseudomonadota > Alphaproteobacteria > Rhizobiales > JACESI01 > JACESI01. Next base: position 23,575 of record JBDVXS010000128.1, read on the forward strand.
ATGGCCCCAGCCATTGCAGTGGAACATGGGCACGATATACATATAGGTTGGATGCAAAGGCACGGGCCAACTCATGATCGTGCCTGTCGCCATTAAATGCGCACCACGGTGATGATAGACCACGCCTTTAGGGCGACCAGTAGAACCAGAGGTGAAGTTAAGCGCCATGGCTTCCCACTCGTCCGCAGGCATGATGATATCGGCTGCAGGATCACCCGTTTGGAGAAACTCTTCATAGGTCATCTCACCAAGACGTTCACCACCTTGCGGCAAAGGCATCGCCTGCTCATCAACAATATCAACCACGATGATATCGTCGCGCCCAGAAAGCTTGATTGCCTCTTTTACCGTGTCTGAAAATTGCGTATCGGCGATAACAACTTTGGCCTCACCAAACTCAAAAATATAGCCGACCGTATCGGCATCAAGGCGCACGTTGACAGTGTTTAAAACGCCACCCGCCATATTGACCGCATAATGGGCTTCAAAGATTTCTGGTGTATTCAGCGCTAGCAGGGAAACCACATCCCCCTTCTCAACACCGAGCTTTCGCAGAGCGGACGAAAACCGCACACAGCGCTCATAAGTCTCAGCCCATGTGTAGCGGCGATTGCCATACACAACCGATTGGCGATTGGGGTAAATGTCCTTGGTGCGGATCAAAAAAGACAGCGGCGTCAACGGTTCATAGTTTGCAGCATTTTTGTCAAAAATTTCAAAATCAGCACGGCTCATTTTTGCACTCTCCCAATCGTCAAATTCCTCACCTAATACCTAAAGAATTAACCGATTGGGTCAAGAGATTTAAAGCTGACAACGAGGGCAAACATCAAAAGAAAAAGGGCGAACTACCAGCACGCCCTTCATCATAACTTCAAGTGTAACGGCGTTGGCCGCTAGCCGTAGCTTTTAACCTTATCAAGGAAGCTGGTAATCTTGCTCAGACTGTCTTGAGTAGCGCCATTAATTTCAGAAGCAATCTTCTGCACTTGGGCGGCATTTTCTCGCGTGCCATCGGCTGATGTCGACATTGTATTCATGCTTTCGGATACATTCCTTGTACCGTCAGAAGCATTCACAGCATTTTCTGCGATTTCCTGAACAACATAACGTTGCTGTTCAACAGCCGTCGCAATTGAACTGGTGATTTCGTGCATTTCTACAACTGTTTTTGTCACCGAGTTAATTGCTTTAGACGCTTCCATTGTCTCAGCTTGGATTGAAGAAATCTGATTGCTGATTTCTTCTGTCGCTTTCGTTGTTTGGGTTGAAAGCCCCTTTACTTCCGCCGCAACAACAGAGAAGCCTCGACCAGCTTCACCAGCCCGCGCTGCTTCAATAGTCGCATTCAATGCCAAGAGATTTGTCTGTTCAGCAATATCATTGATAAGACCAACCACTTCGCCAATTTTTGACGCTGCTGTTGTTAACTGCTCAACTTTCTTGCTGGTCTCACCACCTTCGCTCGCAGCCTTTGAAGCGATCTCAGATGAGGTTTGAACCTGATTACCAATCTCAGCAACTGACGCGCTCAGTTCTTCTGTTGCAGAGGCAACCGTGTTCACACTTTCAGAAGCCGTTGTCGCATCGCTCATTACCGTTCGGCTTTCGTTGAGCGTGCTATCAGCCATATTGTTCAACGCGTCCGTTGATGCCGTTAGGCTGGAAACACCGCCTTTTACAACACCCATGATTTCCATGATTTCATGATCAAAAGCTGCACATTCTTCGCGCAAGGCAACATTACGTTGCACCATTTGTTCTTCTTCTTCATGGCGGGCGGTGATCAGGCTTTTGCGTTCCTGTTCATTCTCGATGAATATTTTGACAGCTTGCGCCATCTTACCAATTTCATCAGGACGATCTGCATCAACAATAGTCACGTCGGTCGCATTATCGGCCAGTCGCTGCATTGTATTAGTCAAACGTTTGATTGGCCGTGCGATATTACGAAAAGAGGTAAATGCGAGGAACAAAGCAATCAATGTACCGACTAAACTAAAGGCAATATGAAACTTTGCCTGCGCCCAAAATTGCTTATCAATATCGTCGACGTAAACACCAGTCCCTATGAACCAAGACCATTCAGAAATCGGTTCAGCCCAACCATATTTATCAAACTCAGGATCTTCGCCATTAACTTTCGGCGCACCAGGTTTAGCCCATTGATAACTAACAATGTCTCCCCCACTCTTTGCAGCCGCAATCAAGCCCTTGATGACAAAGACATCATTTTTGTCTTTTAGCTCAAGGAGGTTCTTTCCAATCAATGTTTCTTTGACGTGGAATTTATTAACCCCGTCATAATCAAACGCGTAAATATAATTGCCATTGTCAAAGCGCATACCCTTCAATGCATAAAAAGCTGCATTTTCAGCTTCTTCACGGGTCATTTCGCCAGATTTTTCTCTAGCAACATACTGGTTCACAATACCAGCAGCCGTTTGCGAAATATTTTGCGTTGCACGAATACGTTCATCAAACATCGATTGATAAGTGGCTTGAAGGCTAATCACCACCAATCCAGAAATAACCAACATTAAGACCACAACTGGTAAAATTATTTTTCCCGATAACGGAATTCTATTTATAAAAAACACGCGTCCACTCCCAAGCCAACCTTAAAAGCTCTGAGATAAATGTTTTTGGTTAATCAAATCTCTCTATGCCGAAAATTTTCTCAATTTCGCAATGTTCCCTCACCATTTAGCATAGCATCAATGCGGGCTTTGGTTTGAGGCGTCTTTGCCAAAATCAAGAAACTGGAGCGCTCTAAGTCATAGAGGTCTTGCTCACTTGCAGCACGAGGCTCCGTGTCTGGGCCACCTGTCACAATGCGGGCAATGGCGCTTGCAACTGTCACATCATGGGGCATGAAGATGCCATCATCGCGACCTTTTTCCAAGAATTTCACCATCTCGTCATAGACCTTGCCACCAACCAAATGAAAGCTTGGTTCTTGCGGCGGCGTGTAGTCTGCTGCCAACTCACCGACGATGCGCACAGCACCATCGACCAAGCGGTCGCGGTTCATTACTTCCTCATCGCGCTCAGGCAAGAAGTAACAATATTTGGCAGACTGGTGTGGCGAGGCCCCTGTGAGGCTATAGCCAACTTGGTTGAACGTGTTCCAAGCCGCCTTTTCCCAATCACCTGTTTTTTCATACCAACGATGAAGCGTTTCTTTGACACCGCCACCGCCTGGCACAACACCAACCGTACACTCGACCAAACCCATAACGGTGTTGGTGTGGGCAAGCACTTTGTCGCAATGAGCAATCACCTCATAGCCGCCACCAAGGGTGAGGCCTGAGGGAGCGCCGACGACGGGCTTGTTGCAATATTTTAACGTGCGGCAAGCTTGTTGAAAATCGTTAAGGAAGACATCAATACCGTCCCAATCTTGCGCGGCCATCATCTCTTGAAAACGGACAAGATTAACGCCCGCTGAAAAGTGCTGACCGTCATTGTGAACGATAATCCCGCGACCGCTCGCGTTGGCTGCTTCTTCCACAATCTTCATACAACCAGCATCAAGCGCATTGGCTTTAGTGTGGAACTCCACAAGGTGAATATCACCGTCCAACTTGAACAAACTTGCAGATGCATTCTCGCTTACGGGCGTAAGTGTCTGGCGGGTCATGTGGAAACGCACCACACCATCTGGCAAGTTCACGGGGTGATACTGGCGGTCTGCATGACGCACCAAAAGCGCACCACCTTCCGCCTTATAAATTGGCTCGCCCGCACAGTCTCTCAGGTAGTCTGGAATATCCAAACCTTCCGCTTCACAACGCTTGGTGAAGGCTTCAACACCCAATTCATCCAGCATCTCAAACGGGCCTTTAACCCAGTTATAACCAAGCTTCATTGCATCATCGATGTCTTGCGGTGTTTGGGTAACATCTGGAATCAAGTGCGCTGAATACCTCAGAACCCGATTCAAGAAGTTCCAACAAAATTGCGCTTCAATATCAGTACCTTCTGCTAGATAACTTAAACCTTTTTGCTCACCTAATACGGCACGTTCAGGCAGGCTATCAGCACGAGGGCGATAAGATTTAGATTCAAGATCATAGGCGTATTTGGTGCCGTCTTCATCTTCTTTATAAAAGCCACCAAGCCCCTTTTGGCCCGTATAGCCTTCAGCGCAAAGATTGTTGATGATGGCGTTTTCTTCACCCACTGGATGGAAGGCATCACCCTGCGGCAAGATGGAGCGCAGCGAGCGCACCACGTCGGCCATCAGGTCAAGACCGATCAAATCATAAAGGCCGAAGCAACCGGTTTTAGGAATACCCATCGGGCGGCCCATAAGCGCGTCTGCTTGCTCAACAGTGAGGCCCAATTTCATGGCTTCATCAATGCCCACTTGCAGCGCGAAAACGCCGACGCGGTTTCCGAGGAAGCCCGGCGTGTCAGCACATTGCACAACGCCTTTTCCGAGAATACGGTCGCAAAAATCAGCGGCTGCATCCATCACCCAATCAGCCGTTTTCTCACCGCGCACCAGTTCCAGCAAGCGCATGTAACGGACTGGATTAAAGAAGTGAGTGATACAAAAACGCTCAGCGAATTTAGCGTCCATTTCTTCAACCAACAGCGAGATCGGAATGGTCGAGGTATTAGATGCGACGATGGCCTCATCTTTGATCAACGGTTCAAGATTTTTATAAAGCTGGCGCTTAATATCGAGACGTTCAACGATCGCTTCAACAATCAAATCACAGTCACCAACCATCGCCAAATCATCGTCGATATTGCCAATCTGGATATTATCGAGCGCGCCCTTATGAACAAGCGCTGGCGGATCAGATTTCTTCAAACGATCAAGCGCACGTTCGGTCACCGCGTTACGGCTATCCCCATCTGAAGCAATATCGAGCAGCACAACTGGATAACCTGCATTGGCCACCTGCCCTGCAATGCCAGACCCCATAGTGCCCGCGCCAATGACACATACTTTTTTGATTTTATCGCCTGGCTTAATCATGCTTGCCACCGTCCCTCTCTAATAAATTCAATCACATTGGTCGCGTCGTTTTGTTGAAGGTCGTCAACGATCTGGAATGCCCTGTCTTGATACTGCATCGTAATGGGTGCGCGTTTTGTGCGTCCAGTGGAATTACTCGAAAACAGTTTTGAGCTTTTCTTGTACTGCCACCCGATCACATCAATCTCAGCCACTTCAAATTCTTCGCTGTTTAGCACGACGTCCTTTTGCAGCTTTTGAAAGCGCACCCAGCCGTCTTTACGTTCAAGCGTTTCAAAGCCGTATTGCACCCATTCATAGCGCTGCCATGCGCCGTGAATGTTCAAGCTCATGCCAAATAAAATAAAGGCGAAAACAGCGAGCGCTGGAATGTCGTCGTGGAAAGAGCGGCCAAAATCTGAGAACAGCACGACGACAGCTGCAAACACCATTAAGGCAGCCGTGGCTCCCATATCAAGGAGTGGACGTTTTGTGTCGAGGGCGCGGATGGTGAGTGTTTGCTCACCCTTGGCTTTGTTCAAAGTAAAACGGTCTGGATCAGTCATGCTCAAAGGTACTCTTTATACAGGAACAGCAGGAGGCGGTCTTACAAAAACGCGCCTAAAGCTTCATTGACCTCACGCGGATTTTCCGGCGGCAGCATGTGACCAGCGCCTTTGATGACCACAAGCTGATTATCACTTAAGGCAGCGGCTAGTTTTTTACCGCCCTTAAGTGGTGTCATTTTATCTTTTTCAGCCAAAATACAGATGGTCGGGCATGTGATTTTACCTGCCGCTTCAAGGCCAGATTGATAAGCATTGCAAGCATTCAAGTCTGCGGCCAATGCGCCTTTAGCATTCGAGGCCATCAACTGTTTGCCCGCACCGATAAGAGAGGCACCAGGCACGGTATTGTCAAAGCTGTGACCAAATGCGCCAGAACCCCAAGACATCATGGCACTGATAGCCTTTGGCTCTTTGGTTTCAGCCATATTGACCAGATGCTCATTCACTGGAACGGCAAAAGAGCCTGCAATAAAGGCAATTTTTGAAACGCAGTCGGCATAGCGAGCACCTAGCTCCAAAGCCACGAGGCAGCCTTGGCTATGACCAACAATAATGGCCTGAGGTGCTTTGATTGCGTCCATGAGAGCAACCACCCAGTCCGCCATGTCTTCAATGCTGGTGAGTGGTGCGCCAGCTGATAAGCCGTGACCTGGAAAATCTGGTGCCAGCACATTGTAGCCCCAATAAGAATAGGTGCGCACTTGTTGGGTCCATGAAAGGCGGCTTTGGCCTGAACCGTGTAGGAAGATGACCAGTGGTTGGTCTGCTTGATGATCTTTGCCACCTGTTGAGGCGAAGACTTCTGAACCGTTGATGTCTATCCGCATTATTCCGCCGCCTCTTGTGCCTGTGCGCTCGCAACCTTTTTCGCTGCCCGCAATCCTTTGTCAAAATCTACTTTGAGATCGTTGATGTCTTCAAGACCAACAGACAAACGGATCATGTCTTCTGACAAACCACCGATAATCATGTCTTCTTCTGAGATATGACTGTGGGTTGTGGAGGCTGGATGGATGACCAGTGTTTTCGCGTCACCCACATTTGCAAGGTGGGAGGCAAGCTCTACGTTTTCGATGAAGGCAGCACCGCCATCGCGACCACCCGCCACGCCAAAGGCAATCACCGCACTCGCGCCTTTTGGCAACATGCGGTTTGCAAGCTCATGGTCTGGGTGATCTTTCAAATGCGGATGCCGCACCCATGTCACCTGATCGTGGTTGGTAAGGTACTCAAGCAGCGCATTGGTGTTTTCCATATGGCGCGCCATGCGAAGCGGCAAAGTCTCGATACCCTGCAACAGATAAAACGCTGTTTGCGGTGCCATGCTTGGGCCGAAATTATACATGGCTTCCATACGAATACGCATGGTCAGCGCAACAGGTCCGCACTCTTCCCAAAACACCATGCCGTCCATCGCATAATGCGGTTCAGCAAGGGTTGGGAATTTGCAGGACCCGTCGGCATTCTTAATGCCCCAATCGAAATTGCCGCCATCAACCACAGCACCGCCGACAGCAAGACCATGACCGCCAAGCCATTTCGTAACTGAGTGCACCACAACATTGGCACCATGCTCTAGCGGCTTGAAAAGATAAGGCGTTGTGAAGGTGTTATCAACGATAACAGGCACACCCGCCTCTTTCGCGATTTCACCAACGGCTGGCAGGTCCATAATGTTAAGGCCCGGATTGCCGACGATTTCACCGAAGATCAATTTCGTATTCGGGCGAATTGCTGCTTTGATACCATCAAGGTCATCAGCAGAAACAAATGTCGTCTCTACACCAAAACGTGGCAGCGTGTTTTTCATCAAGTTGATGTTCGCGCCATAAAGCTGAGCTGTCGAGACGATATGATCGCCACTTGATACCAAACACATGATCGCCGCATGAAGTGCTGCCATGCCAGACGCTGTCGCCGTACACGCGGCACCACCATCAAGCGCTGCCAGTCGCTGCTCAAGCACTGCAACTGTTGGGTTAGAAATGCGCGAATAAAGATGCCCACCCTCTTCCATATTATAGAGTGCTGCAGCATGGCGGCTGTCTCTAAATACATAAGACGTGGTTTGATGGATCGGCACAGCACGTGAACCATGGTCACTGTCTGGTGTATGACCTGCGTGCAAGCTCAGTGTATCAAAATTATAAAAATCGCTCATGGTGTTTCTCCCTTGAGCATTTTTCTAAACACTCTTTGCGACTAATTCCATCTTAGTTTTTAAATGGCCAGATTTTAAATAGCTAAATTTTAAATGGAAGGTCTGTGGTGGTGGCTTCTCTCTCGCCATATTCAGTTTGGATCGTGACTTTATTGCCTTCATCAGCAAGCCCGACCTTGATAAGGCCAAGACCAATATTGGCTTTAAGACGCGGCGAATAAGCAGCGGCAGAACAACGGCCAACTTTTTTGCCGTCTTGGTAGACCTTCCAGCGATGCTGATTTGAACCAGTAAAATTCTCACCGTCAATGACGTAACCGATCATCCGACGCTTGGCACCGCGTTCTTTAATACGCTTTAGAGCTTGTTTGCCGATGAAATCCACATCTTGTTCCAGATCACACAGTTTACCAAGACCAACCTCATAAGGGTTGGTGTCATCATCTGTGTCTGCGCCCATGGACAAAAGCCCACTTTCAATGCGCTCAATATAGTTTGGTGCGCCCGGGCCGATATCATAAGGACGGCCTGCCTCTTCGATGATGTCCCAAAGCTCTGTTCCGCGATGAGGGTCCATTAGGTAAATTTCAAAACCACCTTGTTTGCTCCAGCCCGATTTAGCAACCACAACGGGGATCCCTTGGATCATGGTTTGGTTGAAGCCGAAGAACTTCAAATCATCAACCCAATCACCACATACGTGGCGAACCACCTCAGAAGCCTTCGGGCCTTGGACAGCCAGTGGGCTGATGTCTGGCTCGTCAATTGAAACATTCATGCCGCGCTCAGCTGCGATGGCACGCGCCCACCACAAAAGGTCTTGGTCTGCAATTGAAATCCAATATTCATTAGCAGAAATTGGCAACATCACAGGATCATTCATCAAGATGCCACGATGGTCACAAATGGGAATATAGCGCCCCTGCCCAATTTTGACTTTCTCAAGATTGCGCGGTGTTAAAATGCTAGCCAGTTCCAACGCGTCTTTGCCCATAAGGCGAACCTGCCGTTCCACCGACACATCCCACATGGAAACGCCTTCCGTCAGCCGACGATATTCTGCCGCGGGATCACCATAAGATACGGGGAAACACACATGATTATAGGTCGAAAAATGGCTGACGCCTGCGCGAACAGTTGCGTCAAAAAAAGCTGATTTCTTAATGCGTGGCCCAAAGGCAAACTGGAATGTCATAAGCTAGACTCCGATAAACAGTACAAAAAACCGCTAACTTAATTCCTACGCTTGAGCGCGATAATTACGTCGAAAACTTGCCGAATTGCGACCTTCTTTATTCAAACACCAGTGCAGGCGCTTCTTTTGCGTTTGGCCCGTCACTTTCTTCCAGCGATGCCCATACTTTACCAGCGATTTCGCGGTAAATTCCCGCGTGCTCAGAGCTTGGTTCTGAGACCACAATCGGCGTACCTGCATCAGACGTTTCACGCACGCGCATAGCCAACGGCACTTCGCCTAAGAATGGCACACCAATGCGGTCCGCTTCTTCACGTGCGCCGCCATGCCCGAATATATCAGAACGGTCGCCACACGATGGGCAGATGAAGTAGCTCATATTTTCAACAATACCCAAAAGCGGAACATCCACTTTGCGGAACATGTTGAGGCCTTTACGAGCATCAATCAGCGCCAAGTCTTGCGGGGTGGAAACAATAACAGCGCCAGACAGAGGCACTTGTTGTGCCATGGTTAGCTGCGCATCACCCGTTCCAGGCGGCATATCAACGATTAAAACATCAAGCTCACCCCACGCGACTTCTCTCAGCATTTGGGTAAGGGCAGAAATAACCATCGGACCACGCCAAATCATTGGCGTGTCTTCTTCCACCAAAAAGCCCATCGACATGACCTTAATGCCAAAGTTCTCCATAGGGTGAAGCAGGCGACCTTCAGCTTGTGGGCTACCTGTCAAACCCAGCAAACGCGGCATAGAGGGACCGTAGATATCTGCATCCAATACGCCGACCTTTTGACCATTGGCTGCAAGTCCAAGCGCTAGATTGATGGATGTTGTTGATTTACCAACCCCGCCTTTACCTGAGGCAACAGCAACAATGTGCTTTACACCAGGCACGCCCGCCTTGGTTTCTTCTTGCGCTGCTGGCGGCGGTGTCATTTTTGGTTTTGGTGCGGCAGGCTTTGGTGCAGGGCTAGCAGAGCCTGCTGTTTTTTCAGCCGTTAGAACAGCGGTTACTTTTTCAACGCCATCAATATCCATGACAGCGGTTTCAGCCGCTTTACGCAAAGGCTCAAGCTCCTGCGCACGGTCTGCTGGTACAGACACAGAGAACATGACCTTACCCGCATTGACATAAATGTCTGATACAAGGCCTAGCGAGATCAAATCGCCTGTAAGGTCTGGGCCTTTAACCCGAGACAATTGCTTTTTAACAGCCTCTTTGATCGCATCACTCATTAGTCACTTCCCGATTAAATTCTAGTCAGAAAGCTAGCGGTATGCCCCTAGAGGTCAAGCAAAAAGACACTTTGGCGTGACGATTTTTACAGATGCTTAGACAACTTTTGGTTTTGCAGGCGCGCGCCAAGGTTGTTTCTTGAAGAACGCAACGAAATAAGCAACACCGATCAGCGTGATCATACCACCAATATTTACAACCGCTGAATGAAGCCAACGCCATTCCGTTCTAGGTGCCGTAATGTGGAACGGGTGATCGACTGGCGGATAGAATGTGTAGCCAATGATTTGTGCAAACACCATCGAGAACAGGAAGATTGCGAGAGACTGCTGACCAACCGTCATAACGATTTTAACAAACTTACCCCATAGCCCAGAGGAGATGAGGCGCTTACCGCCCTCGCCCACAGCAAGCCAAGCAAGGTAGCCAACACTCAAGAAGTGAATGAAGCGGAAGAGACCGAAATCTGTTTTCCAAATCAACCAACGAATATCGGCGCGCCATTCTTTAAGCGGTGTAGCTTTGAGCCATGCGTTCAAATCAGCATCAAACGTCAAGCCATTGTAGAAGCGGAAATAGGCAAGTGGCATGGTGATGACGATGAAAGCGATTGCCAAGATAATCAGCGTTTTGTTGACAGGAGGACGTGGCAACCAGCCACGCATAAAGGCAAAGCCCGCGAAGAAAATCAGCTGCCAACCAAATGGGTTGAAGAACCACTGGCGCGATTTGAAACCGTTTTGCGCTTCAGCAGGAATATCACCACCATGATACCATTGCGACCAACCTTCATGGTTCCACGGCTCAGCAGGGAAACGGAAAATGCTGCTTTGCATTCCGTAATACCAATTGTACCAAGCCTCGATATTTGTGGCGAGCCATAAGGCGACACAAAACGCAATCGCTGCATAAGGAGAGATACGCGACAACGCCATGACGATAGGGATCATCACCAACACGACAATATACATAGGCAGAATATCGAAGTAATTCGGCACATAAGTCAGCGACATTAGACCGAGCAATTGCTGCGGTGTATCAAGCTCAAAGAAGTTCATAAGATTGAGGCGGGTCTTCATAAAGTCGCCGTGGTCGCCGATAACATCAATCCATGACACCCACAAACAAATCACAATAAACATGCCAATGTGCGCCCAATAGACCTGCCACACACGGTGAACAACACGGGCAGCGCCCATGAACCAGCTGTGACGATCAAAGACAGAGGCGAAGGCGAGCGCTGAGGCCATGCCTGAGCAAAACACAAAAATTTCGGTCGCATCAGAAAAGCCGAAGCGAGCCGGAATCCACAATGTCCATGAGTTCCATGATGTATGGGCAATCAAAATGATGAACATGGCAATGCCACGGAAAAAATCGAGGCGCGGATCGCGCGGGCGTTTTACCTTGGAAAGGTCCATACCTGCCGTCGGATCGTTGGATTTAGCTTCATTACTGGCGCCAATAGTTGTCACACTGGCCAGTTTGTTGGGAGTGGCTTGTTCATTCATTTTATAAAATAACTCTGATCATTCAGACCAACATCAAACACAAACATCAAAAGCGTGTGCACCAAACGGCACCACACTTGGGTTCGTGTTTTAACTAGCCCCAAAAACTCTGCGATGCAACTACGGTCATGACCTAAGCAGATATCGCAATCACTTTGGCGTCTGACATTGGGGTATCCATATCAAACTTCTCATTGACAGCTGCAACCATACGATTGCGAGCGAAGGAATCTTCCTGACTGCGGCGCCACGTTCTGTCTTCAATCAACGCTTTTGCTTCTTGATATTTACCAGCCTTCAAGCCGGCATCAATTGTCGTGCGCTCAAACGTATCACGCTGCGCATGGCTTCCACCGATTTGTTGAATTTGTGGACGCGCATCCGTTAGCATCTTAAAGGCGTTTTGGTAATCACCAGCATAATAGGCTTTCAAACCCTGAGCCGCAGCAACGCCAGCAACTTGATTGACATCATCCATGTCACGTTTGCCGTATTGCGCGTTGTTGCTCATGGTGGCAATCAACTTGTCCATCGCATCAACATTGTTGGCACGACCGAGTGCTTGCATGTAGTGGAGGTCTGCGAAGATGACGCAGTTATCATCTGTGCGACGCTCGCAAAGCGCATTTAGCTCATCCCAACGATCACCAACGTAAACACCAAGCCCTTCAAGGCGAGCAAGCAGTGACGTTGCATTTGAGATATCGCGATAATCATCCGTATGCTCTTTACGAATGTCATTGTCATAGAGTTCCAGAACTTTGGTGTAGTTGCCAACTTCAAGATAATGAAGGGCCAAGTGCCAGAAGAAGTGGAACGAAAAGTTGTTGCAATGCGCCCATTGCTTTTCGCGTGTTTCAAGCCATTTAATGCCTGTCTCAGCACGAGCTGTCATGTCGTAGACGTGAGCGACTGCATGCAGCCCCCACGCATCATCTGGGCAAAGCTCAACCGCTTGGCGGCCAAATTTTTCTGCTGCCTTATAATCACCCGTTTCTTCAAGTGCGAAGGCGTGGCAACCGTAAACATAACCAGCGCCAAAATGATCCGGATCGAAACGGTCAACCGCTTTCAAGCTTGATGCGCGAAGACCAAATCGATCCCCCAGCATGAAACGCAAAGCATGCACCATTTTAAAGGCCATCGCGTCGTGCGCTTCAGAATCAAAGACCCCTTCAAGCACCTTTGCTGCCAAATACCACTGCCCTTTATGAGCAAGCTTTAATGATTCAACATAGGCCGCTTCACGAGGCGGCAAAAACCCACGTCGTTTTTCAATGGCTGAGACGTTAGCAACTGCCGTATCAACAGCAGACAAACATTCTTTGCGGCCAGCAAGCAGCATAAAGAAACCTTTGGCACACAGGCCAAGAACATTGTCAGGATCAGCGGCAAGCAGATTGCCGAGATGCGTTGGGGTTTCGGCAGAATGAGATAGGAACGCATGGCAAAGCTTGTTCCAAGCATCAACTGCTTGGTTTGGCTTGTCACCGCCGATATCAAATTCACATCCAAAAATGTCCTGCATTTAAATTCCTTACCTGACTGTCATTCCCGTTCCCTTGTTTCATGCAGCAAACACTGCTTCAGCAAGGAAAAAATCTCAGCAACGATTGGGCAATCGAAACTATTTGTATCTTGAGCCCAGTTATCCTCATTTTCACCTGAATATTAGCTGAACGAATACTGTTTGGCTGAACACAAAAAACAGTCGCAATTCACATATGTGTGAGCATATTTTTCTAAAATCCTATTAAATGGCAGAAACATTGATGCTTTGATCAACTTTTAGAAAAATTTATCGCGGTTAAATTCATTGGCAAAATGAAAAAACGTGATCACTCGCCAATGAAATGACGTTACGCGCTGTAATCTTCATCGCTTACAGGCTCCATCCAATCAATATTTGAGCCGTCTAGTGCCTCTTGAATTGCAATGTGGCACATGGCGTTATCGGCTGTTGCGCCGTGCCAATGTTTCTCATCAGGTGCAATCCAAACAGTGTCACCTGCCCTAATTTCTTGGATCGGTTCACCAAGCTTTTGGATCAGGCCAACACCTGACACAACGTATAACGTTTGCCCAAGCGGATGGGCGTGCCAATTGGTTCTGCCTCCCGGTGAGAAAGTCACCCGCAGGGCACGAACACGGGCAGGTTCTGGCGCTGTAACAATTGGGTCTTGAGTAACATGACCCGTGAAGTAGGCTTCGTTTGCTAATGAAGTTGGTCGGCCATTCGCTTTAAAAATTTCCATCCGTCTACCTCTTTGTATGGAGCCTAGAACTTCCCGTCATAGGCTTTGCGGCCAATGCGTGGACACAACACTGTAAATGTATCGCGTTTTAGCGCTGCGTCAAACTCAGCCTTCAATGTCTCGACATCATCAATCCAAACACCATGCCCGCCAAAACCTTCCGCAACTTTCGGGAAATCAGTTCCAGAAAAATCAACGCCGCGATTTGGCAATTGCATGGCCCGCTGCTTGATTTCGATGAGACCTAGGCTTTCATCCACAAGCACGCAAATAATGATGTTGGTTCCCATGTCGCGCAGGGTTGAGAGGTCGCCCATCATCATTTCAAAACCAGCATCCCCCACAAAGGCAATCACGGGTGTTTCAGGCTTGACTTGTTTGTAGCCAGCAGCCAACGGCACGGCACAACCCATTGTACAAAGAGCAGAAGATTGCAGCATGGTGCGCGGTGAACGGCAGTCCCACATTTGGCTGACCAAAATGCGGTGCGCGCCGCTGTCTGCGGTAATCACCGTTTCATCAGGGGCCGCGTCACGAAGGGTTGCAAATACGTGCTCAGGGCCAAATTTTTCAGACGCTTCAAAAGTAAACATCTCTTGCAGGTCGGCACGGGCTTTATCCGCAGCACCATTTTCCCAATAGGTGCCCGCATTCGCCTCACTAAGTGCAGCAACAGTTACAGCCACATCACCCATCAAAGTGGTGCTTGCAGAGTGCATGCCGTGGGTGCGCAGGGTTGATGTTACTTCAACAGCATCCTCGCCCTTCCACGCATTGCGCCAACCAACCCGCATTTCAATCGGGTCATAACCAAGCAAAAGCACAAGGTCACTGTCTGCAATCAGCGGCATGAAGACTTTGTCTGACTTTGGTGAAAGGCCCGCACCACCAAGGCTCAACGGATCACGCTCATCAAGCATGCCTTTCGCCTTGTAGCTTGCAATCATTGGAATGTTGAGACGCTTACAAAAACTTGCAATATCTGCGTTCTCATTCAGCGCATCAACGCCTGCAATGACCAACGGTCTCTTCGCTTTGGAAATGCGTTCTTTCACCTCTTCAATAAGGCTCGGCGCTGCATGTCCACGCGGTGGCAAAACGGCGAGTGGCGCGTATTCTTCGCTCTCACTTTGTGCCACTTGAATGGGTAAATCGATATGCACGGGACCAGGTTGGCCCTCTGTTGCAAGCGCGATTGCTTTATCCATCATCACACCAACCGCCCCTTCGTGGGCACGGAAGCTTGCTTTAACGATAGGGCGCAACATTTGCTGGTGGTCGAAAACTTGGTGCGTATAAGTTTCAGCCTCCGCACCATCGACACAACCCGTAATGAACAACATCGGCACACGGTCTTGCATGGCATTGGCAATGACGTTGACAGCATTAGCAACGCCCGGCCCAAGGGTCGCGATGAGAATGGCCGGCGCACCATTTGCGTGCCAGCTGCCTTCAGCCATAAAGCCACCAGCATTCTCGTGTTTCACAAGCGTGAAGTCGATGTCAGCTGTTCGCATACCATCCATCAACGTCAGCACTTCGCCGCCTGGAATACCAAACGCATTCAAACAGCCAGCTTCTGCCAGTTTCTTACCAATTATATCTGCTGCACGCATTCTCGTTGTTTCCTTAAGTGTTCAATCTGCCATCGGAGATGGTGTCGTTGTCAGTCAATCTTTTGATATCGTCTTCGCTATAACCCAACTCACCCAAAACATCGGCGCTGTGTTGGCCAACACGTGGGGGGGCTTTGCGGTAGGTAATGGGCGTTTCGCTCATCTTGATTGGATTGCCAATCAAATGAACTTTGCCACCGTCTGCTGTTTCGTGGTCCATCGCAATTTCCATTTCGCGATGTTTAATTTGCGGGTCGTTGAAGACCTCTTCCAAATTGTTCACTGGACCACAAGGAACAGCATTGCTGGCAAGCAAATTGAGCCATTCATCTGCGGTTTTGGTTCTGGTAATTTCAGAGAGAACACCCACCACATACTGACGGTTGCCCACACGTGCCACATTGGTTGGAAAACGCTCGTCTTCCAGTAATTCGCTGCGGCCTGCAAGTTCTAAAAACTTTGCAAACTGTGTGTCATTGCCGATGGCTAGAATGAACTGTTTGTCAGAGGCTGGGAAGGTTTCATAAGGCACGATGCTTGGGTGGCCATTGCCAAGACGACCAGGCACTTTGCGGTCTGTCAAATAGGCCGTACCCTGATTAATCAACCAAGACACCTGCGTATCAAGCAATGACAATTCGATATATTGCCCTTCGCCCGTTTGATTGCGCACATGCAGTGCGGCCAAAACTGCATTCGACGCGTAAAGTCCGCACACAACATCAGCAATACCAACACCCGCCTTGGTTGGAACACCGCCATCTTCATCGCGCTGTCCAGTAAGGCTCATAATACCGCCCATGCCTTGGATCAGAAAATCATAGCCAGCACGCGGTGCATAAGGGCCTGTTTGGCCAAAGCCTGAGATGGAGCAATAAATTAGTTTTGGATTGATCGCTTTGAGGCTTTCGTAATCCAACCCGCGTCGCTTCAAATCACCCACTTTAAAGTTCTCAACAACCACATCACTTTCAGCAGCGATTTTGCGGATGATTTCTTGCCCCTCTTCGCTCGCCATATTAACCGCAAGCGAGCGTTTGTTGCGATTGGCGCAAAGATAGTAGGAACTCTCTTGGCTATTTTCACCATTCACTTGCACAAACGGCGGCCCCCAACGACGGGTATCATCACCTGCAACAGGGCGCTCAATTTTAATGACATCCGCGCCCATATCGCCAAAAAGCTGGGTGCAGGTTGGCCCTGCCAAGATCCGCGACAGATCTAAAACGCGAAGGCCTGAAAGTGGGCCGTCTTTGTGAGTATTTTCTACCATCATAAATCCATAGTGTGTTTTGGCACCGTTCTAGCTGAACAAGCGCCTATCACCAACCCCGCGCTTTCGCGATGCGCGTATATCCATCAACAAGGTAAAAACCACGCACCTCGTGATTGCTACGATTTATGCAGAATTGCAAAGCTTCACCATCGCAATTTCTGTTAAGTTTACACCGTTGTCCGCGATAGTTTAACTCTTCCACAAGCTTCGCAGAACACGGGTCTTGCCGATAAATATTGTTGAAGGTATCGCGGCTATCGCCTTGCCGCTTATTGTGAACACGGCGACCAGCAAGCGGGAACGTTGGATCGGCTGTTCCGTGGTAATGGTAGACCTCGCCAATCTTATTCGAACAGCGCTTAGGCTGTGGCCGCCAAAACGTGCCTGCTACAGGGATAAACCCAGCAAAATTTTGGCGACTGCTACAAGCAAGATACCACGTCATTGACGCACCAATTGAAAACCCTGCGACAACCATTTTGCGCGGATCAACTTTAAAACGACGACGAAGATCAGCCGTTACCTGAGAAAAATACTTAAATTCATTGCGGCGATGACCACGATCAACACCGTTTTTAAATGTCCATTGACCCGCAAGCCCTTCAACACCAACCAATACAAAACCTAATCGTTTCGCCGCACGGATAAAACTTCCATGTTGCATGGACCGTTCAGCCGAACCGCCCAGACCGTGAATGTAAATGATGGCAGGACGGTTGCTGGTGTTTTCTAATGTCTTGGGAACAAAGATACGGTAAGAGCCGCTTGCCACTTTGCAGTCTGATTTCAAACCACAGGCATGGGCATGAGTAGACAAAGTGAAGGGTAGAAAGAAGCCTGCCAACAAGACAAAGACAGCACTCAAAGATACCATTGCTTTGTCACATAACGTCGCGCCCATTTGCCCCACCTCGCCTACGTCTTTGTTTAAGCGGCGAGGCGATCGTCGAAATCTTTATCGAGAGCTAGCAATTGATCCGTTGATAGCGGTGCACGCTCTTCTGCATTGGCAACCTCTGAGCGGATGGCAAGGGCTGGCAAATTCAAAGCGCGAACAATCACAGGTGGTGTTTCTTCTTCCGGCGTTTGCCATAGGCCAAGGCGAGAGAAAAACTTACCAAAAGCTACATGAGCGCTTGTATAACCAAACACCAGTGCCAAAGCAGGGCCAACAAAGACTGGAAGTGTAACAATCATACCAGTTAGAGAGACCGTTTGTAACGCGAAGATAGTTACGAGACCGACCGTACCAAAGATAACTTGTGGCCAAAGGTGCGATGTTAGAACCGACAGTTTCAATGATTGTGCTGACCGATTTTGTGATGCCCAACCGCGTGCTTTGCCGAATGGAAGACCCGCAAGGAACAGGGTCTCAGCAACAGCCATGATAGGAGCCAAAAGCATTGAGAAGACGATCTCAACGAGTGAGCCAGCCAAAACAGCTAATCCGCCACCATATGATTTTCTGAGCTTCGGATTTAACAGCACATCAATGGCAGACACGATCTTAGGTGTGAAAATCATGGTCATGATAATGCTGAAAAGAACAACACCAGGAACCATCGAGAAGCCCTCGAATGGCATATCCTTAAACACAAGCGTGCTTGTTCCAACCGCGATAAAGATCAACCATGCAGGCGCGCCGATGAACATCAAGATTGCAAGAAACAGTTGAACACGGCTGGTTGGCAGCAGGCCTTTTTCGCCGAGCAATTTAAAATACTGCATATTGCCGTGACACCAACGTAGATCGCGACGAATGAATTCGAGAATATGTGGCGGGTTCTCTTCGTAAGAACCACCCTCTTCTGCAAGAACACGCACTTCATAACCAGCACGGCGCATAAAGGTTGCTTCAACTTGGTCATGGCTTAACACATAACCTGAAAGCGGGCCTTTGCCAGGGAGGATAGGAAGGTGACATTCTTCCATGAAAGGCTTCATACGAATAAGCGCATTGTGCCCCCAGTAAGGACCACAATCAGCCTGCCACCACGCGCTACCTAGCGTGAATGATTTCATGCCCATGCGCATACCAAATTGGAAAACACGGGTAAACGCGCTGTCTGATGGAAGGCCAACAACCAAGCTCTGCAAAATACCAAGCTTGTCGTCGTTCTGCATCACACGAACCATGCGCAAAACGGAAGAAGCAGACATGACACTGTCCGCATCAAGGGTCAGCATAAAGTCGTGCTGTTCGCCCCATTGCTCGCAAAATTCAGAAATATTGCCAGCTTTAAAGCCCCAATTGTCTGTACGCAGACGATAGGTCACGTTCAAGCTTCCAGCCCAATCACGAGCGAGCTTGGCGAACACATCTTTTTCTTCTGCGATCACGTCATCAAATGAGCTGTCACTCAAAACATAAACGTGGAAATTTTCACCTTCGCCTGAAGCCACCAATCTCGCGATCATGGCATTGAGGTTACGGTTTACCTGCTCAACATCTTCGTTACGAATACACATGGCAATCGCAGTGGACGTGGTAATCTTCTCATCACCCTTATAATTTTTAAGAGCAGGAAAAACCGCAGCAGCCGGATCTTTGGATGTTCTCATAAGAATGAAACCGATAACGGCGTTCCAAAAACCAATTGCCGTCCAAGGCAGGGTAATAATGAAGCATGCAAGCAAGGTCCACTCAGACCATTGCAACCCGCCTTCGGCCAAGGCCCAAATCATCAATGATGTGAGTGATCCGATGGTCAGCAAAACTAATGTTGCAAAAACTGATCGTTTAGCGAAGGTTGACATTGAACTACCTCAAACAAGAATGCATTGAAGATCGGCAAATAGCTTATCTCTAAAAAACTACCGAGCTTTGTAACGGTGGCATCAAATGTTGACAAAGTTGCGACGTCACTCTTTTAAAGGAGCACATAGCGCATCAACGTTGATGTCTCCACTGCTAATATTGGATTGAAACTGAATTGTGGCTGAACAGCTAAATAAAGAAAAACAGGAATTGGGCCAAACCCGCGCTTTATTTTACGAAAAAGCAGGGTTAGGCACGCTAAAAACTGTCAAACTACCTGCTTTGGCGGCCAATGAAATTTTGGTTGATTCCCTTTATTCAGGCATTAGTCGCGGCACTGAAAGCATTGTTTTCAATGGGAAAATACCAAAATCAGAATGGCAAGCCATGCGCTGCCCACACCAAAACGGCGATTTTTCATTTCCCATTGCTTACGGATACGCCGTTGTCGGAAAAGTGATCGCAATTGGCAGCGGTATCACGAAATTGTTTGCAGGTGAAACCGTGTTTGTTCTGCACCCGCACCAAGAAAACATCATTATTGCGGAAGATATGGCAAGACCAATCCCCGAAAACGTACCCGCAAACCGCGCTGTATTGTCTGCAAATATGGAAACAGCGCTTAATGCCGTGTGGGATGCCAACTTAGAAGCGCACCATAAAGTAAGCGTTGTTGGCGGCGGTGTCGTGGGCTTGCTGACGGCCTATGTTGCAGCTCAAGATTCAAGCACTCCTGTAACATTAATTGACATCAACCCGAATAAGCAAAAAATTGCTGAAAAATTGGGTTTGAATTTCGCTTTGCCAAAGAATGCAAAAGACGGACAAGACGTTGTGTTTCACACAAGCGCCAATGGTGCAGGCCTGCAAACAGCCATCAACTTGCTCGCGTTTGAGGGCCAAGTGATTGAGATGAGCTGGTATGGTGACAAGCCTGTTCAATTATCACTCGGTGGTCCCTTCCATTCAAAGCGCCTCAAGATTGTTTCAAGCCAAGTCGGCCATATCGCCCCCCCTAAGCGGGCAACGCATGGATACGCTGAGCGCATGGCAGAAGCGATGCAATTATTGGTCGACCCCGCTTTGGACCACTTGCTAGAAGAGGCGATTACGTTTAATGCGCTGCCAGACGCGTTGCCGGATATCTTCTCATCCGATAGCGAAACCCTATGTCAGCTTATCAAATACGGAGACTAACCGATGCACGCAGTAGAAGTTCGCGATCACATCATGATCGCCCATTCTTTCAAGGGCGAATTTTTCGGGCCTGCACAAGCCATGCACGGCGCAACCTTCGTGATAGATGCTTGTTTTCTGTCCAACACATTGGATGAAAACAATGTGGTAATCGACATTGGCGCAGCCCATGACGCGCTGAAGGCGGTTCTTGAACCAATCAATTATAAGAACCTTGATGAGATGCCTGAGTTTGAGGGTGAAAACACAACGACTGAGTTTTTGACCAAATACATCTGGGATCATCTCGCGAAAACAGCAAACGCTGGTGGGCTTGGCCGCGCAGCAGGTGAGCTTGATGCTATTCGCGTCACCATTTCTGAAAGCCATGTAGCGCTTGCTTGGTATGAGGCGCCGCTCACATAGATCGGTTTGCCCATCATGCGCATTCGCTTCATTATTCCAGGTGACATCAATACCCCAAGCGGCGGGTTTCGTTATGATAGAACCATATTAGAAGAATGGCGCGCGCTGAATGTTGCCTTCGATCTTGTCAGTTTGCCAGGCAGCTATCCAATGCCCAGCGATGCCGATAAAGCCCTTGCCTTTTCTATAATAGATGAGTGCGATGACGCCGACATCACTATCGTTGATGGTCTTGCTGGGGGTGGCTTTCCAGAACTGATGGAACAGGTAAGCAAGTCAGCGCCCTGCGTTAGCTTGCTGCATCACCCACTTTCGCTGGAAAACGGCATATCAAAACAGGATGCTCGCTTTCTTGAAGCAACAGAACGCAAAGGGCTAAACTTCACGCAGGCCGTTATCACCACAAGTCCTGCAACGAGCAAAACGGTGGCAGAGCTTTTCAGCCTTGATAAAACCGCCATCCACACCGTTGAACCCGGTGTTACCCGTGCAAATCATATCGCGTTTAGAGATACACCCCCCCTTTCTATATTGAGTGTTGGCTCAATAACGCAGAGAAAAGGCCATGATATTCTTATTAAAGCCTTGGCTTTTCTTGAAGATTATCCATGGCAACTAACCATCATCGGGCCGCAAAATTTCGATCCAGACTGTGTCACAAAACTGAACAGCCTTTGCAGTGAACTCGGTGTTGCGCACCGCGTCACCTTTTTGGATAGCCTCAGCGAAGAAGCCTTATCAAACGAATATGCAAAAGCAGACATCTTCGCCTTAGCCTCCCGCTATGAAGGCTACGGCATGGCTTATGCGGAAGCGATTGTTCGCGGCATTCCAGTCGTTGGCACCACAGCTGGTGCTATTCCTGATACGGTGCCTTTGGAAGCGGGGCTTCTTGTTTGCGCTGATGATGTTGACGCATTTTCAAATGCGCTTGGCTCAATGTTGAATGACACATCACTGCGTCAGCAAAAACACTTGGGCGCGCTGGCCGTTGAACCTGATTTTCCAACATGGTCGGGGTCTGCCAAAAAATTTCTCGAAATATTGGAGCGTCTCTTATGAGTTTTTCCGCTGAATGGCTCGCCCTTCGTGAACCGATAGACCACGCCGCGCGCGATGCAGGCGTGTTGTCTGCGGTTATTAATCTGATCGAAGGCGAGACACCTGCACGCATCACCGATATTGGCTCTGGCACCGGTTCCACAATCCGAGCGATTGAAAAAGAGACTTCCCATCCAATTGCGTGGCACTTGGTGGATAATGATGCTGAGCTGTTGAAAGTTGCAACGGCAGAATCACAAAACACAAAGATAAATACCTCACTGGCAGACCTATCAACATCATTGGATGCCGTGTTCGCCCATGAGTGTGACCTTGTCACGACATCTGCATTTTTGGATTTAGTCTCAACACAATGGTTATCTGGCTTTGTGGATGCGCTTAAAGACCATAACAAACCATTTTACGCCGCCCTCACCTATGATGGTCGTGCGGGCGCTTTGCCACCTATCGGCCATGACGACATAATCCTCAACGCGTTTAATGCGCACCAAAGAACCGATAAAGGCTTCGGCCCAGCCCTTGGCCCAGATGCGGCGGACACCGCAATAGAGATGTTTTCTGAAGCAGGCTACGAGGTGTTTCATTCCCTATCAGATTGGCAAGCAGGTCCAGCCAACATCCCCTTCCAGCGCATGCTGCTAGAAGGTTGGCAACAAGCGGCGAATGAAATCAGGCCCGATTTAAAAGATGATTTTGCCGATTGGTATGACATGCGCCAAAGGCTATTGATTGACGCAGAAAACTACCATCCAAGCGTCTTTGTCGGCCATATTGATTTTCTGGCCTTACCAACAAAATAACCAGCCGAAATTAGGCTTTCAAATTGCAGTCATACAATATGTCATGGCCCAGTGAATAAAGCTCGATTGTTGGTTGCAAGCCTTCTTGCACTGTTTTTACAGAAGAAAGCGAAAGCCCAGGTTGGCCACTTCCTAAAATGAGTGGAGCAACAATCATGTGCAAACGATCAAGCGCGTCATTGTTTAAAAACCCGCTTACAGTCCGCGCACCACCTTCAACGAGCAATCGGCTCATGCCGTCGGCTGCCAAAGCTTTGATAATATCCTTTGGAGAAATCCGCCCATTATCATGGTCAAGCGGCACTATTGTTGCCCGCCCACGTAATGGATGATCCATATCGTTGCGCGTGATAATAATCACTTCCGGCCCTTCACCATTGAATATTTGCGCATCTTTAAAAACACGACCATGCGGGTCAATAATCACACGTTTGGGGTTTTCACCTTCGCAAAGGCGCACAGTAAGTCTCGGGTCGTCGTCATTGACTGTGCCAACACCAACAATCACGGCATCCACATTGGCACGCAAACGATGCAGATGAGTCAAACCGTCTTTGTGGTTGATATATTTGGAATGCCCGTTGATCGTTGCAATACGCCCATCAATTGATTGTCCAAGTTGGGCAATAACCAACGGCTCTGTCCCTCGCACAGCGTCAAACGGATCATTTTTCGCAAATTTAATGGCGGCATTTTGGTCAGACAAAATGGAGTTCCCAAATCATGTAGAGTAAGCTCCCATAACACGAAAGTGACATCTGCAGAACAGGTTATTCATGTTGCATTCAGACATAAAGTTTTACACCGAAAACAACAACGATGACACAAAAAAGTCTTATATAACTAATAATTAGGTGAACAACTTACTTTTTTACCAAACAAACACGAGGCTTTACGTAAGTGGTTTACCAAAGCGAACTTTCCTTCGAATGACCATCGACATAATAACTCGGCTCAACTAGAACTAAATGCGATCAGGGTCCAATCTTGCATGACTTCAATGAGTAGCACTACAATTTATTCCGTCCCCCAGTCTTCGCCCCAAGATGACGCCAGCATTTTGTTGGACGTACAGTCTTGTTTTGCGAGCTTACGACTTGGTGGGCAGGTTCTGCTTCATAACGAATCAGGTCATCATCTTTTCATTGCTGTTGATGGACTAGACAACGAAAGACTTAACGCCTTCCGTTCCATGCAGCTTGGCCGCTCGCCTATGTTGGTTTTGAGTGGCGAACGGGCTGATGCGATTGGGCTAGAGTTTGCAAGCGCTATCTCTGTCTCGATTAGCCACAATGACACCGCCGACGATCTTTATGCATTGGCGGCCTCTCACCCAGCAAAAGTGACATATCGCCCCGTCTTTGAAGAGACAAATGCTGTTGCAGCTTTATCTCTTTTGATGAAAGCAAAATTTTTACCGGCATGTTTGTGCTTCACTAATGTTTCCAATGCTGCTGCCCTTGTTGAACAAGGCGTGCAGGTGATTGATGAGGAAACCATTAGTCGTTTTGACACAGCAAAAACGAACACACTTCGCCGCAAAAGCGAAGCGCCCATTCCCGTTCGTGGTGGCATTAACACGCGTATGGTGGTGTTTGAATATGCAACGGGCGAAAATGAAATCGCGCTTATCGTCGACCAGCCTAACATAACGAAACCACTCCCAATCCGCATCCATTCGGCTTGCGCAACGGGTGATGTTTTTGGTTCTGAAAAATGTGATTGTGGCGATCAACTTCGCCTTGCCATTGAAAAACTACATGAGATGGGTGGCGGCGCCATTCTTTATCTCGATCAAGAAGGTCGCGGTATTGGTCTAACCAATAAAATCAGAGCCTATGACTTGCAAAGCCAGTCACTTGATACGGTTGATGCTAATCGCACACTTGGCTTTGAAGATGATCTTCGTGATTATACGGTCGCAGCCAAAATGATCTCGGCTCTTGGCTGGCAGCAAGTGTCTGTTTTGACCAATAATCCAAACAAGGTCTCTGCCCTTGAAGAAAATGGTCTTGAGGTTGTTGAACGTGTGCCGCACCAAGCACCAATGAATGAGAACAATAGCCATTATCTCAAAACCAAAGCCAAACGCTCTGGTCATATGCTGAAATACAAGTAGGCCAAAGACAGGCTCGATTAGCAGTTTAATTCCAAGCACGCTTGACGGATAAGACCGTATTTTTGATACTCCGTAAAATACGGAGCGTTATTTTATGTCTACTGAAACAACTTTTGGCGACCGGCCGCGCGGCTATTCTTTTCTCGCACGGCTTATCCATTGGGTGATGGCCTTCATCATGATTACCATGATTATCGCAGGCATTTGGATGGCAACTGGTGATTTATGGGGTGGAAAATTTCCACCACTGCGTGGACAGCTTTATGATTATCATCGCGGCATGGGATTTGTTTTGCTGATCCTCGTGATCATGCGCCTCATCATCAAACGCTTCTCAATACCGCCTTCGCCGCTGCCTTCATCGATTCCTGCAAGACAGCAAAAAGTCGCCCATCTAGTGCATACACTACTTTATGCATCGTTGATCATTCATCCGTTGCTTGGATGGTATGCAACCAATGCATGGGGGGTGAAAAACATTCCAATATTTGGCCTGCTCAACCTGCCAACCTTGGTTGATAAAGACCGTGAGCTGGGCAATTTCTTATTGGAAATTCATGGCTATATTGGCTTTGTCATTACCGCCCTCATCCTCACCCATATATGCGCTGCCATGATGCATCAGTTCATCAAGAAAGACGGCGTCTTATTGAGAATGATGCGCACGTGATTAATTCGCACTACCAAGTCTATGCGATCAAATATGCCGATCGCAATGCTCGCACGCGTGCCGATAGTTTTATAGATGACCCCCATCATGACCACCCGCACCACATGGATTATTTCGTCTGGGTGATTAAGAACAATGAGCGTACAATTCTGATCGATACAGGATATGACGCAAAAGAAGCGAAACTGCGGGGGCGGCCCATTTTGGTTGATCCAGCCGATGCTCTTAGCGAAATTGGCATCAATCCCGAAAGCATTTCAAACTGTATCATCACCCATTTGCACTATGACCATGCAGGCTGCCTTGGCTCTTTTGAAAACGCTAATTTTCATATTCAAGAACGAGAGATGGCTTTTGCAACGGGCCCGTGCATGTGTGACCCAACCATAAAAGCGCCCTTCACTGCCGATCATATTTGTACGCTGGTAAAGCGGGTTTATTCTGGCAAAGTGATCTTCCATGATGGCGACAGCGAGGTTGCGCCGGGCATTACAGTTCACCGTGTGGGCGGCCATTCGCTGGGCCTGCAAGTAGTGCGCGTGATGACCGCGCATGGGCCATTGGTTTTAGCATCAGACGCTGCCCACTATTACGAAAACTTCATGGACGGCAAGCTCTTCCCGCTGGTGGTGGATAAGCAAGAGATGCAGGCCGGCTTCAAGCGGCTCTATGAGTTGGCCGACAATGATGCCAATCGCATTATTCCTGGCCATGATCCGTTGGTTCGACAGTATTTTGAGCCAAGTTTTGTCGGGGCCAAGACCGATATTCACCGCCTCGACCGTGGCCCACTGAAGAAATTCGCCTAAAACCCCACGACCAGTCGCGCAAAAGACGAAAACCCCTTTACCTCCGCGCCGCTTACAGTAGTTTCACAGCAAGGTGTATTGAAACGCTGAGTGTTGAAGCATACCAATTTATAATCAACACCTTTTGAGAGGACGACCCGTTGCTTAGATCATTCTTCCCTGTTCCAAAATTGTTTTTTGGGTCAGCTGTCATCTGGACTGCAATTGCTTTCGTGATCTGGTTTACAATAGGCGATAGTCTTCAAAACCTGCTCAGTCTCGGCGACCTCTTTTTAGAGCGCGCGCCTGAAACACCCGAGCAGGGCCAAAAGGTTTCGTTCTTCCATGCAGATCGTGTTTGGACCTACCAATACATCATCATGTTCGCCGCCCTGTTTTGCGTGTTCTGGGCGTTTTTTAATCGCAACATTTGGTATTGGTGGTCTGTCGTCGGTTCAGCAGCCCTCATCGTTTCGACCTATTTCAACGTGCAGCTTAGCCTCTTCATCAATGATTGGTACGGCAGCTTTTACAACCTCATTCAAAAGTCAGTCACCAACCCCAACACGGTGGAACTTTCTGAATATTACGGAGAGATGTCGACGCTTGCATACGTCCTTGTACCGTTCATTATCTTTCTCGTCATCGTTGACTATTTCACGTCACATTACCTGTTTCGCTGGCGTACAGCTCTCAACAATTTCTATATGGAAAACTGGGAAAACGTTCGCCACGTAGAAGGTGCTTCTCAGCGGGTACAAGAAGACACGCGGATATTCTCGCGCATTATGGAAAGCTTGGGCCTGAGCTTTGTTCGCTCCATCATGACGCTCATTGCTTTCATCCCCGTTCTTTGGATGCTTTCACAACAAATTAAAACATATCCCTTGTTTGGCGAAGTTGATGGTGGTCTTGTTTTCCTTGCAATTTTCTCTGCCATTTTGGGTACGGTTGTTCTTGCCGCTGTTGGCTTCAAACTACCGGGCCTTGAATTTGAAAACCAAAAAGTGGAAGCCGCTTACCGCAAAGAATTGGTCTACGGCGAAGACGACCATGACCGCGCGAGCAGACAAGAAGTCGGCACTCTTTACGACAATCTACGCAACTTCTATTTCCGCTATTTCTTCCACTTCATGTATTTCAACGTAGCCCGTTATGCCTATTTGCAAGGGGCGGTCTTCTTCCCTTATTTCGCGCTTGGGCCTGCGATTGTAACCGGTGCCATCACCTTTGGTGTGTTCCGTCAAATCGGCAACGCCTTCAACCAAGTGGAAAACGCGTTCCAGTTCCTTGTAAATTCATGGCCGACAATCGTTGAGCTCATGTCTGTGCACAAACGCCTAAGCCAGTTTGAAGAGCACATCATAGCTGAACCAATCAACCACGCGACATCCCTTTTGGTTGAGCCAGCAGAGTAGCGATACCCACACGCGAACGCCGTCAAAACGATAGCGGGATAAATTCTATCCCGCGTCACAATACCCCTATCGTCTGGTTACATCCCCTCAACGAATTTACGTTCTAGGGGTGAGAGAGCATGCGTTTTCATTTTCTGCTTTGGTTGTGCATTAGGTAAATCATTCAGCGGCGATCAAACGAAACCATCGCCGCAGTTGCTGGCGAACGCGCGATTAAACGGAACTGTAAAAAATAAACGGGCTTACCACTTACCAGTGTTTTCCATGCTTGCCCAAGGTTCTTGAGCAGCAAGGGCATCACCGCGTTGTAACAATTCAACGGAAATTCCATCTGGCGAGACAACAAACGCCATACGGCCATCACGTGGCGGACGGTTGATTGTTACACCATTGTCCATAATGTGCTGGCAGGTTTCGTAAATGTTGTCGACGCGATAAGCTAAATGCCCAAAATTGCGTCCGCCCTCATAGGTTTCATCACCATCCCAATTATAGGTTAGCTCCAATGCGGGTGCTGCCTGTTCTTTAAACTGCGCAACATCTTCCTTGGCAGCCAAGAAAATCAAGGTAAACCGACCCGCCTCGTAGTCACTACGGCGAACTTCTTCAAGACCGAGCAAATCACAGTAAAACTTCTTTGATGCTTCGATATCGGTGACACGAACCATTGTGTGTAAATATTGAGTGGGCATTGATATCCTTAAGACTTGGAATTGAAACATCTTGATAAGTAAACGCAACAGTTGCACCTTACTACTTTACAGTTAAAGTGTCTTGCGCTTTAAATAAAGCAATAACAGTAAAATCCACTAAGGGGGTTGGGGATTATGAATTCGATTTCGACGATAGCAGGTCTGGTCGCTCGTGTGTTCTTGGGCGGTTTTTGGATCTATTTTGGTTATGATAAAATTGATGGCATCGAAGGCCTACAAGGTTATATGGGTAGTTTCGGCGTACCAAAATTTCTTGCGTGGCCTGTGGTCGCATTAGAACTGATTGGCGGCATTATGATTTTGCTCGGCTTTTTCTCACGTTACGCAGCGCTTGCTCTTGCACTGTTCACCGTTGCAGCAGCCGTGATTTTCCACAATGAATTCGCCAACATTGAACAATTCCGCTACTTTACGAAAAACTTCGCAATCGCAGGCGGTCTTCTTTTGCTCGTTGCAAACGGTCCAGGCCGTGGAGCAATCAACCAAAACTAGTTTGCTATGTTTTGAAAAGATCAAGCGTCGGCCTTACAAAAAGTCGGCGCTTTTTTATTGAATGAGGAACGCACGAAAATCGTTCACATTCGTGCTGGTAGGCCCCGTGACATAGAGCGCATCAATAGCGTCAAACGCAGTGTAGGCATCATTGCCATTCAGCAAATCAAGCGGCGACACGCCACTATCTTGCAGCGCTCGAATGGTGCCGCCATCAATGAAGGCGCCCGCATTATTTTCGGAACCATCAATACCGTCCGTATCAGCTGCCAGCGCGTGAATAGCACCCTGCCCCATTATGGTGAAAGCAGCAGATAAAAGCAGTTCTGTGTTCCGCCCGCCTCTTCCTTTGTGCCTTACAGTTACCGTGGTTTCGCCACCAGACAAAACAACACAAGGCCGCTGAAACGGCTGTTCCTTGCTCGCAACCTGTACAGCAAGGCTTGCAAGAACCTGCCCCACATCGCGGGCCTCACCCTCAATTGAGTCACTGAGAATATGTGCTCTAAGACCAAGAGCTTCAGAACGGTTGGCGGCAGCATCTAAGGAGAGTTGTGCCGCTGCAATAACATGCACCTCATCACGGGCGAAGCCCGCATCAGATGGCGCAGGTGCTGCACAATCATCACACGCCATCCAAGCTTTGATACTGTTAGGAAGGTTCATCGAATAACGCTGTATGATGTCCAGCGCATCTTGCCGCGTGGTTGCGCTTGGCACAGTTGGTCCACTTGCCACGAGAGCTGGGTCATCGCCTGGAATATCCGAGATGACAAGGGTGACGACCTTGGCTGGATGAGCTGCTGCTGCAAGCCTTCCCCCCTTGATGCTAGACACGTGCTTTCGGATACAATTCATCTCGTGAATGGTCGCGCCTGAGCGAAGTAATTCAGCGTTTAATGCCTGTTTATCTTCCGCAGGCACCGCTTCTGGCGGTAAGCTTAAAAGGGACGAACCACCGCCTGAAATAAGAGCTAAAACCGTATCATTTTCTGACAAATCAGAGACAATATCCATCATCCGCTTTGCGGCTTTAAAACTACCCGCGTCTGGCACAGGATGCGCGCTTTCGACAATCTCAATTGTCTTGCAAGGAACAGCTGAACCATGGCGCGTAACAATCAGGCCTTCATAATCACCTTGATAAGCTGCTTCAAAGGCTGCCGCCATATGGGCAGAAGCTTTGCCCGCGCCAACCACAACCAAACGACCTTTTGGCTTTGCAGGCAAAAAATCCTTTAGCATCTTTGCTGGGTCCGCAGCATCCACAGCCACTTGGAATAAATCGGCTAAAAAGGCACGTGGGTCAGCAATGGTCATGAAAGCCTCTATTGTGCAGCCGCAGTGTCTGCCAGTTGAAACGGTAAGGGGCGGTCTGCCTCATAAAGTGAAAAGACAGTGCCAATGCAAATAACAATCGGATCGCCCTTGGAAACCTCTTCAACCCCTTCAATAATGGTTGAGAGCGACCCTTTCCACATACGTTGATGTGGATGGCTTACATTGGCAACGATCACAACAGAAGTGTCAGCATCCATACCATGCTTGATGAGATTGCTTGCCACCTCATGCCCTGTTCGGCTGGCCATATAAAAAATCAACGACGTATCGCCAGAAGCCATACCCTGCCAATGCAAGTTTTCCGGCAACTTACCGCTCTTTGCATGGCCCGTAACAAAACGAACAGACTGCGCATGATCGCGATGGGTGAGTGACACGCCCATCGCCGCTGCAGCACCAGAACCGGCTGTAATGCCTGGGACAACTTCAAAAGGAATGTTGGCGCTCAACAGGTCTGCAATTTCTTCACCCGCACGGCCAAACACCATCGGGTCACCCCCCTTAAGGCGCACAACACGTTTACCCTCAAGCGCAAGGTCAACCATCATTTTATTGATCTCGCCTTGGCTACAAGATTTACGGCCACCGCGCTTGCCAACATAAATATGTTCAGCCTCACGACGGCCAAGTTCTAAAATTTGCGGTGAGGAAAGGTCATCATACATGATTACATCTGCGCCTTGCAAAACCCGCACGGCTTTGATGGTCAGAAGATCCATGTCACCCGGCCCTGAGCCAACAAGCGACACAAAACCAACGCCGTCATGGCTGACTTGCTTCGCCGTATCTTTTGCAAGATTGATCAACACATCTTCGCTGATCTCTTCCGCTCGAAAGACACGCTCAACGAACCCTTCCCAAAAGTTACGACGTTGTGACGCGTCAGGGATCATGCTTTTTAATTGATCACGGAAATTCTTCGCAATGGTTCCCGCTTTCGCCAAAGATGTCGGCAGCAATGTTTCTATCTTACGACGAATAGCTTGGCCTAAAATAGGAGCTGCGCCATCTGTTGAAACGCCGACCACAACAGGGGAACGATTGACGATAGTACCGAACTGAAATTCGCAAAAGGGCGGATTATCAATCACATTTACGGGCACCTTGGCAGTCTTCGCTGCCAGATAAAAAGCCTCCGCTTCCGTGTCGCTTTCGGTATCAGCCAGCGCAATCGCTGCGCCCTCAAAATCCTCAACCGTCCAAGTGCGATTGTGATGAGTTAAACTGCCAGCTGCCGCACCGCGTTCCAAAAGGCTTTCCATCTCATGGCTAAGCTCATCAGTGACAATGTCCACATTAGCGCCAGCTGCCGCCAGAAGTTCCGCCTTCCAAGCGCCACCCTCACCGCCACCAGCAAGCAAAACACGCCTCCCCTGCAACTTCCAAAACACAGGAAGCACGGCCAATTCTTCCATACGATTGGTCGCCTGAAGCTTGGGGCTTTCAGTGTGCTGAATTTTAGGTGTGTTTATGCTGTCATCTGTCATCTCATTGACATAGCCTGTAAAACCAACAATTCAAAGGCTCATACGCTTTGAAGTCGATCATAAACAAGTTTTGTTGGCGCAATACCATAAGCACCGACAAAAGCCCGACAAAATGCGTCACCGCTACTATAGCCAAATTTACGGGCGACCTCTTTCACACGATCACCTTTAACAAGCGCGATACGCGCCAGCACCATGCGCCATTGTTTCAAATAGGCAATCGGTGTCTTGCCAACAATCAATTGGAACTCAGACATAAATTGCGAACGCGACATACCAGCAAGATCTAAGAAATCATCAATTTTCCAATCACGGCCCGGCTCATCGTGAATTGCAACCATCACAGCGCTTAGTCTTGGATGGGCAAGCCCTGCGAACAATCCGGTTTGGGCTTGATTGTTTTCAATTCTAAACCGAAGCAAACTAAGAACAAGCAGTTCAGACAAGCGGGATAAAGCGAATTGCCCACCGCAACGACGCTTTTGCGTTTCACGAACAATGATATTCGCAATGTCAAAAAGCTCAGATTCTTCATCCAAATCCACATCCAGATGATCTGGCAACGCGTAAAACAAAGGGTTTTCCTCACCGCCAACATCCAATGTAATCGCCGCAGCACATTCTTCAGGAAATTCCTGCATTCCATGCGGCCGTAAATACAAGACAAGCTTTGAAAGAACGCCCTTATCTTCCAATATGAATAAATTACAACGCGCCACCTCAGGCTCATGGGTTGCGGTTACTTCAAAATGAGAAATCAGGCTGGAAAGTCTATCAGGACGGAGCATATCGGACTTAGAGTAAGAATAAAGAGACTTATCCTTACTCTAAGTCCATTAAATGTGATAGGCAACAGGTAACACCCTGCACCTTATTCACCCTTTGGAGAGCTCCACATGCTTACACCACGTCAGAAAACCCCAGACCTTTCACTTCCAATGCTTGATGGATCAACATTTGATCTTGCAACAGATGGCGGAAAACTTGGTACGGTTGTTTGTTTTTACCGCGGCCTACACTGCCCAATTTGCGCCAACTACCTAAAAGAACTTGAAAAACAAACCGCTGCATTTGCTGAGCGCGGTGTCAAAACAATCGCCATCAGTTCTGACGGACAAGAACGCACACAATCAATGGCCGATAAAGTTGAAGCCAAAGACCTCCGTTTTGCTTATGATCTTAGTCTTGAAAAAGCGAAAGAATGGGGCCTCTACATTTCAACATCACGCGGTGAGACATCTATCGGCATTGTTGAACCTGACCTCTTCTCAGAGCCAGGCCTTTTCCTCGTGAATGCTGACCAATCGCTCTACTACGCATCTGTTCAAACAATGCCATTCTCACGCCCACATTTCTCAGAACTTGTTGGCGCTCTCGATTTTGCCATTGCAAACAACTACCCAGCACGCGGCGAATACACTGGCGCTGTGTAAACGACTTTCTAGGTTCGTTTTCCATCTTTAATGAGTACTGG
>JBDVXS010000129.1:0-4583 GCA_039964305.1 Hyphomicrobiales bacterium
TTTTCAACGGTGACCCTGAAAAAGCTGTTGCAGCCTCTAATGCTCATTTGGATTATGTGGCGGAGGCTGTGCAGCAAACTCTTAAAGAGATCAAAAGAGCCGAGATTGCAGATCAGCGCCTATCAATGATGCAAGCAGCCAAAGCTAAAACCTAAGGCGAAATTACAAAACAATTCAGGCCATCGGCCTCTTGTCTTCACTCTGGCAGTGCCACAGTCATCTGTGCGCCACCCAACCCGTGCACTTTATCACCAGCGCGAACAACCACAGAGGTCACACCAGCAGGCACCTTAATCACGTCAGAACGGGTAAACGGTTGTTCTTCAACATGCGGGTGATGCAGAATGCGGGTTCCAAGAACTGTCCCATCTGGCGCGACCACATCCCAGCGGTCGGCGTAGTGATCCCAGCCTTCGTCGCCATGTTTCACGGTTACATCAAATCGATAAGTGTTTGGCGCGGTTTTACTGACTTTAACACCCACCACATCAGCGGGCCCTGCCTCAGCAAGCCCGCTTAATAAGGGAATGGCGAACAAAGGTGCTGCTAGAAAAAACGCGACCGCCAAGATAGACTGCTTCAAATGCATCGCCAACCCCTTTTGATATTCTGAACCCATCACTGGTCAGCCCGCCAAAAAGCTAAAACTCACCTTAAAACGGAATTTCGTCATCCATATCGTCTGCTGGGCCGCCCATTGGGGCTGCTGCACCCATAGCAGCGCCACCAGCTGCCGCTGCACCCATTTGAGCACCGCCGCCGCCGTAGCCAACTTGGCCACCACCGCCGCCATAATCACCGCCACCGCCTTGGTTGTCATTACGACCATCAAGCATGGTTAGGTTTGAGGCATAGCCCTGCAACACAACTTCAGTTGAATAACGGTCTTGGCCTTGCTGATCTTGCCATTTGCGCGTTTGCAATTGGCCTTCTAGATAGACTTTAGAGCCTTTGCGCAGATAGTTCTCTGCAACTTTACAAAGACCTTCAGAGAAAATCACAACACGGTGCCATTCCGTCTTATCACGACGTTCGCCCGAATTTTTGTCACGCCAGCTCTCACTGGTCGCAATACTTAGATTTGCAATAGGTCGACCATCTTGTGTACGGCGAATTTCAGGGTCCGCACCCAGATTACCAACCAGAATTACTTTATTCACACTACCAGCCATATCGACCCTCACTTAATACGTTGAAGCGTTTGCACCGTACCACCAAGGCACGTCGCTCCCATTTGGCGGCAACCATAACAGGCCAGCCCCCGCACCGCGCCCCCGATTATCCTTTTCCACAATCCGTTTTGCAAGCATTTTGTTCCCTTATTGTTCTTATTTTTGAAAAACCTGCTAAAACACTGTGAATCAGCGTGGACAAAACACAACTATGTAACCACCTGCCCCTCGACAAAGTGGTGATGCTGCCTAAAACATCTAAGACGAACAAACTCTCAGGACTGTGCCAGTGGCAACTTTTGCAAACGAACAAACAAGAATGATTTCCGTTAAAGGCGCACGGGAGCATAATCTTAAAAATGTCGACCTAGAAATCCCGCGCGACCAGCTTGTCGTGATGACGGGCTTATCTGGTTCGGGCAAGTCTTCGCTCGCCTTTGATACCATCTACGCAGAAGGCCAACGCCGTTATGTGGAGAGCTTGTCCGCCTAT
The DNA here is from genome assembly GCA_039964305.1 of Hyphomicrobiales bacterium. Taxonomy (GTDB): domain Bacteria; phylum Pseudomonadota; class Alphaproteobacteria; order Rhizobiales; family JACESI01; genus JACESI01. Next base: position 1,666 of record JBDVXS010000129.1, read on the forward strand.
GCCCGCCAGTTTTTGGAGATGATGCAAAAGCCAGATGTTGACCAGATTGATGGCCTTTCACCTGCCATTTCTATCGAGCAGAAAACAACATCCAAAAACCCGCGCTCAACGGTCGCAACCGTCACTGAGATTTATGACTATATGCGCCTGCTTTTTGCGCGCACAGGCATTCCCTATTCGCCAGCAACAGGCCTGCCCATTGAAAGCCAAACCGTCAGCCAAATGGTGGACCGCGTTATGGCGTTGGAAGAAGGCTCACGGCTCTATCTGCTTGCTCCCATCGTTCGTGGTCGTAAGGGCGAATATAAGAAAGAGATGGCCGAATTGATGCGCAAGGGTTTCCAGCGTGTCAAAATTGATGGCGAGTTTTATGAAATCTCTGATGCGCCTGATTTGGACAAGAAATTCAAACACGACATCGACGTGGTGGTGGACCGTGTGGTGGTGCGCGATGATTTGGGCACGCGACTGGCAGATTCATTAGAAACAGCCCTTCGCCTTGCCGATGGTCTGGCTGTTGCAGAACTTGCAGACAAACCTTTGTCGGAAGATGCGACAGCGGGGGTCAACAAATCCAAGAACGAGACCCACGAACGCCTCGTTTTCTCAGAAAAATTCGCCTGCCCCGTATCTGGCTTCACGATTACTGAAATTGAACCGAGACTATTCTCGTTCAACAACCCATTTGGCGCCTGCCCGAGCTGTGATGGCCTTGGCACAGAGCGACGCGTGGATGGGCAATTGGTTGTGCCTGATGAGAGCTTGAGCATGACCAAAGGCGCGATTGCACCGTGGTCAAAGTCGACGTCTCCTTATTACATGCAAACACTGGAATCCGTCTGCCGCCATTTGGGCGCAAAAATGTCGACGGCTTGGGAAAAGCAACCGGAAGAGCTGAAACAAGCGATTTTGTTCGGCACGAAGGATACGGTCACCTTCACCTATGATGACGGATTGCGGTCTTATAAAACCAAAAAACCGTTTGAAGGTGTCGTCAACAATTTGGAACGCCGCTGGCGCGAAACGGAATCGAATTGGTCGCGTGAAGAAATTGAAAAATTCATGTCCGCCACGCCTTGCAAAGCCTGTGAAGGCAATCGACTAAAACCCGAAGCTTTGTGCGTCAAAATCGCAGATATGCACATCAGCAACGTCGCCAAAATGTCGATCCGCAATGCGAAAAACTGGTTCGAGGCGCTGCCAGACAAATTAAACGACAAACAAAACGAAATTGCTTCGCGCATTTTGAAGGAAATCAGAGACAGGCTCAAGTTTCTGGACGATGTAGGCCTTGACTACCTCACCTTGTCACGCAATTCAGGCACGCTTTCAGGCGGCGAAAGCCAGCGTATTCGCTTGGCCTCCCAAATTGGTTCCGGCCTAACGGGTGTTCTTTATGTTTTAGACGAACCATCCATCGGTCTGCATCAACGCGACAACGCCCGCTTGCTCGTTACCCTTAAGCACCTTCGCGATCTTGGAAATACAGTCATCGTCGTTGAACACGATGAAGATGCCGTCCTCACAGCCGATTATGTTGTTGATGTTGGTCCAGCAGCCGGCATTCATGGCGGTGAAATCGTTGCCCACGGCACGCCGCAAGATGTCATGGACAATCCGAAATCACTCACGGGCCAATATTTGTCTGGGGCGATGATGATCCCCATGCCAGAAAAACGCCGCAAGCCAAGCAAACAACGTAAAATCCGTGTTGTGGGCGCGCGTGGCAATAATTTAAAAAACGTCAGCGTTGATATACCGCTTGGCCTTTTCACCACGGTGACGGGCGTTTCAGGTGGCGGCAAATCTACCCTCCTGCTTGATACGCTCTATAAAGCCGTTGCCCGCAAGCTCAATAATGCCCGCGCAACCCCAGCTGAGCATGACCGCATCGAAGGGCTGGAGCATCTAGACAAAGTCATCGACATCGACCAATCCCCCATTGGCCGCACCCCAAGATCCAATCCCGCCACCTATACGGGCGCATTTACGCCAATTAGAGAATGGTTTGCAGGATTGCCGGAAGCAAAAGCGCGTGGATATGCGCCGGGGCGATTCTCTTTCAACGTAAAAGGTGGTCGTTGTGAAGCCTGTCAGGGTGATGGTGTCATCAAAATCGAGATGCATTTCCTGCCAGATGTCTATGTCACATGCGAAGAATGCAACGGAAAACGCTATAATCGCGAAACCTTGGACGTGGAATTTAAAGGAAAATCCATTGCTGAAGTGCTCGATATGACCGTTGATGAGGCGGTTGAGTTCTTCACTGCCTTCCCCGTGGTGCGCGATAAACTCACCACATTGCAACGGGTCGGCCTTGGCTATGTAAAGGTTGGACAGCAAGCAACCACCCTATCAGGCGGTGAAGCGCAGCGGGTGAAGCTTGCCAAAGAACTATCAAAACGCGCAACAGGCCGCACACTTTATCTTTTGGATGAACCAACCACAGGTTTGCACTTCCACGATGTCGCTAAGCTATTGGAAGTTCTCCATGAATTGGTAGAAACAGGCAACAGCGTCATCGTTATTGAACACAACCTTGAAGTAATAAAAACCGCAGACTGGGTAATAGACTTAGGCCCAGAAGGTGGTGACGGTGGTGGAGAGGTTGTTGCCATTGGCCCACCTGAAAGCATCGTAGAAGAACCACGCTCTTATACAGGTCAATTTTTAAAGGAAGTCTTGGAAAGACGGCTTGGCACCCCCCATGCGTCTCACAACGCAACAGCAGCTGAGTGATTTTTTAGACTTTTTTAAGATTTTCCCATTAGGTTTATTACAGCAAACAACGAGCTATGCTCTGTGCGCATGGCTGGCATTCTTTTTTTGCGCTGCACAATAAACTGCAAATTGCCTATATGAATATCAACAAGACACGAATAGTACGTGTCGATAAAGAGATACGAAGCGAGACACCC
>JBDVXS010000130.1:0-15163 GCA_039964305.1 Hyphomicrobiales bacterium
TGGGAAGCGCAATTTGGCGATTTTGCCAATGGCGCGCAGGTCCTGTTTGATCAGTTTATTTCGTCCGCTGAGCGCAAATGGTTGCGTATGTCTGGTTTGGTTTGTCTTCTACCGCATGGCTATGAAGGTCAGGGCCCAGAGCACTCTTCTGCGCGTCTTGAGCGCTTTTTGCAGATGTGTGCGGAAGATAATATGCAGGTTGCAAACTGTACGACGCCTGCAAACTACTTCCACATTCTACGCCGTCAGCTTCGTCGTGATTTCAGAAAACCATTGATCTTGATGACGCCGAAATCGTTGCTTCGTCACAAAATGTGTACATCGACGATTGAAGAATTCTCTGAGGACTCTTCTTTCCACCGTGTGCTTTGGGATGACGCTCAGCTTGACCATACGGAAGAAACCTTGGTTGCTGATAAAGACATTCGTAAAGTGGTTCTTTGTTCTGGCAAGGTCTATTTTGATCTTTATGAAGCCCGTAAAAAACGCGGTCTTGATGACATCTACATCATGCGTCTTGAGCAGCTTTATCCGTTCCCTGCAAAGGCAGCGATTACAGAGCTTACACGCTTTAAGAATGCTGAAATTGTTTGGTGTCAAGAAGAGCCGAAAAACATGGGTAGCTGGACATTTGTCGAGCCGTATCTTGAATGGGCGCTCAATCATGTGGGCTCAACTCATGCACGGCCAGTTTATGCAGGGCGTCCAGCTTCGGCTGCGACGGCGACAGGTCTCATGTCAGCACACCTTGCACAGCTTGAAGCTTTTGTTGATGAAGCTTTTGCTTAAATCACAAGGCCTTGCTGTTTGGAACGATAAGGGAAGTGAACTGAACAATGTCGAATGAAATCCGAGTACCGACGCTCGGTGAGTCCGTTAGTGAAGCAACGATCGGACAATGGCACAGAAAAGTTGGTGATGCGGTCCGAAAGGATGAACCAATTGTGGAGCTGGAAACAGACAAGGTAACCCTTGATGTGCCAGCGCCCGCAACAGGTGTGCTTGCGGAAACGATCATTATGGAGGGCGAAACGGTTGCCGTTGGTGCCCTTCTTGGAACAATTGCAGAAGGTGACGCAAGCGGCGCATCTCCTGAAATGGCTGCTCAAACAGTGGTAGCCACACTCGAAACAAATGAAAGCTCCAAAGGGGGATCTATGATTGAAGTGGTTGCGCCTAGCGCTGGCGAATCCGTAACAGAGGCTGATATCGGTACTTTGTACGTAAAAGTGGGTGACGTCGTGAACGCAGATGATGCGTTGTTCGAATTGGAAACAGATAAGGCCGCCCTTGAAGTTGTGGCGCCTGTCTCTGGCAAGATTGCCGAAATTCTGCATGAAGAAGGTGCGACCATTGCACCAGGCGATGTTGTGCTTCGGATGGAAGAGGGTGCGGCAGGTGATGCACCAGCTGCAAGTGCATCAGCTCCTGCTGCTGCTCCAGTCGCTGCCCCAGTCGCGGCAGGCACAGACATGCCACCTGCTCCTTCTGCTGCAAAGATGATGGCTGAAAACAACGTTGATGCCGGATCTGTTGCTGGCTCTGGGAAGCGCGGTCAAGTTCTTAAAGGCGACGTCATGGATGCTATGGCATCGGGCAACGCCTCATCAGCGCCTGCACCAGCTGCACCGCGTGGTCCTGTTGCTGCCAATGATGAAGTACGTGAAGAACGCGTGAAGATGACACGCCTTCGCCAAACCATCGCTCGTCGCTTGAAAGATGCTCAAAACACAGCTGCCATGCTTACCACTTACAACGAAGTGGACATGAAGCCTGTGATGGACCTTCGCAAACAGTACAAAGACCTGTTTGAGAAAAAGCACGGCGTAAAGCTCGGCTTCATGGGTTTCTTTGCGAAAGCTGTTTGTCATGCGCTGAAAGAAATTCCAGCGGTAAATGCTGAGATTGACGGCAAAGACATCGTCTACAAAAACTTCGCTCACATTGGTGTTGCTGTTGGTACACCGAAGGGCCTTGTTGTGCCTGTTGTGCGTGATGCTGATGAAATGTCGATTGCTGAGATTGAAAAAGAAATCGGTCGTCTCGGCGCTGCTGGTCGTGATGGCAAGCTTGGCATGGATGACATGCAAGGCGGCACCTTCACCATTTCAAATGGTGGTGTTTATGGTTCGCTTATGTCGTCACCAATCTTGAACACACCGCAATCTGGTATTTTGGGTATGCACAAAATCCAAGAGCGTCCAGTGGTTGTTGGTGGTGAGATTGTTATTCGTCCCATGATGTATCTAGCCCTTTCATACGATCACCGTATCGTTGACGGTAAAGAGGCTGTGACTTTCCTCGTGCGCGTTAAAGAAAGCCTTGAAGATCCACAACGGCTTGTTCTTGACCTTTAAGGGATAAAATCATGTATGATCTTGTTGTAATTGGTACAGGTCCAGGTGGTTATGTTTGCGCGATTAAAGCAGCGCAACTTGGCCTCAAAGTTGCTGTCGTAGAAAAGCGTGAAACCTTTGGTGGAACGTGCCTCAATGTTGGCTGTATTCCATCAAAAGCGCTGTTACACGCTTCTGAAATGTTTTCAGAGGCAGGCCACAACTTTGAAAGCCTCGGCATTAAAGTTGGCAAGCCTGAACTCGATCTCAAGCAAATGATGGCCCATAAAGACAGCGTCGTTGATGCCAATGTTTCGGGCGTTGCTTACCTCTTCAAGAAGAACAATATCGATACTTATATCGGTTGGGGTTCTATTGAGGCTGCTGGTAAGGTGAAAGTCTCCTCAGATAGCGGCGTGACGCAAATTGTCGAAACAAAGAACATCGTTATTGCAACGGGTTCTGATGTGGCTGGTATTCCAGGCCTTGATATCGATGTGGATGAGAAGACGATCGTTTCATCAACGGGTGCTTTGGTGCTTGAAAAAGTGCCTGCAAAAGTCGTTGTTGTTGGCGGTGGTGTGATTGGCCTTGAACTTGGTTCTGTTTGGGCTCGTCTTGGTGCTGACGTGAGCGTGGTCGAATATATGGATAAAATCCTCGGCCCAATGGATAGCGAAGTATCGAAGAAATTCCTGTCTATGTTGAAGAAACAGGGCATCTCGTTCCAGCTTTCAGCCAAAGTAACCGACGTTCAAAAGAACGATACGGGTGCAACGGTTACCTATGAACCGGTAGCTGGTGGCGATGCGGTGAGTGTTGATGCAGACATTGTGCTGATCTCAACAGGCCGCGTGCCTTACACGGATGGCCTTGGCCTTGAAGCAGCAGGCGTTGCAACAGAGCGTGGCCGTGTTGTTATTGACCATGGTTATAAAACCAATGTTGATGGCATTTATGCAATTGGCGATGTTGTTGTCGGCCCAATGCTTGCGCATAAAGCGGAAGATGAAGGCATGGCAGTTGCTGAAATCCTTTCAGGTCAACATGGTCACGTGAATTATGATGTGATCCCAAGTGTTGTCTACACCATGCCAGAAGTCGCCTCCGTTGGTAAAACTGAGGACGAGTTAAAAGCAGAAGGCATTGCGTATAACAAAGGTAACTTCCCCTTCACAGCCAACGGTCGTGCTCGTGCTATGCACGCGACAGAGGGCTTTGTGAAAGTGCTGGCTGATAAAACTACAGACCGCGTGCTTGGTGTTCATATTGTTGGCTTTGGCGCTGGCGACATGATCCACGAAGCAGCCGTGCTGATGGAATTTGGTGGAAGCTCTGAAGATTTGGGCCGCACCTGTCACGCCCACCCGACCATGTCGGAAGCTGTGCGCGAAGCAGCTTTGGCAACATTTGCAAAGCCGATCCATATCTAAGCTTTTGTTTGATACCAATTTAAAAGGCCGCTCATTGAGCGGCCTTTTTTAGTCTATGACAATGACTTGCCCTGTAATTTTTCCCTCAACACATTTGGCATAAGCGCGGCCAACGCGCACTGATGATACAGGATCGTGGCCCGCGAACATGTGGCCGTATTGGGGAGCTGAAATCTCAAGTATGCCGGGGCTAACAACGTTGATGCGTTGGCGTTTGGGCATGCCTATTGCGGCACCCATGACAAAACCATCAACGGCACCATTTGCTGTTGCCGAGCCCGCCCCCATAGGTACAGGGTCACGATTTAAGACCCCGCTTGATAAGGTGAATGACCCACCCTCATTGACGTAGTCGCGGCCAATGAGAACGAGGTTGATTTGTCCCATTACCTTTTGCTTGATGCCAACCATAATTGTTTCTGCTGTGTGATCTTCTAGCAAAGCAAAGTGTGCATCGCCTGCGGCAGAAACCACAGCGTCGATGGGACCAACCTTTTTATACATCGCAATGAGGGCATTCTCGTCAGACATATCAACTTGGATGTCACCACTGGTCCGCCCGACTTTGATAAGATCATGCCGTGCGCCCAGTTCATCGCAAACCACGCGGCCAATGTCTCCTGCTGCACCAACGACTATAATTTTCATGGTTTTCTCCCTAACATGTCGTCATAAATTGATAGTTTTTTCAAAACGAGTGCTTTGCACTGATCGAGTTGTTTTTCCTGAATATCCAGTGCTGCTTGATGTTCTTGCAGCAATTGCTTGCGCTCCAAAACGGCATCGTCGCCCTGTTTATAAAGCGCTGCAAAACGCTTCATTTTTTCAATTGGCATGCCGGTGTCGCGAAGGGCCGCGAGTAGTGTGAGCCATTCGAGGTTCTCGGCTGAAAAACATCGATTGCCATCAAAACCACGGCAGATTGCTGGGCAAATGCCGATCTCTTCATAATAACGAATGGTGTGAATGCTTAGCCCGCATTGTGACGCTACATCAGATATTTTCATGGTCGTGCACACTTTCAAATATCGGAATTGAAAGCATCGTACCCTCCTAGAGTAGCTCTAGGTCAAGGGGTTTTATTTATTGAGTGCAAAAGCTCAAGAACGCGCAAAGCGAAGTAATATAGCGCCGAGCATTGTTGCAAAGGTGGAAAATACTTTGATGAGGTTCAAACGCTCTTTCAGGAAGAACACGCCGATTAGAAGTGCAAAAACAATACTGGTTTCGCGCAGCGCCGTTACTAAGGCGATGGGTGCTTGGGTGAAGGCCCATGTGACGATGGAATAAGCAATGAAAGACCCACCGCCGCCTAAGACCATGATGCGGATGCCTTTGGTTGGCATAACGCGCAAAGTATCGGGTGATTTCCAGCCTAGATAGGCGATCATCGCAAGGCCGTTTGCCACGGAGAGCCAGCTATAATAACCAAGGGCTGTTCCTGCGAGCCGCGCGCCCAAGCCATCAACCAACGAATAGCCCGCAATGAATAATCCCGTCACCAACGCCAGCATGGCGGCATGTTTGTTGCGTTGCCCATCAGCATGGCGGACCAAGGCCAAACTGATAATGCCCACGCCAATAATGACGACGGCAAGAATTTCTAATCCTTCCAGATGCACGCCCAAAAACAAGACGGATACCAGCGCAACGACCAGTGGCGCTGACCCTCTGGCGATGGGGTAAACTTGGGTAAGGTCGCCGGTTTGATAGGATTTAAGCAGAAAGATTTGATACCCGAAATGAAGCAGAATGCCCGCAAACAGATAAGGCAGGCTTTCAACGGTTGGCATCGGAACAAAAGGCAAAAGCACCAAAGCAATTGGAAGGTGCCCAATGATGACGGCTCCCATGCTCAGGGTCTTGTCTGCCCCACTTTTTACCAGCGCATTCCAGCAGGCATGAAGCAAAGCAGCGCCGATTACAGCAACAAAGACAAGGCTGCTCATGGAGCGCGCTCAGTCATAAACTTTGATATGGCGTCGGCATCGGCCGTATTTTCATTCAATAGCCCAGAGGCCACACCTGATTTGTCTGCCTCATTTTTGTTTTGGCTGACTTTCCATTTGCCATCGATGCTTGAGACTTGAATTTCAAACCCCACAAGCCCGCGTAATTGGTGTTTTACAAATTCTTCTGGCGCGTCTGAGACCGCCCACGGGTTTGGTCGGTGGCCTTCATGCTGCTGGGTGAGGTCATGCAGGTGGCGCAACAACCAGCTTTCATCACGGATGAAATTCAACGTCCCACGTGTGTGAACCACGGCATAGTTCCATGTAGGGACCACTTTGCCATGCTCTTGTTTTGAGGCGTACCAAGAGGGTGTGATGTAAGTTTGTGGCCCTTGAAAAACACCGAGCACATCAAACGCTCCGTCAGTCTGTGTGAAAAGTGGATTGCCAACAGACACATGCCCACGCAACACACCATGCTCTCCCTCATCATCATGCAAAATCATGGGAATATGATCGGCTGTTAATTCCCCTGTTACTGATGAGATGAGCGTTGCGAAAGGATGCGTCCGCATAAGCTTATGCATGACATCCAGACGGTCTTCTTGGAATATGGCAGGTTGGAACATGGGACACCCAACGGTTTTGATTTATGGAAGCCTAAAGGTTTAAGACGCTATATGAAACTTAATGTTTGTCATGAATCCAGCGTTGATTTTCGTTTGTGGCAAGCCCGCATCGTTCGGATCGTATGCGCATTTGGCCAAAATCTGTTCAATTTACCCGTGACTTTAGGTGCTTTTTTTGTGCTAATAAATGCATCAATTGGGAGGGAATGTTGATGTATCTTGGAATTGATTTAGGCACGTCTGGTGTCAAAGTTTTGCTGGTTGATCCTGAGCAACATATTATTGCCTCTGAAACAGCACCTCTCACTGTCTCCAATCCCGCCTCTGGCTGGTCTGAACAAGACCCCGCTGATTGGATTGCTGCAACAAAAGCGGCAATTGCCGTTATCCGCCAAAACCATGCCAAACAACTCAGTGCGGTTCGGTGTATTGGTCTGTCGGGACAAATGCATGGGGCAACTTTGCTTGATGCAAATGATACTGTGTTGCGCCCTTGTATCTTATGGAATGATACCCGCAGCCACGCTCAAGCAGCGGCCCTTGATGGGCAAGAAATGTTTCAGCGCGTGACAGGCAATATTGTTTTTCCAGGATTTACAGCACCGAAAATCAATTGGGTTTTTGACAATGAGCCTGAAATTTTCAAGCGTCTTTCAAAGGTGCTACTGCCGAAGGATTATCTTCGTCTTTGGCTGACGGGTGAGTATATTTCTGAGATGTCTGATGCATCTGGCACGAGCTGGCTGAATGTAGAAAAACGATGCTGGTCAGATGATTTATTGGCGGCCTCCAACCTATCCACCGACGCGATGCCAACCCTTGTTGAAGGCTCACAAAAGGCAGGTAAGTTACGTGCCGATTTAGCCATAGAGCTTGGGTTGTCCTCTGAAGTAACCGTTGCGGGGGGTGCTGGTGACAATGCAGCCTCGGCGATTGCAACAGGCACAGTGGATGCCGGGTCAGCTTTCGTATCTCTTGGCACATCGGGCGTCGTCTTTGCAGCAAATGATGCGTATTTGCCAAACCCTGAAAGTGCTGTTCATACCTTCTGTCATGCCTTGCCTGACCGCTGGCATCAAATGGGGGTCATCCTTTCTGCGACCGCTGCACTTAATTGGTATGCTGCTATCTGTAATGCGAGCCCTCGTGATTTAACCGATGAACTGGGTGGTGTTTTACAGGCACCAACAGGCGCTTTGTTCTTGCCTTATCTGGCTGGCGAACGAACACCCCATAATGATGCGGACATTCGTGCTTCTTGGCATGGTTTGGGCGGTGAAATGTCACGAAAAGAAATGACCCAGTCCGTGCTGGAAGGCGTCGCTTTTGCCCTCAGAGATAATCTCGAAGCGCTCAAAATTGCAGGAACCAATGTGAGCGAGGTGACGGCATTGGGGGGCGGGTCCAATTCTCGCTACTGGCTCTGTGCAATTGCGACCGCATTAAATGTACCAGTTCATATTCCTGATGATGGTGAAATGGGCGCAGCCTTTGGTGCTGTGCGGCTTGCAATGTTGGCTGATGGGCTTGGGAGCGAGCAGGAGTTATGCAAGCCATCGCCAATTGTCGCAACGATAGAGCCAGACAAAGAAAAGCTCGGTGCATTCGAAGAGACGTATCAGCGTTTTAGAGGCCTTTACCAAACAGGGCGCTAGGGCCGCCTAAGGCATCAGCTCCGCATCCCAATAAAGATAATCCATCCAGCTTTCATGCAGATGGTTGGGTGGGAAAAGCCGGCCATTATTGTGCAGTTCAAACACTGTCGGCTGGAACGGGTTTTGATAAGGGTGCATGCCTATTTGGGCGCAAGATTTGTTGGCTTTGCGCAAATTACACGGGCTGCACGCTGTAATCACGTTTTCCCATGTTGTCTGTCCGCCTTTGGAGCGTGGGATTAAATGATCAAAGGTGAGGTCATGTTTCGAGCCACAATATTGGCAGGAAAATTGATCGCGTAAAAAGACGTTAAACCGAGTGAACGCTGGATAGCGGGCGGGTTTGACGTAATTTTTGAGCGATACCACGCTTGGAATTTTGAACTCAGTGGAAGGGCTTCTAACCGCGTGATCATATTCTGAAACAGTATTCACTCGATCAAGGAACACGGCTTTTACAGCATCTTGCCAAGACCAGAGCGAAAGGGGGTAATAACTCAACGGGCGATAGTCCGCGTTGAGAACGAGGGTAGGGTGGGCTTCCGGTGAAACGTGAATAGTCACTTCATTCTCCAGCACTTGTCCGTACACCTATAACTATAGGGACTAATGAGGAGATGTGAAGCTTTTGCGACAACCGATCCACAAATGGATGATTTGTCGCAGTTTTATGACGTTAAGGGGTGCGTTTTAAAGGGCGCTTATAACGTGCGACGCAGGAAATTGGCAGCAAGCATCAAGCCCATTTGCTCAATGCCGTGGCCAAGGCCCGCAACAATGTGCCATTCAGCCTCAATATCCACACCGCGCAAAGCTTGGGTTGCGCGAGGAACCGCTTCCACTGGGATGACAGGGTCTTCTTCGCCATGGACGACAAGAACAGGCGGTTTTGACTGAATGTCATCCTTCAAGCGTTCGTCACCTGTCAGCACGCCAGAAAAAGCGATGATACCTGCCAATTGCTTTTTGCGTCTTAGGCCCACATGGAACGCCATCATGGTGCCTTGTGAGAAGCCGAGAATGACACATTGGCTTTCATCAAGGTTGAGGCGTTCTAGTTCTTTGTCGATATAATCATTGAGCACGTCTTGTGAATGGTTCACGCCGTTCCAATATTCTTCTTCACTGCGAAAACCACCAGAATTGTGGGTAAGCGGGAACCATTGCAGGCCTTCGGGTGAGATTGGACAGTCTTCCGGCGCGTTGGGTGACGAGAAGGCTGTGTCTGGAAAATGCGGCGCGAGCTGATTGCCAATATCGATTAAGTCATTGCCGTTTGCGCCATAGCCGTGGATCAGAATGACAAGGCTTTTTGCGGTACCTGATTGAGCATCGACACTTGGGCCGGTGAGGGGAGCATGAGACATTGTTTAATCCTAATCTTTATACGGGAAGGGCGTCGCGGTTTTTGTATGTTGCGTAATAAGCCCAGAAGAGGCGGGCTGCAACCCCGCGCCAAGGCGACCATTGTTCTGCGATGGAAGTAAGCACGTCACCTTTTGGGCGTTCATTGAGCTGGAAGGCTTGATGCACCCCATGTTGAAGGGCGACATCGCCGACGGGGAATATGTCTGGATGACCAAGGCAAAACAGGGCAAAAACTTCCGCCGTCCAAGGGCCAACACCATGAATTGACGTAAGACGGTGATTGACCACCTCTAAAGGCTTGCCCATGAGGGCGGGGCAATCAAGCCCGTTTTCTAGTGCTTCAATGGCAATGGCGCGAAGGGTTTTGATTTTGGGGCGCGAAAGACCGACAGCTTGCATATCTTCGTCTTTTGCCGTTGCAATGTGCTGAGGTGTTGCTGGGTCAAACACGGCTTCAAACCGCCCCCAAATGGCGGCAGCACTTTGCACCGAGACTTGTTGCGAGACGACGATTTTCATTAGGCTGCCGAGCGATGGTTCGCGCAGTCTCAAAGGGACGGGGCCCGCGCTTTCAATCACGGGGATTAAACGCGGGTCGAGCTCTTTTAGGGCGCTCAAGCCTCTAGCCACATCATCAAGGGTTTGAATGGGTTTCATTTCTTCATTTATAAAGGGAGATGAAAGTCGTGCAATCAATTCCACTTGACGCGGCACCATCAAATGTCATCAATCGACCCATGAGCGACCAGCCAACATATCGATTTGCCCCAAGCCCCAATGGTGCCTTGCATCTGGGGCACGCTTTTTCTGCGATTTTGAATTTTAAATTGGCGCAGGCAACGAGTGGGCGATTTTTGGTGCGGGTGGAAGATATTGATACCGCACGCTGTACGCCTCAATTGGAAGCGGCGATGTTTGATGATTTGGCGTGGCTGGGCCTTGAATGGGAACAGCCAGTTTTGCGCCAATCAGAGCGGTTTGGTTATTATCAAGAAGCACTCGACAGTTTGCGTGATCAAGAGCTGATTTATCCAAGTTTCTTGTCGCGTGGTGAGATCAAACAGCATGTTAAAGAGCACCCCGCTTGGCCACGTGATCCTGATGGTGCGGCTCTCTATCCAGGCTTGGAACAGGAGTGGCGTGAGGGCGAGCAAATGACTGCTATAAACGGTGGTAAGCCCTATGCATGGCGGCTCGACATGAAACAAGCTTTAGCGCTTTATCAAATTGAGGGAGCGGAAGCATGGGGTGATGTGGTGCTTGGACGTAAGGAAACACCAACGAGTTATCATTTGAGTGTGGTGGTTGATGACGCGGCGCAAGGGGTGACCCATGTGGTGCGCGGGCAGGATTTGGAAGCCTCGACGAGCATTCATATTCTACTGCAAAAACTGCTGAACCTGCCAAGCCCCGACTATAAACATCATCATCTCATTCTTGATGAGCAAGGCGAGCGATTGTCAAAGTCTGTTAAGTCGACGGCGTTGAAAGCCTTGCGTGATGAGGGTGCCACTGTCGCGGATATTCACCGTTTGATCGGGTGGAATGATCATAAGATCGACGCCTATCTCTAGCCGCGTTTTGTGCCAACGCTCATATGGCGTTTGGTGCCGAAACCCTTCACGCGTTCAACGTCAAAACCAGCGTCATCCAACATGCGCCGCACCCAGCCTGCTGCTGTGTAGGTTGCGAAGGTGCCACTTATATTTGTTATTTCACCGACGGATTGCATCAATTCAGCATTCCAAAGTTCTGGATTTTTTGCAGGGCTAAAGCCATCAAGGAGCCACGCATCCACAAGCATGGAGGTTTGCGACACGGTGTCATTCGCATCTCCAATCACCAAACGAAGGGTGATGTTGACTTGTCTCATTTCGTTGATGCCAGATTGGAGGCTGAGTTGGTCTAAGAAGGGCGTTGCGAGCGTCAGCAGGTCTGGCCATGGTGTGAGGGCGCGGATCATGTCTTGTTTTGAAAGTGGGTAAAGCTCAAACGATGTGTAAATAAGGCGAGCGTTTTCAGGCGCGTTCTCTTGCCATGTTTGAACCGTCTCAAGAAAATTGAGCGCGGTGCCAAAGCCGAGTTCAGCCACATGGAAGGTCTCAGATGCGGCAAAGCGATCAGGCAATTGATTGCCTTCAACAAACACATGCCGCGTTTCGGCGCGGCCGTCTTTTTTGGAATAATAAGGATCATCAAAGCGCACAGCGACGGGTGTTTCATTGTCTTCCCAGATGATCGTGTCGCTCATGCTCTTCCCTTTGGCTGACATCTGTTCTACTTGCTGCTCATGAAAAGCGAAACTAATAATTATGATGTGTTGATTGTCGGCGGTGGTATTGTCGGCCTTTGGGTGGCAAAGCACGCAATAGATGCAGGCCTCTCTGTCGTTGTGGTGGAGAAAGACCGCGTTGGTGCGGGCGCGAGCGGTGGTTTGCTTGGCGCACTTATTCCCCATTTGCCGTCTAACTGGATTGAGAAAAAGCAATTTCAATTTGAAGCGCTTTATGATCTGCCAAACGACATTGCAGTCATCGAAGAGGCAACGGGCAAGAAGGCTGGTTATCAGCGGGTTGGCCGCATCATGCCATTGCGTGAAGAAGGTTTCATCAAGACGACTGAGAAGCGCGGTGAGGCGGCCCTTAACAATTGGCACCAGCGCGAAGAAACCTTTGATTTCTCAACAGGGCATGATGAGCGTTATGCGGATTGGTTATCACCAGATTACGCGCCGTTTGGCTATATCCTCGACACCTTTGCTGCCCGTGTTCACCCCTGTGATTATTTGGATGTGTTGAAAGCCTTTGTCAGTGCACGCGGCACATTAATTGAGGGCGTCACTTTTTCAGGTTACCGCGATGGAAAAGCTTTCTTAGATGGGCATGCAGATTTGACGGTTGGCCAAGTCGTGTTGTCGCAAGGCTATCAAACTTTCGATTTTTTGCGGGAGCAGTTTGACCTTGATATTGGCACAGGCATTAAGGGCCAAGCTGTGTCTTTTGCGATTGACCTGCGGGCTGATCTGCCTGTGATTTTTGATGATGGCGTTTATATCGTGCCCCATGAAGATGGCACTTGTGGTGTTGGCTCTACGGCGGAAAAGGTCTGGAGTGATCCAACGTCTTACACTGAAGCAGATAATGCCTTTATTGAAAAAGCCTATCAGCTCTGCCCGCAATTGCGGAACGCTGACATCATCGAGCGCTGGGCGTCTGTTCGTCCGAAATGCTATGAGCGGGAGCCGATTATTGGACGTTTATCTGCGGTGGACCCGATCTATATTGCAACGGGTGGCTTTAAGGTGAGTTTTGGCATTGCGCATCGTGTGGCGAAGGCTTTGGTTGAGGAAATGACGGGCAGTGAACGCACGGTTCAATTGCCAGAAAGTTTCACGGTCAAATATCACCTTGATAAGGCGAAAAAAGCTTAAACGCCTTTTGGATCAAAGCGGGCAATGAATAAGCCGCCAACCACTAACACGAGTGCTAGTGCCGTTGTCCATTCAATCACCTCACCCAAAATGAGTGCACCCGCAATGACCCCAAAAACGGGGATCATGTTGATGCCGATTGAAAAGATGGAATAGCCGATGTTCTGGATCAGGTAATAGCGTGAGAGAAAGCCAAGGCCAGTGCCCGCAAGGCCTGTAAACAACAGCCACCAAAAGGCGGGCGGTGTGAAATTTATCGGGATCGGCCCGCTCATCACGAGGCTGAGTGGAACGAGGATCATCGCGCCAAGCCCAAGCGATGTCGCGGCGATGGATAGGGGTGGAAGCTCGATTTTGCGGATTGTAAAACCTGCTGTCACATACATCAGCGACGCCAACATCAAAGCAAGCTGCGGCAATAAATTACCGCGCCCAATGGCTGAGAGCGCATCAACACCAACAACCGCGACTATGCCGCCAAATCCCATGCAAACAGCAAGAAGTTTCATTGGCGTGAGTGGTTCGTCCTTGGTGAGTATATGCCCGATAAAAAGTGCCAAGAATGGTCCCGTTCCCATCAACAGGGCTGCAACGCCTGCTTGAAGGGTTAGCTCTGCCCAGCCAATTAATATAATGGGAAAGACAATGTTCAAGATGACGATCACTGCCATGTAAAACCATTGTTTCTGGCCTTGTGGCAGTTTTAAACCTGCCCAAAGCGCGAGAGGTAGAACCACGATCAACCCCAAAAGAGCGCGGTAGGCAGAGAGCCAGTAAGGCCCTGTTTCTGGCACGGCGACCTTCATGCCGATAAAGGCAAGCGCCCATATAATCATGGTGCCGACCATAAGGGTCAGATCAAGCGGCGTTGCTCTGCGAATTGTCACGAGGCAGGCTTTCCAAGTTGGCCTTTGATAGGCAGAGCGAGACGTATTGGTTTACTCGCCGTAAAAGTCTTTGATTATGTCCCAGCCTTCTTTAGCCGTGTCAACCACATGGAAAAGGTTGATGTCTTCTGGTGAGATGGTGCCTTCTTCTGCCAGAGCATCCAGATTGATGACACGTTCCCAGAAAGCTTTGCCAAACAGAAGCACAGGCACTTCTTCCATGCGCTTGGTTTGAATAAGGGTCAATGTTTCGAACAGTTCATCCATCGTGCCGAAGCCACCAGGGAAGACAGCAACCGCTTTGGCGCGTACGAGGAAGTGCATTTTGCGGATGGCGAAATAGTGGAAGTTGAAGCAAAGCTCTGGCGTGATGTATTCATTGGGCGCTTGTTCATGTTCCAACACAATGTTGAGGCCGATGGATTTTGCGCCAACATCATCTGCACCGCGATTGCCCGCCTCCATAACACCGGGTCCGCCGCCGGTTACAACGACATATTCTTTGTTGTCATGTTTGAGAGAGGCTTTAGAGGAAAGCTGCGCAAATTCGCGGGCTTCTTGGTAGTATTTCGAATTCGCTTCTAGGTTCTTGCGCGCAACATCTGTTTTCGCAGCCCAAGCCTCACCACCTGGTTCAGGAATGCGGGCGCCACCAAACAGTACGACGGTAGAGCGAATACCCTCTTCAATCAGGGTGAGTTCTGGTTTTAGATATTCCAGTTGAAGGCGAATATTGCGTGTGTATTCAGAAACCAGAAAGTCGTTATCTGCGAAAGCAAGGCGATAAGCAGGCGCTCTGGTTTGCGGTGTATCTGGAATGGCTTGTGTTTTTTCAACATCTGCGGATGAACTTTTAAACTTGCCTACAACCCGTTTAGATTTATCGTTCATGTCTATTCCATTCCCGCTGATGATATTGATTTTCATAAATAGCTATAGTTGATTCGTCGAAAAGCATTGCGTCTTTGCGGGCTTTGGCATAATTTCCGGCCAACTTCAGAACCAATCCAACATGAGTGACCCAATGAGCAACGCTGACCTTCAAGCTACAATCGAAAAAGCTTTTGACGACCGTGACAATATAAACACCAGCACAACTGGTGAAGTGCGTGAGGCCGTGCAAGAGGCATTGAACTTGATGGATAGTGGCGCTGCGCGTGTTGCTGAGAAATCTGGCAATGACTGGGTTGTAAATCAATGGCTGAAAAAAGCTGTGCTTTTGGGTTTCCGTC
Source organism: Hyphomicrobiales bacterium (assembly GCA_039964305.1). Taxonomy (GTDB): domain Bacteria; phylum Pseudomonadota; class Alphaproteobacteria; order Rhizobiales; family JACESI01; genus JACESI01. The sequence continues at coordinate 14,923 of JBDVXS010000130.1, forward strand.
TTAACGACATGGCGACCATAACCGGCGGGCCAGATGGCGCGACTTGGTGGGATAAAGTGCCGTCAAAATTCAACGGTTGGGGTGAAGCGCATTGGAAAGACGCAGGCTTCCGCGCCGTGCCAAACTGTACTGTTCGCCATTCTGCTTACATCGCACCGGGTGTGGTGTTGATGCCGTCGTTCGTTAATCTTGGTGCTTATGTGGATTCAGGCACAATGGTTGATACATGGGCAACAGTTGG
>JBDVXS010000131.1:0-7523 GCA_039964305.1 Hyphomicrobiales bacterium
ATGTGAATATTTGAAGCAGAGTATCTTTCATGTGTTCCCGCCGAGAATTAGGAATCTAAAGTTGCTGAGTTTATGCGCTTTTAATGCCAATTTGTCCAGCTTCATGCCTCATATCACCCCGAAAATTTCACTAATTTTATCCAAGGAATTTTATACGGTTATCCCCGTAATTTTGAATCTTACCCCCATATTTAGATATTTTTTAAGAGTCACACACTAATGCTTGACGTGTAATTCCGATTCACACTAGGTTCAAAAATGTTGGCGGCGATGGCTAACATAAAATCCAGCGAGTTTTACTCTGCGTGAATCTGATAAGGCCAAAATAGCTTTATGAGACAAGGGTTTGTGCGTCGTAGCCCCTGCATTTAGTTAGTCGCGTTTCAGCGTAATTAGTTGCGTTTTTTGAAATCACTAGTGTTTTTGCGCCCCTTTTATTCTTGTCATAAATCTGTTGTGGATGGATTTCCCAAACCACAAAATGTAGAAGACTAAAGTGCCATTAACACTATATTTAGTAGTTGAGCTAAAACTCAGGGGGTGAACAGCACAGATTCGTGCTGAGCATTGATGACCGAGAATTCTCGGAAAGTACAGCTTACTAAACACAGTCATGAACCGCTCATAGCGGTTTGCGGCATAGAGCACATGCCAGCCAAGAAGGTTGGATTGCTCGCACAAATTGATGGGTATGTCAGGCCGCGTAAAGGGGCTCAGTGAAAACTGAGAAGAACGCACCTGACATTAAGGATGATAAAAGGGCATATGCCTGCTGGAGAAATAACGTGCGCATTGAACGTCGCTATACTAAACAAGGCCAATCAGCTTACGCGGAAGTCGATTTTCGTGAAGCCACTAGTGAAATAAAAAATCCTGACGGGACAATTGTGTTTCGCCTTGAGAACATTCAAGTACCAAACCAATTTAGTCAGGTTGCAAGCGATATTCTTGCTCAAAAATATTTCCGTAAAGCGGGTGTTCCTGCACGTTTGAAGAAGGTTGAGGAAAATGACGTTCCTTCTTTCTTGTGGCGGTCGGTTGCTGACGAAGATGCCTTGGCGAAATTGCCAGAAGAAGAGCGCTACGGCTCTGAAACTGATGCACGCCAAGTTTTTGACCGTCTTGCTGGCACATGGGCTTATTGGGGCTGGAAAGGCGGCTATTTCGATAGCGATGCTGACGCACAAGCATTCTATGACGAACTAAGCTACATGCTTTGCACACAACGTTGTGCGCCAAATAGCCCACAGTGGTTCAACACTGGCCTTCATTGGGCCTATGGCATCGACGGTCCAAGCCAAGGTCACCACTATGTTGATTTTGAAACAGGCAAACTGACAAAATCGAAGTCGTCTTATGAGCACCCACAGCCACACGCGTGTTTCATTCAGTCTGTTGCTGATGACCTCGTAAACGAAGGCGGCATTATGGACCTTTGGGTTCGTGAAGCACGTTTGTTCAAATATGGTTCAGGCACAGGCTCAAACTTCTCGCACCTGCGTGGCGCGGGTGAATCTCTTGCTGGTGGCGGCAAATCATCAGGCTTGATGAGCTTCTTGAAAATTGGTGACCGCGCAGCGGGTGCCATTAAGTCTGGCGGCACAACACGTCGTGCAGCGAAAATGGTTGTGGTTGATATCGATCACCCAGATATTGAGGAATACATCAACTGGAAAGTGAAGGAAGAGCAGAAAGTTGCCGCTCTCGTCACAGGTTCCAAGGTTGCCTCTAAGCACCTTAAAGCGATCATGAAAGCCTGCGTGAATTGTTCAGGTTCAGGCGATGACTGTTTTGATGTGTCAAAGAACCCTGCCCTGAAACGCGAAGTTCGTGCGGCGAAAAAAGCGCTCGTGCCTGAAAACTATGTTCAGCGCGTTATTCAATTTGCAAAGCAAGGCTATAAAGACATTGAATTTCCTGTGTACGACACAGACTGGGATTCAGAAGCATACCTGACAGTTGCAGGCCAAAACTCGAACAACTCTGTTCGTGTAACGGACGACTTCCTTCGTGCGGTACAAGAAGACAGCACATGGGATCTTACAGGCCGCATCTCTGGCAATGTTGTTAAAACGCTAGAAGCGCGTGATCTTTGGGAACAAGTAGGCCATGCCGCTTGGGCATCAGCTGATCCGGGCATTCAGTACCACACAACAATCAACGACTGGCACACATGCCCAGCCGCTGGTGAAATTCGTGCGTCAAATCCATGTTCAGAATATATGTTCTTGGATGACACTGCTTGTAACTTAGCCTCATTGAACTTGCTTCAATTCAGAGCAGAAGATGGTTCTTTCCAAGTGGAAGACTTTGAGCATGGTGTTCGCCTTTGGATGATTGTGCTTGAGATTTCAGTTCTCATGGCTCAGTTCCCATCGAAGGAAATTGCTCAACTGTCTTATAAGTACCGCACAACCGGCCTTGGCTTTGCCAATATTGGTGGCTTGTTGATGACATCTGGCATCCCTTACGATTCAGAGGAAGGCCGTGCAATTTGTGGCGCTATCTCTGCCATTATGACAGGCGTTTGCTATGCAACCTCGGCTGAAATGGCGAAAGAGCAAGGTCCATTCCCAGGCTACAAGCCAAACCGCGACCACATGTTGCGTGTTATGCGCAATCACCGCCGCGCGGCTTATGGTGAGACATCAAGCTATGAAAGCTTGAGTGTTGATCCTGTTGCCCTCATTGCAAAAGATTGCCCAGAGCCAAAACTCATCGAACGGGCACGCGCTGCATGGGATTCGGCTGTTGAGCTTGGTGAAAAGCACGGTTACCGCAATGCGCAGTCAACTGTGATTGCACCAACAGGCACAATCGGCCTTGTGATGGACTGTGATACCACAGGCATCGAGCCAGATTTCGCGCTTGTTAAGTTTAAAAAGCTTGCAGGTGGTGGTTACTTCAAAATCATCAACCAAGCCGTACCAGAAGCCCTTCGCACACTCGGCTATAGCGAGAGTGAACTGGCGGAAATCGAAGCTTTTGCTGTTGGTCATGGATCATTGGCACAAGCGCCAGCAATCAACCACTCAACGTTGAAGAACAAAGGTTTTGACGACGAGAAAATTGCTGCGGTTGAATCAGGTCTTGGTTCAGCATTCGACATTAAGTTCGTTTTCAACAAATGGACGCTTGGCGATGACTTCTGCAAAAACACACTCAACATCACTGATGAACAGCTAAATGATTTCAACTTTAACATGTTGGCTCACCTTGGTTTTTCAAAGGCTGATATTGAAGCAGCAAACTCACATGTTTGCGGCACGATGACATTGGAAGGTGCGCCGTTCCTTAAGGAAGAGCATTACCCAGTCTTTGATTGTGCAAACCCTTGTGGCCGTACTGGCAAGCGTTTCTTGTCTGTAAACAGCCACATCGACATGATGGCAGCATCTCAGCCGTTCATCTCTGGCGCGATCTCTAAAACCATCAACATGCCAAATGTTGCAACGGTTGAAGATTGTAAAGACGCTTACATGCGCTCATGGCAGAAAGCCTTGAAAGCAAACGCGCTTTACCGTGATGGCTCTAAACTATCTCAGCCCCTCAATGCATCCCTTCTTGAAGAAGACGATATGGATGACGAAGATGCAGTCGAAGACTTGGCAGCAATGCCGCAGACTGCTCAAATTGAGAAAGTGACTGAGAAAATTGTCGAGCGCATCGTGGAACGTCAAATCCGTGAACGTGAGAAAATGCCAGATCGCCGCAAAGGCTACACGCAAAAAGCGCGCGTTGGTGGACACAAGGTTTATGTGACCACAGGTGAATATGGTGATGGCCGTCTCGGCGAAATCTTCATCGACATGCACAAAGAAGGCGCTGCTTTCCGTGCGATGATGAATAACTTCGCGATCGCCGTCTCTCTCGGCCTTCAATATGGTGTGCCACTAGAGGAATATGTAGAAGCCTTCACGTTCACACGCTTTGAACCAGCAGGCATGGTGCAAGGCAATGAGGCAATCAAGAACGCAACGTCTATTCTTGATTACATCTTCCGCGAATTGGCTGTGTCTTACCTTGAGCGCCACGACCTTGCTCATGTGGATACATCAGACTTCGGCAACACATCCCTTGGCAAAAACAAGCCAGATGATGGCGGTGCGGGTCATGTGGTTTCTCGTGGTCTTGTTCGCGGGCAAAACCTCAAGCTTCTTACCAATGAGCCAGTAGGTTCTGCCGGTGGAGATGGGCCTTCTGCAACAGTTACAGCCATCGGCTCAACTGCGGCTGTCGGTGCTGCAACCGCTAGTGGTGCTGCCACAGCTTTTAAACGGGACTATGAAGTGGAAGTGAATTCCGGCTTCGCATCCCCTGCTCAAGAAGCTTACGAATCGACCGAACCAATGCCGAAACCTTTGGATACAGCCGAACAGCGTGCGCAAGCCCGTATGAAGGGCTATGAAGGCGAAGCGTGTGCGGAATGTGCAAACTTCACGATGGTCCGAAACGGAACCTGCTTGAAATGCGATACATGCGGATCAACTAGCGGTTGTAGCTAGACCTGATACACGCTTTTAATCAAAAATGAACGGCGCCCCAGTGGCGCCGTTCGTGATTTTTTCCTAAATGCTATTATGTTCGGGTGCTTTTTTGTTGCATAAAAACACCACATCGCTCCATTTTAACTCAATCTTTAGTATGATTAACGGCGTAACTTATTGAAATTGTTTAACTTTCGTTATCAATCAACATAAATACACACACGACCGTGAAGATGCAGGCGTAGTAAAATTTTCGAACTCTGATTATCTTGCAACCATGAGATCACTAGTGCTTACATTTTTGATGGTTTTTAGTCTGCTTGCGCAGGGCTTTGCATCCTATGCAGAACCGACGCCAGCTAAGGCTGTTGATCATCCAATTATTTCAGCAACGATCCATCACAACGCAATGACCGTCGTTTCCGACGTTTGCTGTGATGAGGAAATACAGGAAACCACAACAACTTCTTGTAACGGCGGCGATTGTAAATTCTACTTCTCAAACATATCCGAATCCACGTCACGTGCCCAAAATAAGCATTTGGCGTTGAATTCATCTGAGAAGTTTTCCTTTTACAACTTGGTCAGCCTTCGTCCACCGAGGGCATAATTCCCAATTTCCGTTTGTAGAGAGTACCCACGCGAGTAGTGCGTGACAAATTTATTGTTTTTGGAGAATTTAATATGCTTACAAGACGTAACCTTCTGATCGGCGGCCTAGCAAGTCTAGCAGTTGCACCGGTAACAAGCGCAGAAGCGCATCACACGGCTAAATTCAAACGTTCGTTTAAGATCAATCCGAGATATCTTCCACAACGTGTTTCTTTCAAAAGAAACTACAGACCTGGCACTGTGGTTGTCGATCCACGCAACCATTTCTTATACCTCGTTGAAGGTGGTGGGAAAGCGCGTCGGTATGGCGTTGGGGTTGGTAAAGCAGGCTTAGCGTTTAGAGGCGGAGCTACCATTGCGCGCAAAGCAAAATGGCCACGCTGGACACCTACGCGCAACATGATCCGTCGCGAGCCACACAAGTACGCGCGTTATGCGAATGGTGTAGCAGGCGGTCCAAACAATCCACTCGGCGCTCGTGCCCTTTATCTTTACCGTGGAGGGAGAGACACCCTTTATCGCATTCACGGGACCACACAGCCCTCTTCCATTGGCCGCTCTGTATCCAATGGCTGCATCCGCATGATCAATGATCACGTAATCGACCTTTACAACCGTGTACCAACAGGTGCCCGCGTTGTTGTATTATAACGACAACTTGAAATAGAAAAGAGACCCGTCGAAATGACCGAGAACCACTTCTCACGGCGGCATTTTGTTGCTGGATCAGCCAGTCTCATCGGCCTTGCGGCTGCTGGCTGCCAAACAACAAGTGTGCAAACTGCTAAAAAAGTGTTGGAAGAAAAGGAATCAACCTCTTTCGCGCTGAACTACTCAGCACGACCTGATGAACAGTTCCCTATTCCTGCCCTCAAAGCAGAACAACTAGACCCGAAATTCAGACGTAAGTTGATTACTTACAAAACGTCTGAAAAGGTTGGTACTTTGATCGTCGATTCAAAGAACTTCTACCTTTACCACGTGCGTCCAAACGGCAAAGCGATGCGCTACGGCGTTGGTCTTGGCCGTGCGGGATTTGAATGGTCTGGCCGTGCCCGCGTTGCATGGAGCAGAAAGTGGCCAACATGGACACCGCCTGCTGAGATGATTGCCCGTGAACCAGAGCTTGAAAAGTATAGCTACCAAAATGGTGGCATGCCTCCAGGATTGAAAAATCCACTTGGTTCCCGCGCGCTTTACATCTTCGAAGGTAAGGTCGACACGCTCTACCGTCTACACGGCACACCAAACCCACAAACAATCGGCAAAGCCGTTTCAAGTGGCTGTGTGCGCCTTGTTAATCAAGACGTGATCCACCTGTTTGAGAACGTTAAACGCAACTCAGCGATTGTGGTCTTGCCAGCTTAAAGTTGGCGAAGGGACATGAAATTAAAACCCGGCTTCAATACGCCGGGTTTTTTTATATCTAACACTTATCATTGTGTTGAAAACCAACGTCAAATCACCCAGCTTGACGCAAACATTAAAGCCGCACAGAGCACGCACACCATGACAGACAAATCTCTCATTTCTGACATCGCCTTTACCCCTGAAGTCAAAGCCGAACAGGAAAAAAACCAGTCTCGCGCTTTCTATCAAGCGGCGATGGAAGAGCGCGATTGGCTGGATCATGTCACCCAAGACTTGCGCGTGCGCCTTGCTGAAGCAGACAGTTTCTATCTTGCAACGGTGGGCAGTGATGACCACCCGTATATTCAGCACCGTGGTGGGCCTCGGGGGTTCCTTGTACCACTGGATGACAAACGCCTTGCCTTTGCCGACTTCTCAGGCAATCAGCAATTTGTATCGCTTGGCAATTTAGCAACCAATAGCAAAGCCCATATCTTCATCATGGATTATGCGAATAAGCAGCGGGTGAAATTGTGGGGCAATATTGAAGTGAGTGAGGCAACGCCAGAGCTCGTGGAAAAGCTCACGCACCCCAAATATCTAGCGAAAGTGGAGCGGGTTTTCATCTTCACCTTGAGTGCATGGGATCTCAATTGCCCGCAGCACATACCCCATAAAGTTGATATAAGGGATGTGAAGCAAGCCATTACGCAACTCACCATGCGCGTTAAAGAGCTTGAGGAAGAAAACGCAGAGCTGCGCTCCTTCGTCAAATAGTGCCTTAGCGCAGACGCTCGAGAATGCTTACATAGTTTGCAACAGACGAACCGCCCATATTGAAGATGCCAGCAAGTTTGGCATTATCAATCTGCATGTCGCCCGCTTCGCCCATCAACTGCATACAAGAAATGGCATGCATAGAAACGCCCGTCGCGCCAATTGGGTGACCCTTGGATTTTAAGCCGCCAGAAGCATTGACGGGAAGCTTGCCTGTTTTGGCAACAATACCTTCATCAATTACACGGTGGCCCTGCCCTTTTTCAGCCAAGCCCATAGCTTCATATTCCATCAATT
>JBDVXS010000132.1:0-21260 GCA_039964305.1 Hyphomicrobiales bacterium
TCATTGAGGCAATTTTGGATAGAAATATCGGTGTTGAAAAATACTTCAGCTACATCGTCATCAAGTCACTGATTGAGCACGATAGCGTGCCGATAAACGCGATATTATCTCAGGATCAATCAGACTAAATCATCATTTGAATGTCCGTCTTTGGCCTTCGGGTCAATTCGGAGCTTACGGCAATCTCGGTGACTTTGTCCGCTTACCTGACATTTAGCAAACTTGTCTGATGCAGATGAATTCTGCCGCGCTACTCTGGATTATTGGATTAAGTCAGGTAGTGACGAAGCGGCTGAATAGCCCAATAAAAAACCCGCCAAAAGGCGGGCTTTTAAAATCAATAGATCAAAACCAGCGTTATGCCGTTGCTTGGCCTTCCATAGGGATGCCTTGTTCTTCTAGGTAGCTTTGAAGCTCGCCAGCTTGGAACATCTCGCGGATAATGTCGCAGCCGCCAACAAACTCGCCTTTGATGTAGAGTTGTGGAACGGTTGGCCAGTTTGAGAAATCTTTGATGCCTTGGCGAAGATCATCATCTTCCAGCACGTTGATGCCTTTGTAGTCTGTGCCAAGATAGTTCAAAATCTGGATGACTTGGCCGGAAAAACCACATTGTGGGAAATTCGGTGTGCCTTTCATGAAAAGCACCATGTCGTTTGCTTTCACTTCGCCTTCGATGAATTCTTTCATTTCGATCTCCTTAGAGTCGTCGCTTTGTGTCTATCTACTACTTGGGTGCACTTGTCTGTAATGCAAGAGCATGTAGGACGCCACCCATATTTCCTTTAAGCGCATCATAGACCAATTGGTGCTGCTGCACACGGGTTTTACCCTTAAAGGCTTCTGACACAACATTGGCCCGATAATGGTCACCATCACCCGCCAAATCTTCAATCATGATTTCCGCATCAGGAAGCGCTTCCTTGATCATACTTTCAATTTCCGCCGCACTCATTGGCATTGAAACGTCTCCATCCGTTTTAAAAAAGCTCGTTCAGCCCATAAATTCTGGGAACCAACCTTCATATGCTTCGCGCAAGGTTTCAAGGGAAATCGTACCACCCGCTTCAAGATTATTGCCGCCAGTCTTACCAATAGCTTCAATTTCAATGCCAGCCTTCTCCGCCGTGTCCAAAACTGCATCGCGTTGTTCGCGCGTGCAGGTGATGACGTAACGCGCTTGATCTTCTGAGAAGAGAGCGGTTGCAGCGTCACCGGGCAGGGTGATTGAAGCGCCGATATTGCCTTTGATCGCCATTTCAGCAACGGCCACACCCAGCCCACCTGATGAAATATCGTGGCAGGCAGTCACGAGACCCTTGCGGATAATGTCGCGAACGAAATCGCCGTTTTTCTTTTCTAACGCGAGGTCGACAGATGGCGGTGGGCCAAAATCGCCGCCCGTAAGCTCGCGAAGTGCCTGCGTTTGGCCCATATGGGAACCATGCCCGCCAACGAGGAGAACAGCGTCATTGTCGTTCTTGAACGCGATGGTCGCCATTTGGTCGACATTAGGCAAAATGCCAACGCCTGCCATAGTCGGGGTCGGTAAAATGCCAACACCGTTGGTCTCATTATATAAAGACACATTGCCAGAGACGATCGGGAAATTGAGCGCGCGACATGCTTCGCCAATGCCCTTAATGGCATGAACGAACTGGGCCATAATCTCTGGGCGTTCTGGGTTACCGAAATTGAGGTTGTCGGTTGAGGCGAGCGGTTCAGCGCCGACAGCTGAAAGATTACGCCATACTTCGGCTACAGCCTGCTTGCCACCTTCATAGGGATCTGCTTCGCAATAGACAGGGTTTACGTCTGAGGAGAAAGCCAGCGCTTTCTTGGTGTCGTTGCCATCTCTATCAGGAACACGCACCACGCCTGCATCACCGCCGGGGCGCTGGGCTGAATTACCTTGGATGTAGGTGTCATATTGCTCATAGACCCAACGGCGCGAACTGCCATTGGATGATCCGACCAATTTGACGATCAAATCGGCAACCGCTTGGCCTTCCGGTAGTTTCACCTCAGGAATGGGCGCGGGCTTTGGTGGCTCTGTCCACGGGCGATCATATTCTGGTGCTTCATCACCCAGCTCTTTGATAGGAAGGTTCGCGACTTCCTCGCCGTCAAACATGATGCGGAAGCGCAGATCATCCGTGGTAACGCCGACAATGGCGAAATCGAGGCCCCATTTTTCAAAGATTTTAGAAGCGACTTCTTCTTTTGATGGATCAAGAACCATAAGCATACGCTCTTGGCTCTCAGATAGCATCATCTCATAAGGCGTCATGCGTTCTTCACGCACAGGCACCTTGTTGAGGTTCAGTTCTACGCCAAGGTTACCACTGGCACCCATTTCAACGGCAGAACAGGTCAGACCAGCTGCACCCATATCTTGAATGGCAATCACTGCGCCCGTTTTCATCAATTCAAGGCAGGCCTCAAGCAGGCATTTCTCGGTGAACGGATCGCCGACTTGGACTGTTGGCCGCTTTTCGTCAATGTCATCGCCGAATTCAGCAGAGGCCATTGTTGCGCCGCCAACACCATCACGGCCCGTTTTTGCACCGAGATAGACAACGGGAAGGCCAACACCTTTGGCTTCTGACAGGAAGATTTTATCTGTATCAGCAAGGCCAGCTGCAAAAGCGTTTACGAGAATATTGCCGTTATAGCGCTCGTGAAATTCAACTTCGCCGCCAACTGTTGGCACACCGAAGGAATTACCGTAACCGCCAACACCTGCCACCACACCTGATACAAGGTGTTTGGTTTTTGCGTGCTCTGGAGCACCAAAACGAAGAGCGTTCATGGCAGCGATGGGGCGCGCGCCCATGGTAAAGACATCGCGCAAAATGCCGCCAACACCTGTCGCAGCGCCCTGATAAGGCTCAATGTATGACGGGTGGTTGTGGCTTTCCATTTTGAAGATGACAGCCTGACCGTCGCCAATATCCACTACGCCTGCATTTTCGCCTGGCCCAAGGATGACACAGTCACCCGTTGTCGGCAGTGTTTTCAGCCAAATTTTGGAGGATTTATAAGAGCAATGCTCGTTCCACATGGCCGAGAAGATACCAAGCTCGGTAATGGTCGGTTCGCGGCCAATCAGATCAAGGATACGCTGATATTCATCTGGCTTAAGGCCATGTTCTGCAATCAGCTCGTCAGTTATTTGAATAGAATTTGTCACGGGGCTTAAGCCACTTTGGTAAGAGCGCTTTCAAACAGGCCACGGCCATCCGCGCCGCCATGAAAGGCTTCAATGAGGTTTTCAGGGTGAGGCATCATGCCAAGCACATTGCCTTGTTCATTTAAAATGCCAGCAATGTCATTGATGGAGCCATTGGGGTTGGTGCCATTGGCATAGCGAAAAGCTATACGGTTGTTGGCTTCCAGTTCATCAATAACGTCAGGGGCAGCAAAATAATTGCCATCATGGTGAGCAACAGGGCAGCGCAAGGTGTCGCCTTGTGCGTAGTGATGAGTAAAGGCTGTGTCGGCATTAGCGACTTCTAACATCACTTCGCGGCACACGAATTTTAGCGACGCGTTGCGCATAAGAGCACCAGGCAATAGGCCTGCTTCGCAGAGAATTTGGAAGCCGTTGCAAACGCCAATGACTTTCACGCCTGCTTCAGCTTTTTTGCGAATTGTATCCATAATAGGCGAGCGCGCGGCGATGGCACCAGCACGCAAATAGTCGCCATAAGAAAAGCCACCTGGAATGACGATTAGATCCACATCACCAATATCGGTATCTGTGTGCCAAATTTTCGCAGGCTCTTCGCCAGATATTTTGCCAAGCGCGGCAATCATGTCGAGGTCTCGGTTAAGACCGGGGAAGAGGATGACGGCTGACTTCATCAGTTTTCTCCTAGACCCATTCGATGGCGTAATCTTCGATCACCGTATTGGCGAGAAGTTTTTCACACATCTGCGCCACTTGGGTTTCGGCAGCTGATTGGTCGCTTGCGTCAATATCCAAGTCGAAGACCTTGCCCTGACGTACGCCATTTACGCCAGAGAACTCGAGTGAGGAGAGGGCGCCTTCAATAGCTTTGCCCTGCGGGTCCAGTACGCCATTTTTCAGCGTTACAGTCACACGCGCTTTCATATTCAAAATCTCTCTTTTGTTATGTTACCAGACTTTTTGTAACTAAAATTATGTAACCAAACGCGGGCCAGTGCCCTTAACTGGTTCATTTTCCACCAAAATTCCAAGACGTTTTGCGACTTCGCGGTAGGCTTCTAACATGCCACCTAAATCTTCGCGAAAGCGGTCTTTGTCCATTTTGTTTTTGGTTTCGGTGTCCCACAAACGGCAGCTATCTGGCGAAATTTCATCGGCCACGATAATGCGCATATTGTCGTTTTCCCAAAGCCTGCCACATTCCATTTTAAAATCGACAAGCTGAATGCCGACGCCAAGGAATAGGCCTGACAAGAAATCATTGACGCGAATAGCGAGTGCCATCATGTCGTCTATCTCTTGCGGGCTGGCCCAACCAAAGGCCGTGATGTGCTCTTCAGACACCATTGGGTCATTCAGTTCATCGTTCTTATAGTAGAACTCGATGATTGAACGCGGGAGAACGGTGCCTTCTTCAATGCCGAGACGTTTTGACAAAGAGCCAGCCGCGATGTTGCGCACGACAACCTCAAGCGGCACGATTTCGACCTCTTTGATCAATTGCTCGCGCATATTGAGGCGACGGATAAAGTGTGTCGGGATGCCAATGTTATTGAGGTGCCCGAACACGAATTCTGAAATTCGATTATTCAGCACGCCCTTGCCATCAACAATCTCGTGTTTCTTGGCATTAAAAGCGGTGGCATCGTCTTTGAAGAATTGAACAAGAGTTCCAGGCTCTGGACCCTCATAAAGAATCTTAGCCTTGCCCTCGTAAATACGGCGGCGGTTTTTCATGAATTCTACCTGTCGTTTGAGCATCGTCATGCTGAACGAGGGTGAGAAAAAGCGCTCACCCAACTAAGCTGATAGTTAGTGCAAGTAGTCAGGGGATACAATCGCGAAATTGTAAGAAGCGGCTCACAATTGGATTTGCCCGCAACTTTTTTGTGTTTTTCAGATTGATTGCCTTCAAACTACCATAAGTGGTTCCTATATAATTGAGGACTTAGGCAATAATAGGGGTTGAATATGACTGGAATTGATGACCGTGGCGATGCATTTGAAAACAAATTTGCTCACGACGAAGCACTGCAATTCAAAGCGATGGCCCGACGCAACAAATTGTTGGGTATTTGGGCTGCTGAAAAACTTGGCATGAGTGATGACGATGCCGGGGAATATGCAAAGTCTGTGGTTCGCTCTGATTTTGAAGAGCCGGGCGAAGAAGATGTCTATCGGAAAATTAGAGGCGACTTTGATGAGGCGGGTAAAGATGTTTCCGAGGCGGACATTCGCTCTGCGATGAGCGACTTGATGGTTGAGGCGAAAGAGCAGATACAAAACGAAGCGTGATTGTGATCGCTTTTAGAAAACAAAATGCCCAAGAAATTCTCGGGCATTTTTTGTTATAACTACCAACTCTTTTCGAGCTTTTGACCTGTTTTTTGTTCCAATAACCCTGGGCGTTCAGGAATATCCTCGCCCTGTGTCAGTAGGTCTGGGTCGTTGTCAAAATCGACTGCAGTTTCTGCGCATCCTGCCAATAATAAAGCAATAAGAGACATTGCTATGAAATTGGGAAGCTTAAAGACGGACATTGAATCTTACTCTCGGTGCTAATGAACAAATTGTACCACGATAGTATTGAAAAAAGAAAAGGCCCTTTTGAGGCCTTTTCCATATTTTGTAATTTTAAGTTTCAGTACTTAGAACTTTACGCGGGTACCAGCGTAAACAACGTCGATTGCTTGAGTGCTCACCGCAGCTGCACCTGTGATATCTGCATCAAAGCGAATGTATGAAAGATACAATTCTGCAGACAGGCCATCAATTTTCTGAACCAAGTTTACATCAAACCAGTCGCCGTCAAAGTTTGTTACACCAGCTTGTGTAGCAGCACCCGTTGAGTTTTCAGCGTTGTAGTAACTTGCTGAAATCGCTGTTTTACCAAGGTCGGTAATGTTACCTTGCCAACCACCGCGAACGAACCACGCCAATGCGTCAGCGCTAACCGGTGTTGAACCGCCATTTTCTTGTGGGCTAAGAAGACCACCAATAGCACCTGTTAAGCTCAAGCCTGAGTTCTTGTGTAGAACTGAAAGAGAACCAGCTGCTCTTGTTTGGCGATCTGGGTCTTCTGTACGGGCATTGTCACCATTGTTTACGAAGTAAGATGCTTTCGCTTTAACAGCAAAGCCTGCCAAATCTTTGTTCGCATAGCTGATTGCAGCATCATAAGTGCCTTCTGTTTGAACAGAACCAGACAATTGGAAGCCAGCAAATTTTGCTGTGTCGTAGCGGACACGGTTGTTACGGCTTAGGCCGTCGAACGCTGGAAAGATTTGACCAACTGAGAAGCCAGCCGCGCCACCACCTGAAAGACGGAAATCTAGGCCGCTATCATCTTGTGTACCATCGCGAACAACAGATGTACCTGAAAGGTCTTGTTCAAAAACGGCGTCAGATGCTGTTTGACCTTGGCCGAGTGAAAGTGAACCGAATACTTTGTCGATGAAAACAACTTCAACTTTACGGAAGTCAAAGTTTGGTGAACCAGCGCCGCCATTCACTTCTTCGCCATCGTCTTGGTTGTCGAGATCAATACGTGAGCTCAAGTTTGTTTCAATATCGAGTTCGATGTTTGTTTTAAGTGAAAAACGATCATTCAACTTCGCTTGACCAAGAATACGGAAGCGGGAAGAAGAAGCGTCGTTGTCAACAAACTGAACACCTTGGTCGTCGCCATCGTTTACGTAGCGAGCCGCCGTGTTGATTTGACCATTCACTGTAACGCGAACTTTGTCTGTGCCACTGCGCACAGCATATTTTTTGCCAGGGCCGATAATTTTTTCAAGGCGCTCAATGCGCGCTAGTAGATCATCGTCTGACAGATTGTCGAGATCAGCTGCGCTTGCCACGTTAGCTGTGCTCAACAAAGCGAAAGATACAGCAGTACCTAGAAGCGCTTTTGTCGATAAAATTTTCATTATAATGTCTCCGGACATATTAATAGTTTGAACTCTGAACAGCGACATAAAGTCATTATTTCATATCAGATTTGTGACACTGCCACCGGTCCCCACCAAAACGCCACAAAAAAGCCTCTATGTAAATGGCTGCTTGGCCCCAAGAATTGGGGGCAAAGATTGAAACCCGCGTGCAAGAATGAGCGATAATTTGCGCATTTTTGTCTGCACCCTACATATATGCCTAAAAAATAGGCATATATTTATTCTGAAGGCTCGTTTCGTAGCGTAAATGTCACAATCAAACAAAGGGCGTCTCATTTTTCGGGACATTTGAAGCTGTTCTTACTGTGCAAGGTTTTCGTCAAAATAGATGGTTCTTGTAAGTGTGTTGCAAATTGACAACATCAATTTCAGTTGCATCGCTCCAAACATCAACTCAGTGTTGCTGGAAGCTGGTGTCGTGAGTCGTTTCGCGAAAAATGACCTTAAATCAAGTTTATAGGTGTCATTTGAATTTCACCTAACGAATTGAAATAATGGAGTTTTTATGGAATATTTGGTTGATAAATTAAGAGCCGATCGGACAATTTACACATCATGGCATGGAATTGCCCATAGTGATGTCGTTGATGCAGTTGCAGCCGGTGGTCTCGAATGTGTTGTGTTGGATGTGCAGCACGGGGGTATCGACTTCAAGAGCCTTTTGTCGATCATTCCCGTTGCGACCTATGGTAATTGCGCGGTGGGTGTTCGTGTGGCTGCTGGTGACTATGCTTTTGCGGCGCGTGCTGTTGATGCAGGTGCTCAATTGGTGATCGCACCGCTTGTTAATACAGCAGATGATGCGCGTGAACTGGTGCAGGCCGTTAAATACCCGCCATTGGGCGGTCGTTCATGGGGGCCAGGGCGTGCCATGCGCTATACTGGTATCAAAGACCCGCACGAACAATTAGCGCGGGCCAATGACCATGTGCTGGCTTTTGCGATGATCGAGACCCTTGAAGGGCTTGAGAATGTTGATGAGATTATTGCTGTTGAAGGGCTAGACGGGATACTCGTTGGGCCGTCTGATCTATCTATTGCGCTTTCAAATGGAGCAAAATTCGATGCTTTTGGCGAAGAATCCATGCCGATCATAAAAATGATTGGCGAAAAGGTGCGGGCTGCTGGGAAATTTGCCGCAATTTTCTCTATTGACCCGAAAGACACTGTGATGAGCGAAAAACTTGGTTATCGTTTGATTTCAATCGGCATGGATAAAGGGTTTATTGCCGACGGTTTAAGCGCTGCGTTGAAAGCCATCGAAACGGCTAAAGCGTCGACATAAAGTTTGCAAAACTCAACAATCCTTCTGGCCATGGACCTTGGCCGCTTTCTGAATTTATGTGGCCACTGTCACCCGCGTTCTCAAACTTGGAACCCCAAGCATAAGATAAGTCTTCAGCAACATTGAAGGCGCAATAGGGATCGTTGGTGCTTGCCACTAATACGGATGGATAAGACAGGGGTGATGTAGGGGCAGGGCCGAATTTTGTTGTCTCAGGGTAGGAATCCACCAGTGTATTCATATCAGGCGGTGCGACAAAATACCCGCCCGCGACCTTTTGGTGCGGGAAGTGCGGGCTGGCATGAATGGCTAGCATCACACCAAGCGAATGGGCAACCAAAACAACGGGCTTTTGCGCCTGTTCGACGGCGTTGATGATTTGTTGGTTCCATGCGTCAAAGTCAGGCTTATGCCAATCAGCCTGCTCAACACGCCTTGCTGATTTCAACTTGGTTTCCCAACGGGCATACCAATAATCATCATTGCCACCACCAAGACCTGGTAGTACTAAAATTTCTGCTTCGGATATTTTCATCTCACCCCTGTGATCAGATATAATTACGTCTTCAAATTCGACGTATTGTGAAAGTTGGTAACTCTTCGTTTGTAACTTTGTGGCACAGCTCTATTGCATTTTCCTAACCTAGTTTTGTTGGTCACGCAGCTCTACGGCAAGGCAAATGTGGAAATAGGAACCATCGTACCGTTGTACGTTGTTTTTTGGAAAGCTGTGATGAAGAACTTTAAAACTTATGCACCAATTGGAACAGGATTTCTGTTCGCGCTACTGTTTGGCTTTGGCTTATGGCATGCGGCGCCTGTTGATGGAAATTTCCAAGATGTTGCAAGTCATGGCGTCGACACCACAACAGTTGCGGCAATTTCTGCGAGCACAGCGGTTGAAAGGCCTGTCATTGAACCGACAGCCCCCAAAGCACCATTTGATGATCCATTGATGAATGAAGCTGTTCGGATTTCTCACCTGCATCTGGAAAAGTTCGATACTAAATTGGATGCATGGTCAGAAGCGACGTTCTGGGTGGAAGCTATTATAAGTGATGGTGAGCGCAAAGAACTGCTTTGGCTGACGGTCTCTGAGCGGGTTTTGGGTGGCTATATTGCGATGGTCGACGAGGTGTTTGGTACGTCCAACATCTTGCCAAAAGGCCATCCTGTTCACCTTTCACGCGCAGAGATTGTTGACTGGCGTATTGATCGTGACGGCACGCTTTATGGTGCCTACACGACGCGGGTACGCTTAAGCCAAGTGGATAGCCCTGCTGCGCAAAAGATGTTGTCCCAGTTCAAAGACCTCTAAGAGCTTAGCCAAACACACGTTGGAAGATCGTATCAACGTGCTTTGTGTGATAGCCAAGGTCGAATTTTTCGCGAATTTCTTGTTCAGATAGAGCGGCGGTGACTTCGTCGTCGCCTAGCAATTCTTCCAAGAAATCAGCACCTTGTTCCCAAACCTTCATGGCATTGCGCTGGACGAGGCGGTAGCTGTCTTCGCGGCTTTGGCCTGCTTGTGTCAGGGCAAGCAGCACACGCTGTGAATGCACAAGACCACGGAACTTGTTCATATTGGCCATCATGTTGTCTGGATAGACAACAAGCTTGTCGATAACACCTGTGAGGCGGCCAAGCGCGAAATCAAGGGTGATGGTGGCATCAGGGCCGATCATACGTTCAACGGAAGAGTGCGAAATATCCCGTTCATGCCAAAGGGCAACGTTTTCCATTGCTGGCAGAGCCATACCACGCACGAGACGGGCAAGACCTGTTAGGTTTTCGGTCAAAACGGGGTTGCGCTTATGCGGCATGGCGGATGAGCCTTTTTGGCCCTTTGAGAAGAACTCTTCAACTTCCAACACCTCAGTGCGCTGCAAATGACGCACTTCTGTTGCTAAGCGCTCAATGGATGAAGCGACAACGCCAAGCACTGAGAAGAACATGGCGTGACGGTCGCGCGGGATGACCTGTGTGGAAACGGGTTCAACTTCTAGACCCAGAGCACTGGCTACATGTTCTTCAATCGCCGGATCGATATTGGCAAATGTACCGACAGCACCAGAAATAGCGCAGGTTGCGATTTCTTTGCGGGCAATTTTCAGGCGTTCCAAATTACGGTCAAACTCTGCATAGGCTTGCGCGAGTTTGAGGCCAAAGGTGACAGGCTCCGCGTGGATGCCGTGCGAGCGACCAATGGTGACTGTATCTTTGTGCTCATAGGCGCGACGCTTCAATGCTTCCAATAGCTTTTCAACATCGGCGATCAAAAGATCCGCAGCGCGAACCAATTGCACATTAAAGCAGGTATCCAGCACATCAGATGATGTCATGCCTTGGTGGACGAAACGGGCATCATCACCAACAATCTCAGCCAAGTGGGTCAAGAACGCGATGACATCGTGCTTGGTTTCGCGCTCAATCTCGTCAATGCGGTCAATATCGAAGGTCGCTGAACCACCTTTGTCCCAAATGGTCTTTGCAGCACTTTCAGGAATGACACCGGCTTTTGCCAAGGCATCGCAAGCATGAGCTTCAATCTCAAACCAGATACGGAATTTGGTTTCTGGTGACCAGATCGACACCATTTCATCGCGTGCATAACGAGGGATCATTGTTTTGACCTTTGATAAATATTCTATGGGGGAGCGTTGTTGAGGCTTTAGCAAAGCCTGTTGCGCGTCTCAATGGCGATAAGGTTAGTTTTTCGCCTTATCCCGCTCAATAATCGTTTTTATGGCCGCGTTGATCTGAAATATAGCAATAAAAGGCGCTAATCAGGAAAAGGCTCACCACCCCGAGTGGTAAAAACAACCGCGCTGTAGAAGCCGCAAATGAATAACCGCTGGCCATTGTATAAAACGCCAAATCCCATGCGGCCTGCGAAAGTGGGGTTATTGCTATGTCATCCAGAAAAAATGGCAGGTTATAAAGCGCGACCGCAAGGCAGCTTGCTCCACCTGTTCCGATCGTCAACAACATGAAGATCGCTGAAAAGCGCACTGTTAGGGGACGCCGCTTGAATAAGAGCCGTTCAATCAAAATTGCAAGGATTGCGCTGATAAAGGCAGAAGCAGACACAAGAGCGATCAAAATCACTGAGCGCATATCAACGAACGTGTTCCAAAACAGCGTATCGAACAAGAAGGAAAAGAAGATCAGCAAGGCCCAAATGAGCGCAACAATAAACAGTTCAAGTCCGGGCCGTCGGTTTCGCTGGGGCCGGAACTGATATGACATGCTTATACCGAAATTGCTTGTTCGGCGGCTTGGCGAATGTTCTTGATGTTCTCCGCATAAGCGGCAGGACTGTCGCCCTTAAAGACCGCAGATCCAGCAACCAGAACGTTAGCGCCTGCCTTGGCACAAAGGGGGGCGGTTTCAACAGTCACGCCACCATCAATTTGAAGATCAATTTTTCGATCACCAATCATGGCGCGAAGCTCGGCGATTTTCGGAAGTTGGCTATGAATGAACTTTTGACCACCAAAGCCTGGGTTCACCGTCATCACCAAAATAATGTCGATGTCATCGATCATCGGGCCAATCACGGATGCAGGCGTGCCAGGGTTCAGTACAATGCCGGCCTTTTTGCCGAGGGCTTTTATCGCTTGAATGGTCCGATGAATATGAGGGCCTGCTTCAGCGTGGACAGTAATTTGATCCGCACCAGCTTTGACGAAATCTTCCAGATAAAGGTCAACGGGTGAAATCATCAAATGGACATCCATAAAGGCATCGGTGACAGGACGAATAGCACTGAGCACGACAGGACCGAATGAAATATTCGGCACAAAATGTCCGTCCATCACATCCACATGAACCCAATCCGCTCCACCATCAACAATAGCGGTCACCTCATCGCCAAGCTTGGCAAAATCAGCGGCAAGAATTGAAGGGGCAATGAGGATGGGCGAGGGCATAGCATTATCCGTTGTTAGTGCACGAATTTGCTATAGCGGCTTTAAGGGCGTGATGGCTAGTGTGAAGTTTACTTGAAGGTCAGCTTTCCACTGGTGGTGTTGGGATTGCTTGGCTAGGCCATTACTTCTGCGAAATATGGGCCCAGATCAACTTATTCAACTGAGGGCCAATGCTGTAATACCAATGTGTATGGTCTGGAATGACGAAGAGGCGAACGTCATGGCCTGCCTTGACGAATTTGTTGGCTGTGGCATTCGCGGCATCGACTTTGAAGAGATGATCATCTTCGCCGAGATAGAATGAAATGGGGACTTGTTTTGGAAGTCCAAGTTCAACCATGCCCAAAGTATCGGCATTTTCAAAGCCAGCATGTGTTGCAATGGCGCGGAAGGGTAGCGCTTGTTTTGCCGCTAATTTAGTGGCCAATCGACCGCCAGAAGCATGGCCGAATAAGTAGACTTGATCTTTATTTATAAGCGCTTCTTCACCCGCATGTTCGATGAGACCTTGAAAGAAATTGCGATGACTGGTGAAGGTTGACCACTCATTGCCACTATAGCTGTCAGGAGCGATCAGATATAGATTATGAAGGTCGGCTGTTTCTTTCCACATATCAAGCTGCGAAATACCAGTTCGTCCACTTCCATGAAGTAAGACAACAGTTTGATGAGGCACATTGGCGCGCGCATTTTTTCCAAGGTAAGAATGGTAAAAGCGGCTTGAAAAACCTTGTCTGAACTTGTGTTTTTTGAATTTTCCGACGGGTTCAGTGTAGCCAGTATAATTTCCTGATGGTTGTGGTGATGGCGTAAGTTGCTCAGCCAGTATGGTTTCACTCGCTTCAACGCTTTCAACACTTGTTTCGACAGTTTTCTCAGCAGCCGGCTTGGTTGCTTCTTCCACCGCAGGCTCGGCCTTCTCAACCACAGGCGCGGCGTTCTTAATCACAGGTTCGACGTTTTCAACCACAGTCTCGGCATTCTTAACCGCAGGCAAGGCTTTGTTTGCCACTGGTTTAGTCGCTTTGTATAAGTCTTGCGTTTGAAATGTCAGAAAGCTCAACGGATCCCCAGATTGATGAAGAACGAGAACGTAATAGGTGGTTGCGAAAACCAATACAAAAAACGCCGCACTGAAGCTTGCAAACCTTAACACTGTACTCTCACCCATTCCCTTGAAACTTGTTTGAACAATACGAGGGAACGATTAAAATATACTGACGAAAAATAGGATTTTTATTCCAATTTAGCTGGGTTTGGCGGCTTTCAGATACATTGTATGGCGTTATTTTAACGGAACTACTGTGTCATTTTCCCAGCGATGGATGATGTAATCGACAAGGTCCGCATCGCCTTTTTCATCAAAATTTATCACACCGAGTGGTGTTTGAAATTTTCCAGCGTTCATTGCCTCAACTAAGGCATCAAACTCTTTACCCTTGGCTCGTCGCATCGCGCTTTCGATGATTTTTACCGCGCTATAGCCACGCAGGGTGTAGCCGACGGGGTTGATCTCTTTTTGCTGGAAACGGACCACAGCGTTTTTAGCTGTGGGCAATAAGCGTGGGTCAGGAGGAAAACTTACAAAGATACCATCAAGGCTTGGGCGCTTGTCGTTATTTTCTAAGATGAGTTTTGGAAAATCAGCGTGAACTAATCCGTCACCGCCGACAAAGCTGATTTTATCACTCAAGCTATCAAGTTCTTGGATGATCTTGGCCGCGTCCGAGTGCGTACCACCGATGAAGACAAACCGTGCGCCCGCATCGACGACTTTTGATGACAGCGTGCGGTAGCGCTCTTGTCCCGTTTCAAAGCCTTCGTTTAAAGCGGGTTTGATGCCTGCATCTTCCAAGCCGCTTGTCACTGTATCTGCGAGCGCTTTGCCGTAGACGGAGCCGTCGTTCAAGATAACGATGTTTTCTTGGGCGGCTGCGACGGATAAAAAACCAATCAAAACGTCGGCCTGCTGCGTGTTTCTTGCAGCGAAGCGATAGGTGCCACCTTTTTCAAGCGGGCGATTTTCAGTGAAGGCTGGGTTTTGGCTTGCAGGTGAAATTTGGATGATTTTGTTTTCTGCATAAACGCTGGCCGCTTCAATCGAAGGGCGGTCGCAAACGTGGCCAATGACGAAAGTCGCGCCTTTGCCGATCAATTGATTGGCGACACCTTTCGCATTTTCTGGCTTGCACTTGTCGTCGATGGCCTCAATCACAAGGTTCTCGCCGTTAATGCCGCCAGCTTCGTTGATCTCGTTGGCTGCTTGCTGTGCGCCGATTTCAATTTGTTTGCCAAGGGGGGCATAGGTGCCCGTTAAGGGGGCGGCGATACCGATAACGATATCGGCACGAGCAGCACTAAAGCTGCCTGCAACAAGGCTGCTAACCGTCATCAAACTTGCCAGTAAAAGCGCGCGCATCATGCTTTCTTAGGTCCAATCTCTTCAAGGCGCTTCTTTAGCATTTGAAGGTCGTGCCATGCCAGTCGTTTTTGTGCAGGTTGGCGCAGAAGATACGCAGGATGCAATATGGCGAAGGCATCAATTTCTCGCTCACCCAATGAATAGGTGTGCTTTTTGCCGCGCAATTTCAAGATGCTCTCGCTGGTCTGGAGCAATTGTTTAACTGCTGTGCCACCCAAAGGCACCAAAATATCAGGGTTCACTAAGGCGATTTGACGCTGGATGAACGGAAGACACATGGCTGTTTCTTGGTCTGTTGGTGTGCGGTTTCCGGGGGGGCGCCATGGCACAACATTGGCGATGTAAACGTCAGTCGCGCGGTTCAGCCCGATGGCTGCCAGCATTTTGGTGAGAAGTTCCCCTGTTTTTCCTGCAAAGGGAACTCCTTCAATATCTTCGTCGCGTCCCGGCGCATCACCAACCAGCATTATTTGCGCATTGGGGTTGCCGTCTGCAAAGACCAAGCTTTTGGCTGTGCGTTTTAGGTTGCAGCCGTCAAATTGACTAAACGCTGTATGCAGGTCTTCCAATGTGTTGGCTGCATTGGCAAGGGAGCGGGCTGTTTCCACGTTGGCTGCATCTGGCACGGCTTGTGTGGTTGCACGCGCTGGTGCTTGCGGTGCGCCTGAAGCGTTGGGTGCGAGTCGCGGCGATGATGGTTGATTTAACTGTGTATTGTTTTGAGAAGCATGATGACTTTGGCTCATTGCCGCCATTCGGGCTTCTCTTGCTTTACGCATTTCTGCAAAACGATCATGCGGCTCATCGTCCATCGCACAGTCCACACCATTGGCCGCGTAAAACTCTAAAAGAGCTTCCATTTCAGCAATATGCGTGGCGTTTGTAGTCACAATTAAGACCAGTTCGTTTTGTTATGTGCGGCCAATTCAACCTAACACTTTTTAAAGTACCTGTAAGTCAATTAGTGTTGAAATAAAATAAGGGCTAGCGCAATGCCTGCTTTATCCGTTATTTACGAACAAACGACCTAATTTGGGAGACGAGGATGTCTGACGAGATGCCTGAACGCGAAAGCATGGATTTTGATGTGGTGATTGTTGGAGCGGGGCCAGCAGGTCTTGCCGCTGCGATCCGTTTAAAGCAGTTGGATGCTGATCTATCTGTTGTGGTGCTGGAGAAAGGATCTGAGGTTGGTGCCCATATTCTTTCTGGTGCAGTGGTGGACCCGATTGCGGTTGACCGTTTGCTCCCAGAATGGCGCGAAGAGAGTGACACGCCGTTTAAGACGGAAGTGAAAGCAGACCACTTTCTCGTACTTGGCCCTGCAGGTTCTTTGCGCTTGCCAAATTTCCTTATGCCGAAGCTGATGAACAATCATGGCAATTACATTGTCTCTCTCGGCAATGTGTGTCGTTGGTTGGCTGAAAAAGCAGAAGCGTTGGGCGTTGAAATCTTCCCGGGCTTTGCTGCTGCCGAAGTTCTTTATGATGACAACAACAACGTCATCGGTGTTGCAACGGGTGACATGGGCATTGGCCGCGATGGCAAACCTAAGGGCGGCTTTGAGCGCGGTATGGCGTTGCTTGGCAAATATACGTTTATTGGTGAAGGTGTTCGCGGTTCGCTCGCAAAGCAGTTGATTGCGAAATACAGCCTTGATGAAGGCAAAGAGCCGCCAAAATTTGGTATCGGCATTAAAGAACTTTGGGAAGTAGACCCATCCAAGCATAAAGAAGGCTTGGTGCAGCACTCGTTCGGTTGGCCTTTGGGTAACAATGCGGGCGGTGGTTCTTTCCTTTATCACCTTGAAAACAATCAAGTGGCCGTCGGTTTTGTGACGCACTTGAATTATGAAAACCCGTGGTTGTCTCCATTCGAAGAATTCCAACGCTTCAAAACTCATCTGGCCATTCGCGATGTATTTGAAGGCGGCAAGCGTATCTCTTACGGCGCACGGGCGATTACTGAAGGTGGTTATCAGTCTGTACCGAAGCTTACCTTCCCAGGCGGTGCGCTGCTTGGTTGTTCGGCTGGCTTCGTCAACGTGCCGCGCATTAAAGGCTCTCACAACGCCATGCTGTCTGGCATGATGGCGGCTGAAGAAGCGGTGAAAGCGATTAAAGCAGGCCGCGCGCAAGATGAACTATCAGCTTATGAAGAAGGCTGGCGTGGCAGTGACATTGGTAAAGACCTCCATAAAGTGCGCAACATCAAACCGATGTGGTCGAAATACGGCCTTGTGGGTGGTGTGGCACTTGGTGGCTTGGATATGTGGACCAATGACTTGTTTGGTTTCTCCTTCTTCGGCACGTTGAGCCACGGCAAGCCTGACTACGCAAGCTTAAAGCCTGCGGCAGAATGCAAGAAGCTTGAGTATCCAAAACCAGACGGAAAAATCTCGTTTGACCGTCTGTCATCTGTCTTCATGTCATCAACCAACCATGAAGAAGATCAACCGATCCATTTGAAACTCAAAGATGAAGATGTTCAGTTTAATTCTGAGCTTAAGGTCTTTGAAGGGCCATCCAATCGCTATTGCCCAGCAGGGGTTTATGAATGGGTGACGCCTGATGAGGGTGGCAATCCGAACTTTGTGATCAACAGCCAAAACTGTGTTCACTGTAAAACGTGCGACATTAAAGACCCGAACCAGAACATTAACTGGACGGTGCCAGAAGGCGCGGGTGGGCCTAACTATCCAAATATGTAGGGTGGTCTGCTCTTAACAAAGTGATTCAAGTTGGGCTGGCAGCAATGCTGGCCCAATTTGCTTTTGGAGCTGGGGTTTATTTTGATGTGTAATGCGTAATGCTCGCCACAAAGGCTTCACCAAAGCCAGAAGCGAGCCAATTGCCAGCGTGGGCGACCATGTTAGGAAATGTCGGCGCGATAAACCAAAGCACACCGAACGTAACCAGATTATATATGATGGATAGGCGCAGGTTTTTCACGCTGTGTAGCTCATAAAACCCTGCGTCGTTAAATTCCGTTCCATAGTACCAATCTGCGAAACTGTAGTCGCTAGATACTATCATATCCATTATGTGGCTATCTGAAAGGCGATCTGGAAACACATTAAAGACCGCACGACCAACGTGACAAAGCACGCCAGAAGATATGGCGGCAAATACTCCAAAAAGGAAATGCCAAAAGGATACAGGTGTTTGCAATATTTCTTCCATAATTTGAATCTACCACAAGAACCTTGCAATTAAATTGAGCAATAAGCTCTCCCTTTCCCTAATGAAAAAGATCAAACTGTAACTTCACTCTTGCTCTCGTTTGCAATCCCCTTACATTGCCTTGTTCGAGGAGACCTACATTCATGACAAACGTACCAAGCTCAATTGACGAAACGCTGGCCCTTTTAAGCGGTGCTGACTATGTGACCGACCGCAGTTTGGCGACTGTGCTTTATTTGAGCTTGAAGTTGCAGCGGCCTTTGTTTCTTGAAGGGGAGGCAGGTGTTGGCAAGACTGAGATTGCAAAGGTGCTGGCAAAGACGCTGAACCGCCCGCTCATTCGGTTGCAATGTTATGAGGGGCTTGATGTTTCTTCTGCGGTTTATGAATGGAACTACGCGCGTCAAATGACAGAAATTCGCTTGTCTGAGGCAAGTGGTGGTGCTGATAAAACTGAACTTTCCAAAAGTATTTATTCTGAAGACTTCTTGATCGAACGCCCTATTTTGCAAGCCATGCGTGGGGAGGCGGGGCGTGCGCCTGTTTTGTTGATTGATGAGTTGGACCGTGCGGATGAAGCCTTTGAGGCTTATTTGTTGGAAGTGCTCTCAGATAATCAAGTGACAATTCCTGAGATTGGCACCATCAAAGCCAGTGAGCCGCCTATCGTTATCGTTACCACCAACCGCACCCGCGAAATACATGACGCTTTGAAACGTCGCTGCTTGTATCATTGGGTGGATTATCCAAGTGCTGAGGTGGAGCTTGAAATTGTGAAGCGCAAGGCACCTCAAGCGAGCGAACGCTTATCTGCGGAAATTGTTGCCTTTGTTCAAAAGCTGCGTGAGGGCGATCTTTTCAAAAACCCAGGCGTTGCAGAAACCTTGGATTGGGCAACAGCGCTGACTGAGCTTAATGAGATGGCGCTTGACCCTGAAACGGTGTCTGACACGCTGGGCGTGCTGCTTAAATATCAAGATGATATTCAGCAAATCCAAGGAAGCGAAGCAGCCCGCTTGGTCAAAGAAGCGCGTTCGCTTGCTCGTGTGGGTTAGCCTCTTATGAGCGGTTTGATCCCCGACAATATTACCCATTTTGCCCGTGCATTACGCCGTGCGGGCTTACCTGTTGGTCCTGCCTCTGTTGTTGATGCGGTGCAGGCTGTGGAGGTTGGTGGCTTTGCTAAAAAAGACGACCTTTACTGGACGCTGCACTCAGTCTTTGTAAAACGTCGCGACCATTCGCCTGTGTTCCATGAAGCCTTCCATCTGTTTTTTCGCAAGCGTGATTTGATTGAGAAGATGCTGGAAATCTTGTCGCCTGTCGTAAAAGGGGACGAGCGCGAGAAGGAAAAGCCGAAGGCGGGCGCGTCGCGGGTTTCAGATGCTTTCTTCCAGCAAAACGAAAGCCTGCAAGAGGACATGGTGCCAGAAGTTGAGGTGGATGCCCGTTTTACAATGTCCTCGAAAGATGTGCTGCGTGAAAAAGACTTCGCACAAATGTCGGCGCAAGAAATTAGTGATGCCAAACGCGCTATTCAACAAATGGTGCTGCCCGTTGATAAGCTTCGCACACGCAGGTTTCATTCTTCGAACAAACCTATCCGTTTCGACCCGCATCACACGTTACGTTCTTCTATGCGCTCAGGTGGTGATTTGCTGTTGCCGAAGTTTAAAAAGCCTCGCGAGATACCACCGCCTGTGGTGGCCCTTTGCGATATTTCGGGTTCCATGAGCCAGTATTCGCGTATCTTCCTGCATTTTCTTCATGCGCTCAGTGAGCATAATAAGCGGGTGCATACGTTTTTGTTCGGTACGCGGCTGACAAATGTGACTCGCCAGCTTCGTGCAAAAGACCCTGATGAGGCACTGGCTGCTTGTTCGGATACGGTGCTTGATTGGTCGGGTGGAACGCGCATTGCTACCACGGTGAAGCAGTTCAATCGGGAATGGTCGCGCCGTGTTTTGGGACAGGGGGCGATTGTGTTGCTCATCACCGATGGTTTGGAGCGCGATGGGGGTGATGACTTGGCACATGAGATGGATCGGTTGCATCGTTCTTGCCGCCGTTTGGTCTGGCTGAACCCACTTTTACGCTATGATGGGTTTCAAGCGCGCGCTCAAGGTATCCGCGTGATGCTGGAACATGTCGATGAGTTTCGCGCTATTCATTCAATCGACAGCATGGATACGCTTTGTTCGCTCTTGTCAGAACCAAGACGATCAGGGCATGATCCAAGGCAATGGCTTGCGGCCTAATTCTGGAGCTTACTAGGAGCACTTTATGCAGAACCCTGACCATCTTGATGTCTTGACCATTGCTGAGCGATGGCGCGGCGAGGGGCGTGATGTGGCGCTTGCAACTGTTGTGAAAACATGGGGCTCTGCCCCGCGTCCTGTCGGTGCGCATTTGGTGATTGATAGCGATGGCAATTTTGAGGGCTCTGTTTCTGGCGGCTGTGTTGAAGGGGCTGTAATCTCTGATGCAATTGATGTGATTGAGGGCGGCAAACCACGCACGCTCAGTTTTGGCGTGGCAGATGAGACAGCTTGGGAAGTTGGGCTTTCTTGCGGTGGTGAAATTGCGGTGTATGTGGAGCGTGTACAATAGATGGAACTCAGCCTCTTAAAACGCCTCAATGAATGCCGCGCCAATCGTATCCCCGTGCTGGTTGCAACCGACATGGCGACACAAGAACAGCGTCTGATTGAACGTGATAACGCTGCAAGTGATAGCGAGAAAGCTCGGTTCTTGTCTGGTAAGTCAGGTATGGAAGATGATGTTTTTTATGCCGCTTATTTGCCCTCACCACGGTTGGTGATTATTGGAGCGGTGCATATTTCGCAGCATATGGTTGGCCCTGCGAAAGCCTGCGGTTTTGATGTGACGGTGATTGATCCGCGCACAGCCTTTGCAAGCGAGGAACGGTTTGCAGGCGTTACCCTTCATGCAGAATGGCCAGATGAGATTTTGGCAGGCGATCCGCTTGATCGATATACAGCCTTAGCGGCACTTACCCATGATCCGAAGATTGATGATATTCCGTTGCAACAAGCGCTAGAAGCGGAGTGTTTTTACGTTGGCGCTCTCGGTAGCCGAAAGACACATGCCAAGCGCGTTGAACGCCTGAAGGCAAACGGTCTCAGCGATCAACAAATAGCCCGCATAGACGCGCCCATTGGGCTTGATATCGGGGCTGCCAGTCCGGCAGAGATTTCCGTTGCCGTTTTGGGCACCATAATCGCGTCTTTAAGGGGGCGGGCGTGAACTTTGGTGAAATCGATTTAAGACGG
>JBDVXS010000133.1:0-33683 GCA_039964305.1 Hyphomicrobiales bacterium
GGCCTTTAAAACCATCGTCCAAACGGTTTTGCCATTGTTCGCGCATGTGCTGTTGAATATCTGCAAAAGGCCAACGCATTGTGCCGCATGAAGCGACAGCGCCGATGGCATCAAGGCCAAAGCGCACGTTGAGTTTTGAAGTGTCGTAGCCTGCGCGTTTTGCATACTCAGAAAACAGCTGTTGTGTCTTTTTGCCGCGCGGGCCGGGTTCTATGTGTAGTTTGATGGCGGTAAGATCGATATTGTCGAGCGCTGCATCAAAGGTGTCAGCTTCAGCTACCAAGCCAAACCCTCGGGCAGAATGCACATCGGCAAACACCATGGCGATACCCGTTGCCCCATTCATCAAATCATCAAGCGCTTGGCTGTTTGCTTCAGCGGGATCGGTGTGATCCATCTTTTGCACAACACTCCAAGGGGTTGCAGGCGCTACACGGCTAACCTGCGTTGCATCCTCTGCGCGCTCATAAAGTGGGTTGATGGTGAGGCTGTCAGCAGTTTTAGAACGCAAGGTTTCATCAAAGTCAGCCCCTTTAAGAGCTTTCTCAGCGGCTGCACGCCAATTTTCCATGCTGGGTTCAGGAAACGCGATGTTTGTCTCCACTGGCATATTGAGCAACTCCACTTTGCGAAATGATAGTGCCTTATAGCAGATTGCAGAATCTAAACCCAATAGACGAACGGGTGAAACAAGATGACTTGGCAAATTTGCAAAGAGTTATGAATTACAGGTGACTTTTTTGAAAAAGGCGTTAGCTTCTGGCTGGAAAATAGAGGTTTACCATGACGGCTCCCATCCCCGCCCATCTGATCGAAAAACTCATCAGTTTTGACACCGTATCGCGCAATTCCAATATGGCGCTGCTTGATTTCGTGCGTGATTATTTGAGTAAGCTTGGGGTGGAGGCGAAGCTGGTGCCCAACGAGGATGGTTCTAAAGCCAACCTTTATGCGACCATCGGCCCGAATGAACCGGGCGGTGTGGTGCTTTCAGGCCATACAGATGTTGTGCCTGTTGATGGGCAAAACTGGACGACAGACCCTTTCACGTTGGTTGAAAAGAACGGCAAATATTTTGGTCGTGGTGTCGCGGATATGAAGACCTATTGTGCGCTTGCTATGGGCATCTTACCCGATTTTTTAGCCAGTAAACCAAGCAAGCCAATCCATCTAGCGTTTTCCTATGATGAAGAAATTGGCTGCGTTGGCGCCCCTTCGATGATTAAAAAAATGGCCGATGAAGTGCCGTCGCCTATGGCCGTGATTGTGGGTGAACCGACTGATATGCAAGTGGTCACAGGACACAAAAGCATCCTCGGTGTGAATACCCATGTGGTCGGCCATTCTGTCCATTCTTGCCAGTGGGATCGCGGAGTGAGTGCTGTGATGACAGCGGCGCGTTTGATCAATTGGCTTGAAGAAACCATGTTAGAAAACAGACGCCTTGCGGACCCAAAATCGCCGTTTGATCCCCCCTTTTCCACCTTGCATTGCGGTGTCATTGAAGGCGGCACGGCAAGCAATATTGTGGCGAAGGATTGCGTGTTCTCAACGGATATCCGCACCATTGCAGGCGAAGATCCACTTCAGTTTTACCGTAGTTTTGAAGCCTATATTCGTGATGAAATTGAACCAGTAATGCAAGGCATCGCGCCTGATGCAAAAGTGATGTTATCCCGCGGTGATTTAGTGCCCGGTCTTGTGCCCGAAAACAATGGCGGAGCGGAACAGTTGGCGCGGCAAATCACAGGCGATAATGGCACCCACGCGGTCTCTTACGCAACGGAGGCAGGGCAATTTCAAACCGCTGGATTCTCCGCTGTTATTTGCGGTCCAGGCTCAATTGATCAAGCCCACCAACCAGACGAATTCATCACCTTAGATCAAGTATCTCAAGGCTGGAATTTTGTGCAAGGTGTTGCAAAAGCTCTCCAGTAAACAGCAATTTTTTGGAAAATTTTGCCTCATTTTGCGCCAAAAGGCCCTTTTTGAGATGATTTTTCCGAAGTTTAGCCTCTGTTTAAAATGCCAATCTTGGTAATTTTCTGCTGAAAATCCTATCTTTGAGAATGAATGAAGCCGCCATGCGGCCTCAACCTCATGTGAAAGGTGCAGAATTATGAAAGCCATTACAGCAAACGAACTTCATGTTGGAAACGTTCTTTTCTTATCAAAAGACGGTTCATGGAGCGGTGAGTTTTCAAAAGCTGCAATTTTTGATGCAGAAGGTTTTGATGCAGCGTTAGAAGCGGCTCAGAAAGATGAGGCCAGTGGCCTCGTGATCGGTGTTTATGAGATCGATGTTGAGGAAAGCGCTGAGGGTTTGCGTCCTTCTAAGTTTCGCGAGCGTATCCGCGCAGAAGGTCCAACCGTTGCTTATGGCGAAGAAATGAAACTTGAAGGTTTTTACGCAGCCTAGTTGGCGCGATGATCTTACAAGGTTTGAAAGGTTTTTGAATGTACCGTTACGATGAATTTGATGCGAATTTTGTAGCTGAGCGTGTGGAGCAATTCCGCGGTCAGGTAGAACGTCGTGTTTCTGGTGAATTGACAGAAGAAGAGTTTAAGCCGCTGCGTTTGATGAACGGCGTTTATCTCCAGCTTCATGCTTATATGCTGCGTGTTGCCATTCCTTATGGCACATTGAATGGCAAGCAAATGCGGATGCTGGCTCATATCGCGCGCAAATATGATCGCGGTTATGGTCACTTCACGACACGCCAAAACATTCAGTACAACTGGCCAACTCTTGAAGATATTCCAGCGATTTTGGAAGACCTTGCAAGCGTTGAGATGCACGCAATCCAAACGTCAGGTAACTGTATTCGTAATGTGAGTGCAGACCATTTTGCAGGCGCTGCATTGGATGAAGTGGCGGACCCACGTGTTTACGCAGAAATTTTGCGTCAGTGGTCGACCATCCATCCCGAGTTCACCTTCTTGCCACGTAAGTTTAAGATTGCGGTGATTGGTGCTGATGAAGATCGTGCGGCGATGAAAACCCACGACATCGGCCTTCAGGTGAAACGCGATGAGAATGGCAAGCTTGGTTTTGCTGTTTACGTTGGCGGTGGTCAGGGGCGTACGCCGATGATTGCAAAGCTGATGAGCGATTTCGTTGAAGAAAATGACATCATCGCTTATTGCGAGGCCATTTTGCGCGTCTACAATATGTATGGTCGCCGCGATAACAAATATAAAGCCCGTATCAAAATTCTCGTCCATGAGACAGGCCTTGAAGAGTTGAAGGCTGATATTGAGGCAGAATTCGTCCGCATTAAAGACACTGTGCTTCGCTTGCCAGATGAGAGCATTCGCGCGATTGAGGAATATTTCCAAGATCCGACATTCGAAGAGCTGCCATCAACAAGCAAAGCGTTTGAAGACCGTGTTGCAAGTGACCGTGCTTTTTCAATTTTTGCAGAGCGCAATCTACACCCGCACAAGCAGCATGGCTACACAAGCGTCACCATTTCAGTAAAGCCTGTTGGCGCACCTCCAGGGGATGCGACAGACGAGCAAATGGAAGCAATGGCGGATATTGCTGAGCAGTATAGTTTTGACGAGCTACGTGTAAGCCACGAGCAAAACGTTATTCTGCCGCATGTGAAGCTTGATGATTTGCCTGCTGTTTATGATGCATTGGTCAAAGCGAAATTGCATTCAGCGAATGCTGGTTTGATCACGGATATGATCGTTTGCCCAGGTCTTGATTATTGCGCCCTTGCTAATGCGCGCTCTATCCCTGTTGCACAGCGTTTGAGCGAACGGTTTGAAGATATTGAGCGCCAGAAAAATATTGGTGATTTGAAACTCAAAATTTCAGGCTGCATCAATGCCTGTGGTCACCACCATGTGGGACATATTGGTATTTTGGGTGTCGATCGTAAGGGTGAAGAGCTCTACCAAATCACGCTCGGTGGTTCTGGTGACGAAAACACATCAATCGGCAAAATCACGGGTCGCGGCTTTACGTCGGATGAGATCGTGGATGCGGTTGAAACAGTTGTCGATACCTACCTCGATATACGCGAACAAGAAGACGAAACATTCATTCAGGCCTATCGCCGTCTCGGTGATGCGCCCTTTAAAGAAGCGCTTTACGGCTAAGTGGGATAAAGGAACAAGATCATGACAAATCAAATTTGGACAAACGGTCTCTTTGAAACAAATAGCTGGGCTGAGTTTGACGGCGACAACAAGCTATCAGGCGATGTTATTATTAGCCTTGAAGATTGGCAAAGTGGTGCATGGACAGACCATGAAGGTCGTCTTGCTCTCAGTGTTGTTTCTAGCGACGATATTGATGTGGTTGCCAGTGTTCTCGAGTATTTCGACATGGTCGTTGTGAATTTCGCATCTTTCGCCAATGGCACTGCGTTTTCAATTGCTCGTTTGATCCGCGATAAATTTGGCTTTAAGCACGAAATTCGCGCACGCGGTGCATACATTATTGACCAAATGCCGATGCTTGAGCGCTGCGGTGTGACTTCATTTGAAGTGTCATCTGATGCTGTTAAAGCAGGTCTTGACCGTGGTTTGTGGCCAGATATGCCCCGTTACTATCAGCACGCTTTAGATGCTGATCGTATCAAGCATGTTGATACAAAGCGTCCTTGGCTTTCGGTTGTGAAGGGTGATGTCGCAGCTGAGCAGCGTTCAGCAGCATAGTTTTTCAAAATATATGAATAAGTGGATAGGGGAGGCATTGGCCTCCCAGTCTAATTTATCTGGATAAGCTATAGGTCATTATTTTATTCTGATCTTTATCCAGCATAATCACGGATGTAATCCCAGACCAGTAAATTTGTGAAAGCTCTCCGGTGGAAACCATCTCTTCCAGAGCTTTTTCCGCTTCACTGCGCGACCCTTTTAAGGGCCCGCCACCAATAATGGAGCCACCTTTTAAAACTTGATATACGAATTTTGAATCACGAGACATCAATCTATTCACCGAAGCTATTCTTAACGCAGACGCTCGTTCGTGGCGTGAGGCCTTCAAATTGGGATTGTAATAGTTCATAAAATTCGCCAGGTATATCGAATGTCTTTTAAATTTACTTATTGATTGAATAATTTACTTGCACAGTTTCCTAAACCAAACCAATCACAATAATAATGCATGCAATGTACATACTTATTCATTCATTGTGATTTGCGAATACCGTTGATTGTAATGGTGAGCAATAAGAGGGAAATTATAGCGGCATAGGCGGAAATTACGGTGTTTTGTGAAAAAAGCTCAAGTGTCCAGGCTGAAACCACAGGGCCCAAAATTCCGCCTAATGTGTAGCAAAATGCAATCGCTGCCATGGCCGCGGCACTTTTCTTTGCAGAAATTTGCGAGCCAACCTGTAGTACCGCAAGCGTGTTAAATGCACCAACCGCGCCGCCCATCAAGAACAAGACACCAACCATAACGGCAAAGGATGTGCCGTAAACAGCGGTTAGGCCTAGAGATATGAGGGCAAGCATGGAAGCAATAAGTTGAGCCATGCGATATCCAACTTTATCAGCCAGTAGCCCAAGCGGTAGTTGGAGTAAGGTTCCGCCTAAACCGAATGAAGCAACAAACAAGGCGCTTTCCCTGAGTGGAAAGCCGTTTTCTTCAAAGTAAAACGGAAAGAAAGCCAAGGCTGCTGTTTCGATAAAACCTCCCGTTAAGGCTGCGACCAAAGCGACTTGGATCATCAAGAAGTCAGCGCGAAGTAGGGGGGTGTTTTCTGTTTTCTCAATGTTGTTTGTTTCTCCAATTAGGAAGAATAGCAAAGTTGAGATGGCTGCAATAAACAGCGCAACAAACAAAATTTGTATTAAATCAAACCAAGCAAACATGAGAGGCCCAACGGCAATGGCAAACCCCATGAGTGTTTCATGTATGCCAATCATGCGCCCCATTTTATCTTCAGGGCTAAGGCGGACAACAAGCACGTCACAAGCAATCCAGCGCATAATCAGCCCAGCGCCAATTAATGGCGCGGTGAGCATGATTAAATTTGATTGATTAGTCGTGAAAAGAACTAAACCAATCAATGTCAGCGCGCCTGACAGCCGATTTACAAATTCAAGCGAAAAATGAGAAACAAGTTTTGGGATAAATGGGGCTAAAATCAATACAGCAAGCCATTGACTACTAACAAGCCAGCCAATTGTTGGGAGTGACACACCCATTTCATTCAGTCTTTGAGCAAAAAAAAGTGGAAATAAACCCACCTGTACAATTTGCGCAAAAAAAGAACCGAATAAAACAATGAGAAGGGATCTATCCACGGGCATTTATTGTTAATCTCATTGTTAAATCTCCAAATTAAATGCATCTTCCATACATATTTTTATGGGGGCGCATACTATGCAGTCTTTAGCTTATAAGCAGTTCGATGGCGATCTGGATTTTGCTAAATCATCTAATCAACTCCTTTCTGATGAGGAGGCAACCAACCAAATACTAAACTGGATGAAACGCGATCTACCGTGCGTTGCGGGACGACGAGAAACCATGCGTGGCCGGTATATGGTTCAAACAGCTGGCATTGAAACAGTATCAAACATCTTCGAAGAATTTAAACAAAAACTGAAAAAACGGGAAGCGGTTGCCTGTCTTTATATTTTTAACTCCAAACATTTCGCTCATCCTAAGCGGACCGTTAGTGAGGTTTTTTACTTTCTTGCTCGGCAGATGCAGAAAATTTCAAATGTACCGCCTTGCGCACTTGCCAACGGGGGGGCGTTGACGTCGACAATAAGGTTGCACTGCCCTGTGACAGGTGTGTTGACCGATTTCGATGATTTTGAGTGCATTGCCTTTTGCCCGCAATCCAATAACCCAGATGATCCGCTGTATGACCCGCTGCTTGCCATGCCATTGCCTGCGGTCAATATGTCATCTGATATGTATGCCTTCTCAACTTTTGTAGCGGACATGATAGAGCTTCGGTATGGCGTGGCGGTCAAAGATTTATCTGATGATCGAGATGAGTTGGAAGCCGCACTTATGTTTTGTGTTGGTCAATGGCAGCGGGTGGCCGCCAAGACTATTCAAAATTACGAAAACATCACTGATACCTCAATTTGTCCTGTCCATTTGAGTGCAGAACAAGATCAGTGGGTCGCTGGCCATAAAGACCCGGCATTTGCTGAGCAAACAAAGGAAGTTCATACTCATGAGCTACCCGTTTTATATTGCCGCCGTATTGTGGATAAATGGCTAGAACATTTCTTTGAAGACAACGAATATTCAGCAACTGGCCTTGCACGTGATGGAATATCTATAGTTTTAGATGTTTAAGTAACAGATATATTAATTGTTAATATGATTATCACTTTACATTTTGGTTTATGACTGCGTATTTTGCCCGCGATTTAGTGAGAGTCGTAAAATAGGGCGCGTGATCGTTATGGCTGATTTAGAAAATCTACCAAGTGATATTTCAAAAGATGATTTCGTTGGTAATACTGTTGGAGCATTTGCTTATGCTTTGACTGACAAGGTGGAACTTGCTTGGACGACACTAACGGGGCGCGGCGTGACGACTTGTTATGCGATTAATCAAATTGGGTCTGAGCCAGGATCATCAATAAAAACTCTTACTGGCATGTTGAACATTGAGCATTCAAGCATTGTGCGACTTCTTGATGGTTTAGAACGTGATGGTTTGATTGAGCGTCGTATGGACCATGAAGATCGCCGAGGAAAAAAAGTTCATCTATCTACCGCAGGCGAAGAACTCTTGACAGAGATGTTGAACGCACGTCGTCGGGTGTTGGAACCGATGACTGGCGTGCTCGATGATAACGAGATGCAGACGTTGTTCAATTTACTTGAAAAAATGATGCCAGCAGTCGTGATTGGCGGTACTGACCAGCATTTTGTTTGCCGTGTTTGCGAATTAGAGATGTGTCCGCAAGAAATTTGTGCGGTTAATGGCTGTTTTGAAGAGTGGAAAGACGAAGCGCCTGAGCAGGGTTTCCGTCGTCCATTAGGGTCGCGACGTGGGCCGATTGTTCCAATTTCCGCGAATTCAAAGCAGGCTGATAAGCAACGTAGTGTTGCTTAAAAAATTACATGTGATCGATGAGGGTGGCTTAGACTTGTAACAACAAGTGTTCGCGCTCCCATGTGCTCACCACGCCCATGAAGGTTTCAAACTCTGAAAGTTTGATAGCGCGATAAGTTTCGACAAAATCTTCGCCGAAGACTTCTTTCAATGGCTCGCAATTCCCAAAAAGATCGACGGCATCAAGAAGCCAACGCGGTAAGCCTGTCTCTTTGTCCTCTCCATTGTCTTGTAGCGGGCCATCGGGCTGTATTTTCTCTTTAATACCCAGATAACCACAGGCAAGAGAGGCGGCAATTGCTAGATAGGGGTTTGAATCTGATGATGGGATACGGTTCTCTAACCGTCGCGCTTCGGGCGATGATCTTGGAACGCGCAAGCCGACTGTTCTGTTGTCGTGTCCCCAAAATAAATTAGCGCATACAGGGTCGTGGTTTCGAGCAAGGCGTCTATATGAGTTTACATAAGGCGCCAACATACACATTACATTTGGCAGGTATTTCTGGTGGCCGCCAATAAAGTGAGAAAATAGATCGGTCGCGGTTCCATCATCTTTGGAAAAAGCATTAAATCCATCTTCTATATTCACCAGCGACTGGTGAATATGCATCGCAGACCCTGGTTGTTGGCTCATAGGTTTTGCCATGAATGTCGCATACATATCGTGGCGATGGGCTGCTTCTCTAATGGTGCGTTTAAAAAGAAAAGCTTGATCCGCAAGCTCCAAAGGATCGCCGTGGCGTAGGTTGATTTCCATCTGCGCTGCACCCTCTTCATGGATGAGCGTATCGATCTCAAGGCCTTGCGCTTCAGAAAAATCATAAATGTCATCGATCACTTCATCGAATTCATTAAGCGCTGAAATTGAATAAGAACGACGGCCTACTTCTGCTCGGCCTGATCGGCCAATCGGTGGTTCAATTGGATTATCGGCATCAATATTCGGTTTGACGAAGTAAAATTCTAGCTCTGGTGCAACAATCGGTTTTAGGCCGATGTCTTCGTAAAGCTTGATAACACGTCGCAACACTTCACGCGGGGCGGTTTGTATTGGTGCGCCATCGTGATTGGCCGCATCGTGAATGAGCTGTGCGGTTGGGTCGGTTTCCCAAGGAACAATCGTCAGGGTCGAATAATCTGGGATGAGGTGAAAATCACTGTCGATGGGGTCATATTGAAACCCTTCATCATCTTCTGGATATTCACCCGAAATGGTTTGTGTGAAAATGGAGCGAGGCATTGCCGATTTTCCAGAGGAGAAAAACTTGGAAACAGGCATCATTTTGCCACGGGCAACACCGGCATGGTCTGGGATGATGAGCTCAATATCGTCTACGTTTCTTTCACGTAGCCACTCAAGCGCTTCGCTTTCATCGGCAACACCGCGCGCTTGTGTGATTGTAGATGGCGCTTTGGTATCCATGATAAACCTCTATGATGAAGGGAAAACCGATTTCTTGGGCAAACGTTTATCATGGCTGGTGAGTTTCTACCAGCCGCCACCACCGCCACCGCCGCCGCCCCCACCTGAGCTACCACCAGAAAATCCAGAAGATGATGATTTGGGTGCAGGGATTGATGAGGTGACTGTGCTGGCGATTGAGTGGCCAATATTACCAAAACTATCGCTGATGTCGCCGTGTCTATAACCGCGCGCACTCCAGTGCGGGCTATAAATTGACGTGCTGCCTGTCGCAGCAGCTGCATTTGCAAACCACGTATCGAAGGCTTGCGACCAAGGTTTTTCAACGTTTAGTGCGACGGCGTAAGGTAAGAGTTTCTCGAAATGCTGCGGCGACATTTCAGGAGCCCCAAGCTTGTTCATGCGGTCTTCTTCTGCATATTTGAGATAGGTACGCAGCCCTTCAACCTCAGCATGCTTTTGTGTGCCAATCTTGGTGGGAGCACCCAGAAGGAAGTAGAACAACCCATTTACTGCGGCGATCGCGACGATGAGACCGACGAAGATGCTTATCGCGGGATCGTCAAATATATTCGCAAATTCGGCAAGAAAACTGCCGAAAACGGCAATGGCCGCAGCCATGCCAAACCCTACACCAAGAACGGCTAAGATTTTCGGTCCTAATCCATCATCGCTTCGAAAGCTTCGGACTACTGAAAGGATAGGTTTCATCATCACAAAACCAACAATTGCTAAGGGGAGAAGTGGGGTAACCAATGCGAGGCCAACCGCATTGTACGCCATTGTGGCAAGCAGGCCGACGATGCTTAAAATCACGCCAAAAATAACCCAGATACTATTGTGCTTATAATAGACACCGCGATGCTCTTTTTCGAGGGTATTGTGAAAGCTATTTCTCAGTTGAAGGACCGATTTGCCGTTCGACTTTGTGAATTCGAAGGTTTGGTCGATGGACAACTTGTTGTAGATAACTTTTTCGCCGAGCGGTAACGGTTCAGATGGCTGAGCCTCGGTTGTAGTGATGTGGAATTGATCGCCCCCATTGTTGATTATAACGAGCCCTTTAACGGCAAGGCTGAGTATCGCAGCTGCCATGCCTTCATCTGAAAGCCCTTTATTATCGATATAATTGACAAGGGCAGGGGACATGCCATCTGGCAAGTCCCAGCGCGGTACGGTTGAAGGACTGGTCGGATCGCGCCCAATGCTGAACCACATAAGCAAATAGTAGATAGAGATGGCCAATAGCGTTAAGCCAGTTACCACAATGTGTCCGAATTCACGCATAAACCAATGAAAATTCTGAGTTTTGGTAGGTGGCTCAACGGTGCCTTTGGCAAGCTTTGCAACGATTGTAAGCCCTTCGTGTCTTGCAAGGTGGGTGGTTGCAGAATAATTGGCAGTGCGTTGATCGGCGCTGACACGGGCATCTGCATATTGGTCTGTTGATCCACTCGGCCCGGTAAAGAAATTAACATCGGTGATGAGGCCGCCTTCGGCGACGCTAACGGTGGCGGTGGCTGAATGAATTGGAAAATCCCATGCCGTGCCTGTTACATTCCAAAAAAGCTCATCATGTTCATCAAAGAAGCGGATTTGGCGGTCGGTCCAATATTGAATTTCATAGGTGTAAGCGCCAGAGGGCAAGAAAACATCTTTGTTGCCGATGTAAGTTCTCACACGCGCTGAAGACGATTCTTGATGATAAGAGTCCGCTTTACCTTCTCGCTTGATTGAAAGAATTTTGAAGCCAACTTTTTGGATTTTTCCATCGTCATCAATATAGGTAAGCGGGAAATCGCGGAAAATACCACGTCTAATTTTTTGCCCCCGTGCTTCAACTGAAATCGTCTCTGTAACGATCAAATCACCATTTCGCTGCACTTCAATATCGGCATGGAAATTGGTGATTACTTCTTC
This sequence comes from Hyphomicrobiales bacterium, assembly GCA_039964305.1. GTDB lineage: Bacteria > Pseudomonadota > Alphaproteobacteria > Rhizobiales > JACESI01 > JACESI01. Next base: position 11,398 of record JBDVXS010000133.1, read on the forward strand.
TTGTGAAGACTGAGCATAGCTGCTTTCGCTCGACCCTAAGCTCAAAACAAACAGCACCATAAAGCAAAGTGCCAAAAAGCCACCCTGTCTTAATAAGGTCAAAAAATTAGTCCGCATCATCTTTTACCTTTATGGGCACAAGTGAGTGCACCTCAATCACTTATGAACCGAAATCCACCTGAGGCACAGCGCGTTCTGCCGCGTTTTCGATTTCAAAATAATCAGCCTGTGCAAAACCAAATTGCCCAGCTACGAGATTGGAAGGAAAGCTTTCCACTTTGGTATTCAAATCCCGTGCGGTGCCATTGTAATAGCGGCGCGACATTTGAATTTCGTTCTCAATCTCTTCAAGCGAGTTTTGGAGGTCGCGAAAACCTTCGTTTGCTTTTAGGTCGGGATAGGCTTCTGCAACGGCCATCAATTTGCCCAATGCCATGCCAAGCATCCCTTCAGCTGCCGAGCGGCCTGCAACGTCATCACTGCTGACATTGCCAGCTGCCGTGCGCATTCTCGTTACTTCTGCGAGGGTGTCAGATTCGTGTTTTGCATACCCTTTCACAGTCTCGAGCAAATTCGGAATAAGATTAGAGCGCCGCTTCAATTGCACGTCGATACCGCTCCACGCTTCGCGAACCATCTGTCGGGCCTTCACCAAGCCATTATAAATCATAATCACATAGGCAACGACTGCAATGATGCCAGCAATAATAATATATTCCATAAGTAACCTCTAAATTTGAAAACATGAAAAAATACAATATGTGTTCCATCTTAATCCGAAAAGGGACAAAGACAAGGCAAGCATGTGGTGTTTGCAAATTTCTTGAGGCTCATCAATTGACTTTGCTGGCTGCTCCGCAATAAATAATTCTGACTAGGTTACTCAACTATTAGAGCGGCGCCGCCGAAATTCGTATTGTCCAGTAAGACATCTCCATTGCAGCCCACTCCGCAAAACTCTGTGGACTTAAAAGGTTCCGCGAGTACAAAAATGCGCGGGCTTGACCTGCGCTTACAAGTGCTGATGGGCGTTTTGTTTTTGTTGGTCTCAGTGCCGTTTGTTGCGCTGTTTTTTATGGCCTCTGGCGGGTTTGATGGGTCGTTATGGGCGCACCTTCTCAACACGATCTTGCTTTCAACCATAGGCACGACGCTCTACTTGCTTCTTGGTGTTGGTATTTTGGTGACCTTGATTGGTGTTTCAACAGCTTGGTTGGTCACCATGTGCGATTTTGCAGGGCGTCGTATTTTCTCCGTGTTGCTGCTGCTACCGCTTGCTTTGCCAACCTATGTGTCTGCCTTCGCCTATATCGAGTTTTTGGGTTTTACTGGACCACTCCAAAGCTTTATTCGCGATATTTTTGGCTACACATCCGTCAAGCAATATTGGTTCCCCGATTATCGCACCACCAACGGCGCAATCGTTATTATGTCTTTGGTGCTGTACCCTTATGTTTATTTGACCGCGCGGGCATCGTTTGCCATGCAAACAGCCAGCACCTTTGATGCGTGCCGCACGCTCGGTGCGAAGCCATGGCGTTTGTTCAAAGAGATTGGTTTGCCAATGGCAAGGCCCGGCATCATTATCGGTGTGGCGCTGGCCCTTATGGAGGCGGCCAATGATATTGGTGCTGTCGAGTTTTTCGGTGTGCGCACACTTACAACCACCATCTATGATGTCTGGCTGAACCGTTCGAGCCTTTCAACTGCTGCACAAATCGCGCTGATGTTCTTGGCAATCATTACATTCCTACTCTGGATGGAACGCCGCGCCAGACGGGAGCAACGGCTTTATTCATCCACGAGCAAAATGGTTGGTTTTCAACCGTTCGAGTTGAGAGGCCGAAAAGCTTTTTTCGCCTTTGTGGCTTGCGCTGTGCCTGTCCTGTTGGGTTTTGTTGTCCCTGTCATGGTGCTTGCAGAAAGCGCCATTGCCTATGGTTTTGATGGTGGGCTTGTGGAACTTATCAAGCCTGCCAGAACATCCGTCTTTTTGTCTCTCATTGCGATGGTTGTGACGGTCGCTGCCGGTTTCTTATTTGCTTATGCGTCGAGCTTGCGTCCAACAGGTGTTTGGGAATTTTTAGTGCGACTTACCACGCTTGGATATGCGGTGCCCGGTGTCATCTTAGCCATTGGCGTGCTTGTGCCTTTGGCGGCTTTTGACAATGCAGTTGACGGGCTAGCACGGTCTTGGTTCGATTATAAAACAGGGTTGTTACTGTCGGGCACATCCATCGCATTAATTTATGCCTACTCAATCCGTTTTCTGCCAATGGCCTTTGGCTCTAGTGATGCGGGTTTTCAACGCCTTTCGCCAAACTACGCCCACGCAGCCCGCACTTTGGGACGAACACAATCGGCAACCTTGAAGCAGGTCTATTTGCCGTTGATGCGACCAGCCTTAATAACGGGGGGTATTTTGGTGTTTGTCGACTGCATGAAGGAACTGCCCGCCACCTTGCTGTTACGCCCGTTTAACACCGACACTCTCGCCACCCGCATTTATGATGCCGCATCGCTTGAGATTTTCGAAATGGGTGCGCTGCCTGCTTTGACCATTATTGTCGTTGGCTTGGTGCCAGTTATTCTTTTATCGACGCAGCAGAAATAAAAAAGGCAGCCTTAAACGACTGCCTTTAAATTCTTGAAAGTTGCACGAGTGCTTAGCTAACTAGGTTCGCTTCCGTCACTGCTTTCACGTCATCCAAGGTTACATCAGGTGCCAATTCAACAACCTTTAGACCACCATCAACAACGTCGAAAACGCCAAGGCCTGTGATGACGCGATCAACAACGCCTGCACCGGTAAGGGGCAAAGTGCAGGCTTTCAAAAGCTTGCTTTCACCCTTCTTGTTTGCGTGGTCCATCACCACAACAACACGTTGAACGCCAGCAACAAGATCCATTGCGCCGCCCATGCCTTTAACCAGCTTGCCAGGGATCATCCAGTTGGCAAGGTCGCCATTTTCAGCCACTTCCATCGCGCCAAGAATTGACAAGTTGATGTGCCCACCACGGATCATGGCGAAACTATCAGCGGATGAGAAATAACTGGTGCGATCAAGCTCCGTGATTGTTTGCTTGCCTGCATTGATCAAATCTGGATCAACAGCATCTTCCGTTGGAAACGGGCCCATGCCAAGCATGCCGTTTTCAGATTGAAGGGTAACGTCCACGCCTTCTGGAATATAGTTGGCAACCAAAGTTGGAATGCCAATACCAAGGTTCACGTAAAACCCATCTTCTAATTCTTGCGCGGCCCGTTCGGCCATTTGATTGCGGTCCCATGCCATGATCAATTCTCCTTAAGCTGCGCGTGTTGTGCGTTGTTCGATGCGTTTTTCGTGGTCGCCTTTGAAGATACGTTGAACAAAAACGCTCGGTGTATCGATGGTATCCCCATCAAGCTCATGTGGCTCAACAAGTTCTTCCACTTCCGCAATCGTGATTTTGCCACACATAGCAGCCATCGGATTGAAGTTTTGCGCTGTCTTACGAAACACAAGATTGCCTTGGGTGTCGCCTTTCCAAGCTTTTACGATAGCAATGTCCGCCTTGATGCCGTGCTCAAGGATATATGTTTTGCCATCAAACTCTTTGTGCTCTTTGCCTTCAGCAACAGCCGTTCCAACACCCGTTTTCGTGTAGAAGCCCGGAATGCCAGCACCACCAGCACGCATACGCTCTGCCAGTGTGCCCTGAGGATTGAATTCAATTTCAAGGTCGCCCGCAAGATATTGCTGCATGAAAAGATCGTTCTCACCGACGTAAGAAGAAATCATTTTATCGACTTGCCGATCTTCAAGCAGCAGACCGAGGCCAAAACCGTCAATACCTGCGTTGTTTGAGGCGATGGTGAGGTTCTTTGTTCCTGCCTTCTTAATACCTGCAATCAAGTTTTCTGGAATGCCGCAAAGACCAAAGCCGCCAGAGGCAATCAACATGCCATCGAATAGAACACCTTCGAGTGCTTCATCTGCGGACTGATAAACTTTTCCCATATTATCTCCCATTCCCTCACTATAGTTAGGGGTGTAAACGCGGCTGAGTTGGAATGATTACCGCGATGGCAACAAATGCTGTGGTGCAACATATACGAATTTTTGTCCACGTCGATACAATTTCGAACAGAAATATCGGAAAGCCATAGGCGCTTTGCTGTGATTGAGATAGATTGATTTAAGAATGCAATCCCTTTGGGATGAATGCTGTTTGGCGCGCTATGACCTTGTCAAAAGGCAAATAATTGCGCAAGGCTAGCTAAGAATTTGTGTAAAGGACTGTAGCTGTTTTGCTGCGACGTTTATTGGTTTCAATTTTAGGCCTTTTTGCTTTGCTGCTGATTGTATTGGCAGTGAGCTTTTTGTTGGTGCCGAAAGAACGGTTGAACGCGCTGATATCAAAACAATTAAGCGAAGCATTTGGCCACACCGTGACCGTGTCCGGCAAACCATCTGTAAGCCTGCTACCCTATCTTTCAGTCAGCTTTGGACCATTGGCTGTTGCCGCAGCAGAAGAGGACAGCGCTCCCCTTATTGAGATTGAACGGGCCAATGGGCGGTTATCTGTGACCTCTTTGTGGGAGGGGGACCCGTCTTTGCGCTTTATTGAGTTGGAGCGTGCAACGATATCGCTGGTCCGCAAAGAAGGTGACAAGTCGAATTGGTCGACGGCTCGTTTGTTTGTCGAAGATTCAAAGGGTCCAAGCAACACACCCGCGCTGCGCTTTCCAACCCGATTGCGCTCCATTTCATTTTCTGACAGCACCTTAACAATCGACGATGAGAATTCGGAAGAATCGCAAGTCTTTACTGGTATCAACGCAACCATTGTCGGCCCGCCACGCAGCCAAGACTTCACCATCAACGGTTCGATGATTTGGCATGGAGAATTGGCAAAGTTTTCCGCACAGTTAGCAGAACCCGGCTCGATGATGGCCGGTGGTACAACCAAAGCGTCAATTACTCTGGAGTCCGCACCCGTTTCTGCCCGCTTTAATGGTGACCTCACTTGGCAAGAAGAATTAAAAGGCGATGGCACTTTGGAAGCTCAAGTTCCATCTGCTGGTAAATTGGTCGAATGGGTTGGTCTTAAGGGAGCCTATGCGCTGCCTTCTGAACAATTGAAGGTTTTAGGCGACGGTGTCTTCACGGCTGAAAAGCTTGATTTTCGACCTATTTCTGTTCGTCTTGGTGATGGCAAAGCGGATGGTCGCTTAATGGTCTCTATGACACAGGGCATTGTTGGGTTGTCAGGAACGTTGGCCTTTGACCAATTGCTTTTGGGCGATATTGGTGTCGGTGGAGATGACGGAAACAACCTGTTGGAAGACTTGCTTGCAACCAGCCAGTCAGGTGCGGCCATTGACCTTAGACTGTCAGCGGAAACCGCCCGCATTGGGATGCAGGACGCAAAGAATATGGCTGTCGGTCTTCTCTTGAAAGACCAGAACTTGGTGGTGAATGTTGGCACAATGGAGCTTGCGGGCGCTGAAAATTTAATCAATGGCAAACTTGGCGGTGAGCTGACCATTTCAAAAGATAATCAGTCTCGTAGTTTTGACGCTAATTTGACCCTTTCAGAAACCAACTTCACATCTATTGGCCAGTCAACGTCTATTTCATTACCTTTTGAAGGTGACTTGTCTCTCACATTGCAAATGAGGGCAAAAGGGGAAAGCCAAGACGAAATAGAAAACTCATTTGAAGTTAAGGCTTCGGCGCAGCTAAACCAAGGAATATTGAAAGAAATTGACTTTGAAAAGCTGAACGATCCGGCAGCAATTGAGGCTGGTTCTGTAAACGGGGTGGATGTGCAAACTTCGTATCAATCTGGAGAAATTCAAGCGATTATCCGAGCTGATGGGAACATGGATGTCTCGAATTTTGTTTTGAAAACTGAGGCGCATGAATTTTCGAGCAGCGGCGTGATCGATTTGGTTGAAAACCATTTGTCGCTTCTTGGCACTATGACGAAGGATGCCAGTAAAGACAGCACCGAAACGCCGCTTCCAGCCGTTTCATTTAGTCTTGGCGGCACAGTATCAAAGCCAAAAATTACAAGCATTGGTGGCAAGCGACTTTAGGGTCTTTCTCCCTTAAATCCCTCTAAAACACCTGCGTTCAGACTTCATCAACCAAAATAAAACTATAATAGAGCTCGTTTTATGTGCCAAATCGAAGAAATTTGTTTGGTGTTTGAGTGTCGTTTGGCAAATTTGTCAACGAAATGATGGTGTTAGTAAATTGGTTCAATTGCTTTCTATCTGTTTGAAGATGGCGATAGCATCCCTGATAACAGGGATGTCGATGTCCTATTTCAACATCACAATTGAGAGCTTTCTGGATAAATTCGGTTTTACGAAAACAGAATTCATCGCTTGGATCATGCAGGCTGTTGAATGGATGATGCCGAATATCATTCTCGGTTCTTTTATTATTGTGCCCATCTGGCTCGTTATCCTGCTTCTCATGCCCTCATCTAATCGTCGTCAGGAATAGGCGAAATTTTCGCTTTTCTTCCGTAATTGCTCGCCCTAGAGTTGCTTTAATTGCGATCAAACAGGATGAGTTCAACTATGCGATTTATGAAAGAACGTGGAGACCTTGCAGCAAGCCTAAGACTTGCTGAGCACTTCGATTTGCATGAAGGCATCTGCAACCATTTCTCCTACCAAGTATCCGGCAGCGATGATGGAAGTGAAGAACTCTATTTGATCAATTCTTATGGATTGCATTGGTCTGAGACGACACCTGAAAACTTGATCTTGATGGATGCAAATGGCGAAACCCTAGAAGGCGAGGGGGAGGCTGAAGCATCCGCGCGCAATATCCACATTGCTGGCCACCGCGCCAACGCGCGTCATGCGTGTTTGTTCCATACTCATATGCCTTATGCGACGGCGCTCACCATGCTGAAAGGTGGACGCCTTGAGATGGCTCACCAAACAGCGTGCCGCTATTATGGTCGTGTTGGTTATGAGGGCGAATTTGGCGGGCTAGCAGCCAGTGAAGAAGAAGGCGAGCGCTTAGCGCAGCAAGCAAAGAGCAATGCGGGTGCGGATGTCATTTTCCTTGCCAATCACGGTGTTGTTGTTGGTGGGCCGACCGCGGCACAGGCCTTTGATGATCTTTATTATCTGGAGCGGGCCTGCCGCCAACAAGTGCTGGCACAATCCACAGGCATGGCGCTCAACATCGTACCTGATGACGTGGCCGAACAAACCGCAAAGCAATATCAAGCAGAGTTTGAAGTCATGCCAGATTTGCACTTTGCGGCGCTGAAGCGTGTCGTCAATTTGAACTTTTAGCTAAAGTCGTAATCTGAGAATGTTCGTGAATTAAGGTCGAGTGTTCCCGGCCTCATCACAGGCGGGAAGGCACGGTCGCGGCAGTTTACTTGCTCGCAAAGGCGGCAGGTAACACCAATTTGCAAAGGCGCGCGGCCCAAAAAGCCATCACCGTAAATCAAATCCTTGGCATGGATAATATCGCAGCCAATAATGAACGTGCGTCTGCGTGGTCTATCGCCATGGCCAAAGGCGCGCGTTTTTTCTGAGTGAGCAACAATCAACCATTCTGGTCCGTCCGCAAGCGCAATGCTTTCTACGGCTACACGGCCATGATTGGTATTCACACCGGGCGGGACAAGCTTGAGACATGGATTGCCTGCGCGAGGCAATGTGAAACTTGCGCCAGGGCTAAACGTGCAGACGTTGCCAACGGGATCAAGCTCAATCATGAAAAACGGCACACCCGCGCGGCCTGTTTGATGCAAGCTCGTCAAGCGGCGCACCACATCGCGCCAGCGCACCTGAAACCGTCTTGAAAGCAAGCCAATATCATGGCGAGAGCGGGCGGCAGCAGTATAAAAAGCCTCATAGGGCATCAACATTGAAATGGCGAAATAATGGGCGCATTCGAGGGTTAAGAACCGCGCCGTTTCATCATTGTCAAAGCCAGCTTCGGCAACAGTTTCCTCAATCAGTTCTTTGTAATTGAGAAGCGCGATCTGTGTGGCGAGGGCAATGTTACGTTCTTCTGGTGTCAGCCGCTCAGAAATGAACACTCGTTGCGAGTGACGGTCATAGCGGATTGAGTGGTCTGGCATGGTGTGAACGGGTAAAATTTTGACGCTAATTTGGCGCTCTTCCAGCAGATAGTTTTTCAGCTTTGCCAATATGTCATCGCCACTGCCAAGTTCTTGGCTCAGGGCGGTGGCTGCTTCATCAAGATCTGGAAAATAATAAGATCGAGCTTGAAGGAAATCGCGAACCTCATCAAGCGGCAAACGGCTTTGGGTCACAACCTGCATTTTTGTTTCATCTGACATGAGGTGCGACAGGGTCGATAATTTATCTGTCGTCTCTTTGTAGGTGCGGTAGAGCTGAATAAGGCCTGATACTAAATTGGGAACGGTGTCTGCTGCCTCGACCAGTTCAGAATCAGACACAATTTCCGATACAAGCAGCGGGTCGGAGAACACTTCTTTCAATGCCTCGGTGGTCTGCCCACTTTCATCACCCTGCAACTCTTTGAGGTCGATTTCATATTTAGACGAAAGCTTCAGCAGCAATTGTACCGTCAACGGGCGCTGGTTCCTCTCAATCAGGTTCAGGTAACTTGGTGAGATGCCAAGCTCTTCCGCCATAGCCGCTTGTGTTAAGCTCAATTGAGTGCGCACGCGTCGGATGCGAGGGCCTGCAAATATTTTCTGGTCTGCCATCTGATTGCCTTTGCTTGGCTGCTATGGATGTCGTAAAATTTACAAAACGAATTGGTTGATATGAAAAGAAATTTACAAAAAAACTTCATTCATTTCAATATCTAATAGATTTTAATTCCCTTTTGTAAATTGCCTTGGCATATTCGTTGTCAGGAATTGTCAATATTAACAAAACTTTACATCATCCGATTTCGATAATGCATCGAAAGGACGGAAAAAGGAAATGCTAGCTAAGGAGCATCACTATGCAAGCGAAAGCAAAGGTTAAAGAGAGAGCAGAAGAGCAAGTTGAACTTCTGGACGATGATCAAGCAACAGCAATTCGTATGCTTGCCAATGAAATTCACCGTTTGAACCAATCGGTTGTTCGCGCTGTTGAAGCTGGTGTTTCTGTAGAGCTTGTTCGCACAGCGCGTCATCATAGCAGTGATGGTGCTTGGGGTGATCTTGTGGTGCCTGTTATTAAGCAAAGCTAAGGCTAAGGCTTTAAATTAAAAAGAAAAAGGCGGCTCATATGAGCCGCCTTTTTTTGATTCGAACATTGGTTTCTTATGAGCTTATTGTGACAAAACCCGTTCATTCGGGAACGTCACATGGATCAATGTGCCATAATCGACCCGCGAGTTGATCAAGAATTTGGCGCGGTTTGCTTCAACCAGCGCTTTGGTCAACGGAAGGCCGAGGCCTGTGCCTGTGGTTTTGCCGTGGCTTTCTGTGCCGACCTGACGGAAAGGCTCAAGCGCGATTTCTAAATCTTCCTCGCTCATGCCAACACCCGTGTCCCGAACGCGAATGCTGACCTCGCCATTTTCTTCAAGCGCTGTTGAAATGATGACTTGGCCACCAGATTTTGTAAATTTTACAGCGTTTGACAAAAGATTAAGCGCGATCTGTCTGATTGAGCGAGCATCGGCGACCACATTCGGCAGATTCTCATCCAAGCTTGTACGAATGATAATGCGATCTTTGTTCGCTTCTGGCTGCATAAGCGCCACCGCTTCGCGGATGAGATCGTTCAGTTGAACGGATGCAAAGGTGAGATCAAGCTTACCCGCTTCAATTTTGGACAAGTCTAAAAGATCATTCACAAGGCTGATGAGGTGCTCGCCAGAATTGTGAATATCGCGGGCATATTCTAAATAACGCGGGTTCTGCATGGAGCCGAAGCGTTCTTCCATCATCACCTCTGAAAAGCCTATGATCGCGTTTAAAGGCGTGCGGATTTCGTGGCTTACTTTGGCAAGGAAATCTGATTTTTGCGCATTCGCGTTTTCCGCCATACGACGGCTTTCAATCAGCTCTTCCTCAGCGCGCTTCCACTGTGTGATGTCACGTAGAACGGCGCAATAGCCTTTGTTTTCTTGATTGTTCTCATTGTCCAATTTGCCAATGGTCATGAACAACGGGATCAAGCCGCCGTTTGCTTCGCGGCCAATCACTTCGCGGCCATCATTCAAAACACTCGCAACACCATTGCTTGAAAGGCCATCAAGATAATCGCCCACTGATCGCTGGCTTTCTTCAGCAAACAACGATGAGAAGCTCAAATTACGCATTTCGCGGCGGTCTCTGCCAAACAAAGCTTCAGCGCTTGCATTAGCGTGGATAACGTCGCCCTGATTGTCGACAATGATAATGCCGTCGGAGGCGATATCCATCACATCGGTGGATTGGCCAATAAGCTTGGAGACTTTGTTTTCTTCGCTTTGTACTTCATCAGATTGCTCAAGGTGAGCAGATAGTGTGAGCAATAAAGCTTGTTCGCCCTGCCAGTCGCCAGATTGTAAACGGACATCGACATTGGCGGTTGAGCCATCGGCCATTTTGGCGCGAACAACTTGCGTCATCGGTTCTTCTTGCTCATCGGCTTTCACCACGAGACGTTTGAACATGTCCTGTTCATCGCTCGTTTCGGCTGTGATCTCAGGCTTGAAGAGCGTGTTAACGCCGCCATTGTCAATCAACTCGTCGATGGAATTATAACCAAGAAAATCGAGTACAGCTTGGTTCGCGAACAGCACATTGCGCTGTCTTGAAACAATAAGACCAAGTGGCAAGCGATTTAAAATTTCGTGCGGCTCGTTATCAATCGACCCCGTTGCCGCTTTTTGCTCTGTTGCAACAGCTGGCAAAGGTGATTTCGGCTGAAACGTGTGATCCTCGTCATCTTGACTGTCGGTATCGTTTGCAACGTCATCTTTTGAAGCGGACGATTTTTTCAAACCCTTCACACCCAAAATAGCAGCAGCCCCAGCGCCTAAGCCTTTTGCAATTTTGCTGGCAGGTTTATCGGTTTTTGTTTTGTCAGGCTCTGCCTTGTCATCGAGCTCGTCAGCCGCGCGATCATCGACGGATTTGGTGTTTGACTTAGTCGCGGATGACCCTTCAATCGCGCTTGCAGCGGCCAGGTCAATGCTTTCTTTATCAGCGGGCGTCTCTTGATCATCTTTGTTTTCGATCTTAGAGCTCAAAACATCAGCAATTTGTTTGAATGTTTTTTGTTCTGGCTTGCTCAAATTGCCGTCTTGCGTGTCGCCTTCGCTGACATCTTTGATGCCGCGGCCATTGCTGTGCAATCGAATGATATTATCATCGTCATTTGCATTGGTTTTGTCAGATAGGCGAACAACCGTATCATTGTCGTCTTGATCATCGCTTTTTTCATTGAGTTCAGCACGGAAACGTTCTGCGTCATCTTCATCAGAAGGGTTATCCCAATCAAGCTTTTGCGTGCCCCCATCTGACGATTTGTCAAAACCAATATTGCCGCCATTGGTTGCATCATCGTCGTCAGAAAGTGGGGTTGTTGCGATAAATGTTTCCCATTGATCGTCAGCGTCGTCGCTTACTTCTGGCTCTGCTTCTACGCCCAATGCATCAATTTCTGGATACACTTTGACGTTTGCCCAGTCCATTGTGCCAAAACCTCTAAAGCCTTGGAACAATCTATTGCGGTCAAACACCGGCATGGCGGTAAGCGAGATTGGTACCCGATTTGGAGCGGCCTCGTCCGTGTCATCTTCGATGAGGGGCCAGTAGCTTGTTTCGGTCCAAATTGCTTGGCCGTTAAGGCGGTGCGCAATCTTGCCCTCAGCATCTAGTTTTAAGTTTTGCGAAAGCTCCCTCCAGCTTTTTCCAACATAATCATCATTGCTGGTGCCCATCGCTTTTTGGAATTCTGGCGATAGTGATGTGAGATCGCTGTCGAGGTTGAATTCAAACAAAAAGCGGGTTGGCTTTTCATCTGGTTTAGATGTGTCGCTGTCATCTGCATTCAATGTCTCATTAGTATCAGTATCAGTATCAGTATCAGTATCAGTATCAGTATCATCAGCATCAGCATCATCTGTGTCTTGGTCTTCATCGACTGATGTGGCTGTTATTTCTTCGCTATCGGTTGCATCAACGTCTACTTCGTCTGAGACTTCTGCTTCATTTGCCTCAGCATCATTACTAAGGGCTTCGCCAGCACTTACCGCAGCCCCAGCTGCGACACCTGCAACGGCGGCGCCTATTCCAAGCCCAGTGTTGCTTTCATCTTCACCTTCTTCGCTGTCGGCTTCCGCTTCCGCAGTTTCCGCCACAGTCTCCTCGGCTGCGGCCTCAACAGGTTCTTTTGTTTCAGCAACACCCTCTTCAACAGCGGCAACCACTTCATCGGCAGAGGTTTCAGTCAGCGTTTCATTGGTATCATCGGAAACTTTTTCGTCGTCTTCTATTACAACTAACTCACTGACGTCAGAAGCAGTGTCTTCATCAGCGTCTGCCTCTTCGATGATGGCAAAGATTGAGGTGAGGGCACCTTTCTTTTTGCGTTGAGCGTAGCCAATCAGCGCCTGCGAGCCATCTTCCAGCGCAATTGAAGCGATATCTTGATCTTCCAGTGCTTTTGCCAAGTCGCGCAGATCGCCTTTGCTTACATCCGCATCACGAAATTCATTGGATTCTTGTAAGCTCTCGCCGTCCACCGACAAGAGCGCAACAGAGAGTTCGCTGCGAGAAAATAGCTTGATGAAACGAAGCGCGTTTTTCTTGTGGTCGTTCTCGTCAAACTTCTTCTCAGGCGCATCAACTTCTACCAAAACGCCCGTTGTGCCATTGCTCAATTGTAGATGAGTCAACTCAGCCTTGACCGACACAGCCTTCATGCCGCGCAGAAATTTCATTTTGCGGGAAATGGTCTTGTTGAAGTTTTTGCTTTTGCCTAACCGATTAATTTCAATCGAAGCAGGTGAAATCCGTCTGAATGAGCGAGACAATAAATCGGATACAGATTTAGTGCCAAAAAAGCGGCAACCCGCCTCATTCGCCCACAATAGACGATCACCCTCAGGCGCCCAGAGCCAAGCAGGGTTTTCGTTGAACAATGCCTTTGACACTTTGTGGTTGGTGAGCGCAATGCCAAACGTCTTGGTAGGGTTGCTCATTGTTCATTCCTTGCTGTCGCAGTCGCCCGTTGAAATAATTTAGGCGGTGAAGGGGCCATTTCTATAGGTTTTCTTACTATCTCTCACGGTATGTGGTCCAGCTTTTGAGCGTGAATCAGGCGAACTCTATTCATATTTGGTTAACTTTGAAGGGATGGAAGCGTTGTTTTTGGTTAAAATATGCTGCGACGCACAAAAATGTTGCAATGCAATATAAAGTGTATTATATGTGGTCTCAACACGATGGTTCTAAAGCCATCTCCCTCTAAAGCTTCTATCGTAATTTATTTTGACAGGATTTGACCATGACAGCCACTAAAACCAAAGCCGCACCAAAAGCAGCAGCTGAAGCTAAAAAAGCAACAGCAGACGCATTTGCATTCCCAACACCGTCATTTGACGCTTTTGGCCCTGCCTTCCAAGAGATGGCTGATGAGAGCCTTGCTAAAGGTAAGGAAGCTTTTGAAAAGTTCCAATCTGCTTCTGAAGAAGCAAAAGAAACGCTTGGGACAACTTTCGATAAAACTCGTGACAGCGTGATTGAGCTTAACGAGAAAACAATGAGCGTTGCAGAGACAAACTCTAAGGCAGCTCTTGAGCATGCAAAAGAAGTGATGTCTTTGAAAAGCTTCGCTGACGTGATTGAATTGCAAACAGCTTTTGTTAAAAAGCAAATGGGCGTTTATCAAGACCAAGCGCAAGCGTTTCAGGAAATGACAACGAAAGCCACTCAAGAAACAGTAGAACCTTATAAAGCAGCGTTCGAAAAATCTATGAATGCGTTTAAACCTGCATAATTGCTTCACGCAATAACAGTTTTTGAAAGGCCTCGCTCACCAGCGAGGCCTTTTTGTTTTAAGGGTGTTTTTCGCTTTTGTGAATTTTCCCAAGAAAAGTGCTTGAAATGGAAGTCAATTGCGCTTAGTCCAAGAGCCAATGTGCAGTCGTAGCTCAGTTGGTTAGAGCGTCGGCTTGTGGCGCCGAAGGCCGGTGGTTCGAATCCACCCGACTGTACCATCTCTCTCTTTTAAAAATTTGATGCTCTTAAAAGAGACTGCCCTGATTATCTTCAGGCGTTGCTTTGGGCTTTGGCTTGGCCGCTTTGGGCTTTACTGGTGGCGTGCTCGGCGTTGAAGGTGAGGCGGTTCCGCCAATCATCTCTGCACGGCCATCTGCCAGCTGCACGCTGTAATTCGCTCCTGCCGTAATACCCTGCACGGACCTCACAGGTTCATTGTTCTCATTACGCACTAAAGCAAAGCCACGCGCGAGCACGCTTTCATATGATACCAATTTCAAAACACCCGCGACCCGCTCAAAGGAAGCGCGGCGTCTGTCTTGCAATGTCACTGTCGCACGGTCTGCGCGGGCGCGGAGTTGGGTGAGTTGGGTTTGGTGGGTCTCGACCTTGCGAAGCAGCGTATTGGGCGTGAGGCGTGAACCTGCTGATGTTAGCTGATTGCGGCCAATATTGGCGCGTTGACGCAGTGCCGCTGCCGCCTTGTCGCTTTGTTCTGCCAATCGCCGCCGCGCAATATCAAGCGATTGCGCCAATGTGTTGATAGAAAGCCGCCCTTGCGATGCACTCAAACGGCTTCGATAATCCCGCATGGTGCCATCTATTGAACGGGGCAGGCGACCTGTTGCTTCATCAAGCCGCTGTCTTGGTAGGGCCAGTAAGGATGACAGGGAAGGCAAGGCACGAGAAAGACCGCGCAGATTGTTTTTCTGATTTTCAAGATTGCGACCAACAGCCCCCTTGTTGCGCCTGTCTAAATCATCAATCGCTGCAAGCAAGTCTGCGCGCACAGGTACCGCCATTTCAGCTGCACCCGTTGGTGTTGGCGCGCGTTGGTCACTGGCATAGTCAATCAGTGTCCAGTCTGTCTCATGGCCAACAGCGGAAATCAGCGGAATGTCGCTTTCAGCCGCCGCACGGACAACCGCCTCATCATTAAAGCCCCAAAGGTCCTCAAGCGAGCCACCACCACGTGCGACAATCAAGAGGTCTGGTTTTACCAACCCGTTGGAGCCGTCAAAGGCGTTAAATCCGCGAATGGCGTTTGCCACTTCATTGCCGCAGGTTTCACCCTGCACCCTTGCGGGCCACAAAAGAACATGGGTTGGAAAACGGTCATCAAGGCGGTGCATAATATCGCGGATGACGGCGCCCGTTGGCGAGGTGATAACGCCGATGACTTTTGGCAGATAAGGAAGCCGTTGCTTGCGCGCAGGGTCGAACAACCCTTCGGCTGTGAGCTTGCGCTTGCGTTCTTCAAGCAATGCCATCAACGCACCGACACCAGCAGGCTCTAATGATTCGATGACAATTTGATATTTCGATGAACCCGGATACGTGGTGACCTTGCCTGTAGCAATCACCTCTAAGCCTTCTTCTGGCTTTACCTTCAGCTTGTTGAAGACACCCTTCCAAATCACCGCTTCAATGCGAGATTTCTCGTCTTTTAATGAAAAATAGGCGTGGCCAGACCCGTGCTGTCCACGAAAGCCAGAAATTTCTCCCCGCACGCGAACATAGCCATAAGCATCCTCAACCGTTTTCTTTACGGCGCGGGAGATTTCGGAGACGGTAAATTCGCTCGCATTGCTATTGGCGTTATCGCTCATTGTATCTTTCATGATTCAGCGTTATTCCTGCCAGTATGGCGCGCTACAACTTCAAAATGCAACGGCTCTATATAGACCATCCACTACTGGATGGCGGTGAAGTCGTGCTTGATAAAAATCAATCCAACTACCTCATCAATGTGCTTCGCATGGGCGTGGGGGCTGAACTGTTGGTTTTCAACGGGAAAGACGGCGAATGGCTGGCAGTGCTTGAGGCAGCTTCCAAGAAAGCTGCAAGTTTAAGGATTACAGAACAAACCCGACCGCAGCCAGAAAGCGCGGAACTTTCCTATTACTTTGCCCCTCTTAAACATGCACGGCTTGATTATATGGTGCAAAAAGCCGTCGAAATGGGCGTGGGGCGGCTTTGCCCCGTGTTTACTGACCACACACAGGTCAACCGTCTCAACCTTGAACGTATGCGGGCAAATGCCATTGAAGCGGCAGAACAATGTGGAATTTTGACGATACCTTCTGTCGAAGAACCTACAAAATTACAGCCTTTGATAGACACTTGGCCAAACGATGCCACCTTGATTTTTTGTGATGAAAGCGAAGAAGGTGACAACCCAATAACGCTCTTGCAGGAAATAGCGAGCCGCCGTATTGGCGTATTCATCGGGCCAGAGGGCGGGTTTAGTGAGAATGAACGCTCACTGTTAAAAGCTCAAACTTTTGTGAAAACCATCCCGCTTGGTCCGCGTATATTGCGTGCAGATACTGCCGCAGTTGCAGCACTTGCGGTGATTCAGGCCGCTATTGGCGATTGGGTTTGTAAGCAAAGCTAAATATTTTTGAACAGTCAGTTAAACAGTTTAGACTTTCCAATTGCGTCATTATGTGGTTATCGGACAAAACTAAATTTTTGAATTGGTTTTTTGACTGACCAATCGTTGAGGAACGTGGAGTTTTGCAATGGCACGCGATGTAGTTGATGAAACGCCGATTGAAGGCGTGGCAGAGCTCGCAAACTGGATTGCTGAAGGATGCAAACCAGAGGCTGATTTTCGTATTGGCACGGAGCACGAGAAGTTTGGCTTCCGTCCCACCACCAATGAGCCTATTCCCTATGAAGGCCCAGATGGCATTGAAGCGCTCTTAACATCCATGCAAGCGCTGCTTGATTGGGAGCCAATTCTTGATGATGGCCGCATTATTGGTCTTGCTGCTAAAACAGGCGGTGGCGCGATTTCTATTGAGCCTGGCGGGCAGTTTGAATTATCCGGTGCACCGCTTGAGACAATTCACGACACATGCAAAGAAGCGCATACCCATTTGATGCATGTTAGAAAATGCGCCGACGACCTCAATATTAGTTTTCTGGGTGTTGGCTCGTCGCCGATTTGGTCATTTGACGAAACGCCTAAAATGCCAAAATCGCGCTATGACATTATGCGCAATTATATGCCAAAGGTCGGAACCCGTGGCCTTGATATGATGCACCGTACTTGCACCATTCAAGTGAACCTCGATTTCTCCTCAGAAGCCGACATGATTAAGAAGATGCGGGTATCCATTGCCTTGCAACCTATTGCAACGGCGCTGTTTGCGAACTCGCCTTTCTTAGATGGTAAGCCAACGGGGCGGTTGTCTGAGCGTTCTGAAATTTGGAAAGACACCGACAACAATCGCGCTGGTATGCTGCCGTTTGTGTTTGATGAAGGCTTCAGCTTTGATGCCTATGTGCAATATGCCCTCGATGTGCCGATGTATTTCTTGAAGCGTGGTGATGATTATCACGATGTGACAGGCACCACCTTCCGTCAATTTATGGACGGCGCTTTGAAAAACAGCATTCCACAAGGTTATCCGATGATGGGTGACTGGGTGAACCATTTGGGAACGATTTTCCCTGAGGTGCGGCTGAAGCGTTTCTTGGAAATGCGTGGCGCGGATGGTGGCCCTTGGCGCGGTATTTGTGCACTTCCTGCTTTCTGGGTTGGTCTCTTCTATAATCAAACAGCGCTCGATGCCGCTTATGAGTTGATTTCGGATTGGACCACAGATGAAATGCAAGCCTTGCGTGATGCAGTGACCGTCGAAGGGCTGAATGCAACCCACAAAGGTCGCACAGTGGCAGAAATTGCCAAAGAAGTGGTTGGCTTGTCACGTGAAGGGCTGAAATCACGCGAACGCTTAAGCGATACGGGCCTTGATGAAACTCAGTATCTCGAGCCAGTGCTAGAAACGTTGGTGAGTGGTAAAACGCAGGCAGAAAAAATGCTTGTGAAATATCATGGTGATTGGAACGAGGATCTCGCTCCAATCTTCAAAGAATACGCGTTTTAAGCTCTCACGTTAAACAGTGATTTATTGCTTGGTGGTTTCTTCATTCGCTGCCAGAAGGACATCGCCATTGTCGGCTGGAATTGCAGGGTCAATGATTGGCCCAGCATAGGCGATCAACACGCCATTATTGTTAAAATGCCAGTTGATTTTAACGGCCTCTTTTGCAGTTAGATTGTCGACGATGATGCACTTTGCAATCGTCAAAGGATAATCTTCACCTGATAAATGTTCTTGTGTTGAAATGCTTGTTTCACAGGTCTGGACGTTTTCATAATAAGGTTCGAACACTTCCAAGGGCTGGCAAGCACTGACATCGTGTGAACATCCAAGTAGTAACATGACTGCATTTATAAGTTGCATAATAACCTCCTATACAACCATATATAGTGATTGGCTGCGGAGAATCCTAATAAAATCTAAAGATTTTTCGTGAGAACCCGTGATCTGATGGGTTTAAATGCCCACATTTGCCCAGTGCAAGGCGTAGGCAGTTGTCACAATTGCGATGATCGTTGAGATCAAAATGACTGACGAAATTCGGCGCACCATCGTCTCATATTGTTGAGCAATAACAAAGACATTGCCCGCAACAGGTAGCGAGGCAACGACCACGCCAATCACAAGGGTTTCACCCTTCACGCCAAAAAGTGTGAGGGCGACATAGGCGATGAGCGGATGGGCAATTAATTTTAGAACTGAAATAACCACAATCGAAGCACCATCGCCCTCGAATTTGCGGCTTGCGAGCGAAATTCCGAGCGCAAATAGGGCTGTTGGCCCTGCGGCACCTGCGAGAAAGTCAATAAAGCGTTCTGTTGGGCCAGGTAGGCCAACGCCTGTTGCTGATAGGATAAACCCAACAAAAATTGAAAAGATGAACGGATTGAGCAGGCCAGCTTTAACGACCCTTTTGAGCGAGTTGCCGATGGACCCGCCATTGGAAGCCTCAAGCAGGGCGATGCTCATGGGGACGAAAAGCAAAAGGTCGATCAACAATGCAGTCGCCGCAACCCTCACACCATCAGGACCAAAGGCTGCGGCCATAAGGGGAAAGCCCAGAAAGCCAACATTGCCAATCGCCGCCGCTTGCCCTGTTAAGGCCATCTCTTTCAACCGACCATTGAAAAACGCGCGGCTGAATATCATGCCAATAACAAAGACAAGGGTAGCTGCCACAAACCACCCGAGCAAAAATGGAATATCAATCAGCTCACCAAAGTCTTGCCGTGCAAGACCACTGATTACCAAGGCTGGCATGGTGAAGTTGAACACAAATACATTGATGATGCGAGAAGCCGACCCATCGATCATGCCGGTTCGAACCGCAATTATGCCAAGGGCGATAACGGCGAAGAACGGAATGGTGAGGTTTAATATTGTGGCCATAGATTAAGCTGAGTGAAAGTGGTGAACCAGTTTGATTGTCTGGGCGGTATAAATCAAGCGGCTTATATGAAACTTGTAGTTGACGATAGCAGCCTGCTCGGTCTTCTATTTAGACAAGGTGATTTGAATGGGATTTGACCCTAGGGAGAAGAGTTTTGAACAATCTTTTTGAGATGATGATGCAGGCGCAAAATGGTGGTGCAGTTGATACGCTTGGCAAGCAGTTTGGCCTGTCGCAGGCGCAAACCGAGCAAGCGCTTGAATTGATGATGCCAGCCTTTTCAAATGGTTTAAAGCGCAACACGTCCGACCCAATGGCCTTGATGAACTTCATGTCGGCACTGTCTTCTGGCCGTCATCAACAATATCACGATAACCCAGCACAGGCCTTCCGCAGTGAAGCGATGGGCGAAGGCAATGCTATTTTGGGTCATTTGTTCGGATCAAAAGACACAAGCCGCGCGCTGGCTGATCAAATGTCATTGTCGTCAGGCATTGGCTCGTCAATTTTGAAGCAGATGTTGCCCGTGGTGGCGAGCATGATTATGGGCGGATTGTTTAAAGGCACGCAAGGCCGCGCGTCTCAAAGTGGCGGCGGCGTTATGGATGAGCTTTTGGGTAGCTTCATGGAAAACATGATGGGAGGCGGCCGTGCGCAGCAAACCCAACGCACTCAAAACCCGATGGGTAATAATCCGTTCGGCAATATGCTGGAAGATTTTCTCGGTGGCGGCATGAACGCCCAACCTCGTGCGACACGCGAACAATATCGCGCGCCAGAACGCGGCGAAGATATGTTTGGTGAGATGTTTGAAACGGGTCGGAAGGTGCAGGATGATTATCGCAAAAATGTCGATAGCATCTTTGATCAATATTTGGACGGTATGAAACGGCGATAAGCCCAGAAATCATCTCATACGGGAGGACTTCTGAGCTTGGATATTAGAAACAACTTCTAGTGCAGTTGTTTCGTTGTGCCTTGTGCTTTTGGCTGAGCTGATGGTCCTGCTTCACCGCCAAAGGGCGATGGGACGAGCGATTGTAAATATTCTGCACGCCGCAGGTGGTCATTGCGATTTACCGCACGCCGTTGAACGCTAATAAGCTTCAAACGTGTTGTCGGCAAAAGCTGCGAGCGGCTTTTGAGCACATAGTTTAAGTCGCCTTTGGTAAGGCTCATATCATCTAAAATCGCAGCGTCGAGTTCCAGCATATTGCGCACTTCTTGGCGGCTTTTATGGCGAGCCATATAGTCCGACCAGCTCTGCATGCTCTGTCGCATCACCTTGCTTAAAAGAGAGACGACATTGGCTGTAATCGCCTTTGTAAAACCTGCATGTTTCGCAAGGGGAAGTGTCTGCTTTGGTGTTACACCGCGAGGTGAAGTCTGAGGCTGAGTGTTTAAATCAAGATAATTGGTCATTGTCGTTCTCCTTTCTAAGATATTGCCTAAAGCAGTCATTAATCAGGTGAGGGTGTGCAAACAGCATACCGATGGACGCAAAAAAGGGGCCGCCTCCGCGAGGGGGTGGTGCGAAGGCGACGAGGGGAGATTAATGTCTGTTAGAGACAAGGAGAGAATGAGTGAATTCGTTTAATCAATCAAACGAATGTTTTTGATTGATATCATCACAGAAATTGATGAGTATTACTCAGCGACTTTCTGGAGGCTTACATGGCTACACCGCTCGACCTAGATCAATTGAAGACTTTTGTGGCCATTGCTGAAAATGGTTCCTTCACGAAGGCGGCAGATACGGTGTTTAAAACTCAGTCTGCTGTTTCTATGCAAATGCGCCGATTAGAAGAGCGCATCGGCAAATCTTTGTTTGTCCGTGATGGTCGGCAATCGCGATTAAGCAGCGATGGTGAGCGCTTGCTGGTTTACGCGCGGCGCATGGTTCAACTGTCATCTGAAACACTGGCAGCCTTTGATGAAAATCGTTTGGAAGGCGTTGTGCGTTTTGGGATGCCTGATGATTTTGCAGATCGGTTTCTGCCTGAGGTTCTAGCGCGGTTTGCTCATTCAAACCCGAAGGTTGAAATTGAGTTCGCCTGTGAAGCGTCACCCCATTTGGTTGAAGGCATTAACAGTGGTCGGCTTGATCTTGCCTTGATCACCCATGATAGCAGCAAAGGCAGCGCCCATGTGGTTCGTGAGGAGCCGCTTTTGTGGGTAACATCAGCTTATCACGATACCCATAAGCGTGAGGTGTTGCCCGTCGCTTTTGGTCGCGAGACATGCCTTTGGAGAAAGCAGGCAGAAAATAAACTCGTTGAACAGGCGCGGAGTTATAGCCTGAAATATTCAAGCTGGTCGGCAACGGTTATCGCCGCAACAGTGCTGTCTGGCTTGGCCGTTTCTGTGTTGCCTGAATCAGCCCTTAGAAGTGGTATGCGCGTATTGAAAGAGGAAGACGGCTTTCCACCTTTGGAGAGCTGTCAAATTGCGCTTATTTGGGCCGGAAACTCCTATAGTGATATTGTCAAAGCTCTGGCTGATCATGTCATCGACTCGCTGGGCAACCTGTCGTCACCCCTAAGCGATATGGCAGGCGATCAATCTTTGGCGCGGACTATTCAGGGCCAAAATGGCAAACGGTTGAGGCCGGGCCATATTATGGCAGGTTGGTAAGCGTTTACGGCTTGCAGACTTTGCCTCGGCTTAAGACGAAATAGTTTCCAACCAAAACAAGCACTAAACCAACAAGGGAGAGAGCTGTCCATTGGTAGCCCTCAATCACGGTTGATATAAGGAGTGCGAAGATTGGGAAAATCACTGTTGCATAGCCCGCCCGCGCTGCCCCGATACGGCCAAGCAAGGTTAGA
>JBDVXS010000134.1:0-24341 GCA_039964305.1 Hyphomicrobiales bacterium
GAGTTTCCACCAGTGAGAGATCGTCCAGCGTTAGACCGGAATCGGTCAACGCCTTGTTCCAAGCATTTGAGGCACCTGCAAGCTCCGTCTTATCGCGGCGTGAGAGCGGCAAATAATCATTCACCTGCGTCGCTGCACGAAAGCCAATGGCACGCGGTGCGGACCATGCGCGGTCCATATTGGTGAGCACCATAGCTGCCGCACCATCTGAAATGAGTGAGCAATCTGTACGGCGCAAAGGTCCTGCGACAATCGGGTTTTTGTCCGACACCGTGTTGCAGAAATCAAAGCCAAAATCTCGCTGCATTTGTGCATAAGGGTTATGAACACCATTAGCGTGGTTCTTTGCCGCAATCTTCGCTAAGGCTTCGGACTGGTCGCCATATTTTTGAAAGTATGATTGAGCAAGCTGGCCGAACACACCTGCAAATCCACCATCAATGCCTGCTTCTTCTTGGTGGTATGAACAACGAAGCAACAGCCCGCCAGCGTCGCGTGTGCTGACTTCTGTCATCTTCTCAACGCCAACGACCAAGACGGTGCCAGCTTTGTTTGCGTCAATCGCGTTAATGGCTTGGTGGATGGCTGCAGATCCCGTGGCACAGGCGTTTTCTACCCGTGTGGATGGTGTATAGCGAAGGTCATCATCTGCAAGTGACACTAACGATGCTGCGAAATCCTGCTCATTAAAGCCGCCATTGAAGTTCCCCACATAGATTGCATCTATATCTTTTGGCTCGACCTCAGCGTGTTTCATGGCATCGATCGCCACTTCTGCAATTAAGTCTTGAACGGTTCTATCTTCAAGCTTGCCAAATTTTGTGTGGGCCCAACCTGTAATCACAGCCATAACGGTGCTCCTGTTGCATCAGTGTTTGCGTTCAATATGCCTTGCCAGCCCTCCACACACAATGCAGGCAGCCGCAAATTCGTTTTGCGAATGTTGGAACTTTCCACGAGCAAGCCCTATCAAAACGAAAAAGGCCCCACGCTAAGCGCAGGGCCTTAATCACTCGATGTTTCTCTTTCTTAGTGCGCAAGAACCGCAAGAAGAAGAAGAGCCACAATGTTTGTGATCTTGATCATTGGGTTAACCGCAGGGCCAGCCGTATCTTTGTACGGATCGCCAACAGTATCACCAGTGACAGATGCTTTGTGTGCGTCGCCGCCTTTTTCGTGTTTCACGCCATCTTTGTCGACGAAACCGTCTTCGAAAGATTTCTTAGCGTTATCCCATGCACCACCACCGGCAGTCATAGAAACAGCCACGTAGAAGCCAGTTACGATCACACCGAGAAGCATTGCACCAAGGGCTGCAAACGCATCAGCAGGACCAGAGATCGCCTTCACGAGGAAGAACACGACAAGCGGTGAAAGCACTGGAAGAAGGCTTGGAAGGATCATTTCTTTGATCGCAGCCTTCGTCAGCATATCAACAGCACGCGCATAATCAGGCTTAGAAGTGCCCTTCATGATGCCTGGGTCTGCTTTAAACTGACGACGAACTTCTTCAACAACCGCACCACCAGCACGACCAACAGCTGTCATCGACATACCACCGAAGAGGTATGGCAACAAACCACCGAAGAGAAGACCAGCAACCACATATGGGTTAGACAGGTTGAAGAGTGTGTCAGCATTGATGCCGAAGAACACAGAGCCTTCTTCTGCACTTTGTGAGAAGAACTTCAAGTCTTCTGTATAAGCTGCAAAAAGAACAAGAGCACCAAGACCAGCAGAACCGATCGCATAACCCTTTGTCACCGCTTTGGTTGTGTTACCAACCGCATCAAGTGCATCTGTTGTTGAACGAACTTCACTTGGAAGCTCAGCCATCTCAGCAATACCACCAGCGTTATCTGTTACAGGACCAAACGCATCAAGTGCTACTACGAAGCCAGCCAAAGCCAACATTGCAGTAACTGTGATCGCGATACCGAACAAACCAGCAAGTGAGTACGTTACCAAGATACCAATGATAATGATGATCGCAGGCAATGCACAAGCTTCAAGAGAAACCGCAAGACCTTGGATCACGTTTGTACCGTGGCCAGTAACTGATGCTTGTGAGATTGAGCGTACAGGGCGGTATTCAACGCCAGTGTAGTACTCAGTTACCCAGATGATGAGACCTGTGATCACGAGACCAGCAAGCATACACAAGAACAAGTCAGAACCCGTAAAGGTCGTTCCTGTTGATGTTGTAAACTCAGTGTCGCCACCAATCCAACCATACATGATGCCTGCAAGGGCAACCGCTGACAAAACAGCACAAGCGATAAAGCCTTTATACAAAGCACCCATGATTGAGTTGTTTGCACCAAGCTTCACGAAGAAGGTACCGATGATTGACGTGATAACACACACACCACCAATAACGAGTGGTAGAGCCATAAGAAGCGTTGCATTGTCACCAGCAAAGAAGATTGACGCGAGAACCATTGTTGCAACAACTGTCACAGCATATGTTTCAAACAAATCAGCTGCCATACCAGCACAGTCACCAACGTTGTCGCCAACGTTATCCGCGATTGTTGCAGGGTTGCGTGGATCATCCTCCGGGATCCCAGCTTCCACTTTACCAACCAAGTCACCACCAACGTCAGCACCTTTTGTGAAGATACCGCCGCCAAGACGGGCGAAGATGGAAATGAGTGATGCACCAAAGCCGAGAGCGACAAGACCGTCGATTACGACGCGGCTTGTGTTTTCATTGCCCATGATGTCGGTCAAAACCCAGTAATAAACTGTAACACCAAGAAGTGCTAAACCAGCAACGAGCATGCCTGTAACCGCACCAGATTTAAATGCAATTTCCAGACCAGCGCCGAGGCTTTGTGAAGCAGCTTGTGCTGTGCGTACGTTTGCGCGAACTGATACGAGCATGCCGATAAAACCAGCAACACCAGACAAAACCGCCCCGATGGCAAAGCCAATCGCTGCAACTGGACCAAGCAAGGCCCAAGCGATAACGAGGACAACAATACCAACGATACCGATTGTCATATATTGGCGTGAAAGATAAGCAGTAGCACCCTCCTGAATAGCTCCTGCAATTTCTTGCATCCGTTCATTACCCGCACTCGCAGCCATTACGGATTTTGTTGCCCAGATCCCATAGACCAAAGACAGCAATCCGCCAGCCATGACGAGATATAAAGTCATTTCCATTTTAGTTATTTCCTCCAATTAAACCCTTAGACCAAGCAAATTAAGTCCTGCCCCCAAAGGATAAGAATTCATAATCCCACTAATGTGGTTTTATGCATTGATCGGAACAAACTGTTAACGGAACTGTGACTCGAATCAAGTCCACTTTTGTCAGAACTAGTCCTTCTTGGGGGAAAAATGCGTATTCATAACCCAATGTCCGTTAGGCCTAATACTTTCGGCTTAGCCTAAATGGCAGTCAAACTTCTATTGCTGCGATTGATTGCCGCTGCACAAACAGAACCAGCGCACAAATTGCAGCCAGTGGAAATACCACACTGACCACGGCATGCCATCCAATCCAGTTAAGAAGCACACCCGAAAGCAGGGACATCGTCGCTGCTGAACCAAAGACAATACTATCAAATAGCCCTTGCACTTTACCTCGCTCCTGTGGCTCGTAGGTTTTAGTCACAAGGCTGGAACCACCGACATAACCAAAGTTCCAGGCAATACCGAGTGCGATCAAGGCCAGCGTGAAGTTTGATACCTCAATGCCGCTTAAGCCGACGATGGCGCACAACAAAAACACGGCGATTGCTGCTGATATGATTTTTGCGTGCCCAAATCGATTGATCAAACTACCCGTAAAGAAGCTCGGCGCGAACATGGCAACGACATGCAATTGGATAACGTTGGTTGAATCACCCGGCGTATGGCCGCAGATTATCATCGCCAACGGAGCTGCGGTCATCACTAAAGACATCGACATATAACTTGTTGATGCACACACAACCGAGGTTATGAACATGGGTTGTCGAGCGATTTCTAAAAGTGGCCTAGAAGGTTTGACGGTCTGATCTTTTGAAAAATGCGCGTTTGGCCCCGCTTTCAAAAACAACAATGCCACAAAGCCAATACCGGCAAGCAACATGCCGCCAACATAAGAACCCGCAAACACGATCACGGAGAAATAATCCATAAAATAAAGCGCGGTTTGCGGGCCAAGGATGGCAGCAACCAAGCCCCCTGCCATGACCCAAGACAGGCCTCTTGTTCTGGCTTTGCTCGATCCAAAATCAGCGGCTGCAAAACGATATTGTTGGGCGAAAGCAATGGATACGCCAATCAACAAGTGAGCGAAACAGAGCGCCCAAAAATTACTTTGAAGAATAGCAAGACAAGCAAGACCGCAAGCCAACATCCCAATGGCAGAACCCAGCAAAAACCCTGCACGACGGCCAAACCGACGCATGAACAAAGCCGCAGGCATAGCGCTAAAAAGCGGCCCCAAAATGAAAAAGGTAATAGGCAGCGTCGCGAGCGTTTTATCATCACCGAGTAGATAGCTGCCAGATAACCCGCCAACAGCCATCGAAAGCGGCGCAATGGCATAGCAGAACATCTGGGCGCAAGAGAGCACGATCACATTGTGAAGGGCACGCTTATCCAACGCAGCATCCGTGCTGTCGTCATTCAACCGTTCAGATGAAGATGCCATAGGTGACCTAACTGGTTATCTTGTAGTGGATCACCCATTTTCTAGAAATGAGTAAAGCCATCCAACTTACTTTCCAAGTGTTCACCACCATTTGTCAATCGAAACAATGGGCCCGTTTGCTTGGTTAGGACGCCTATTTTGCTGACTGTCAGTCCTTTGTCGGCGCATCGGCCCTCAAAAGCATCCGTCTTTGCGTTTGAGATAGCCATCAAGCATTGATAATCGTCACCACCTTTAAGTGCTATTTCCAATAAAGAGGGTTCGGCGGCAATCGCATTTCGTGCAGCAGCACTCAAAGGGATGGCTTGTTGATCAATCTCAGCAGACACCTCACTTGCACGGCATAGATGCGCAAGATCAGAAAATAGACCGTCGGAAATATCCATAGAAGCCGCCGCGCAATCAGTAATCACCTCTTCCAACCCAAACGGTGGTTGAGGCAACAAATAGGCCTCATCTAAAGCCCCCCTGTCTGGTGCGCTTAATGTTGTGAAGAGCTCTGGTTTTTGACGAGCACATAAACCAAGGGCGCTGTCGCCAAGCGGTCCGCTGACATAAAGACTATCCCCTACTGTACCACCTGCCCGCGTTACCATCCGGCCTGCGTCACACAAGCCATAAGCCGTGATCGAGATCATATAATCTGATGGGCTTTTTGTGGTGTCTCCGCCAATCAACGACCAACCATATTTGTCTTGGTCGTCTCGCAAGCCTTCCCCAAACGCTTCCATGAAAGCATGAGATGGTGCATTGGCAAAAGCAAGGCCCAGGCTATAACGATAGGGCTTGGCCCCTTTTGAGATTAAATCAGAAACGTTGGTGCGCACGGCTTTTTGAGCGATCAACTTAGGATCATCATCGGCAAAAAAGTGGCTCCCAGCAATCAGCAAGTCTTTGCTTACCACAAGCTGCTTACCCTTAGGCACATCCAAGATTGCGGCATCATCTTTGAGCGAAAAAGCGTTAGGGTCACGAGCCAGTGGGCGCAAATAGCGCTCAATTAAATCAAACTCGCTGGGCTTATCTTGCATTGAGACCCTTACTTGCGATCGACCTCGTCTTCGCGATAACGACGCGCCAAACGATCGAGCACGCCATTGACCATACGCGGTTCTTCAACTTCAAAAAAGGCTTTGGCCACATTAACATATTCATTGATGATAACACGGGCTGGCACGTCTTTGCGCTTTTGCAATTCAAACGTGCCACAACGAAGGACAGAGCGCAGTGTAATGTCGATACGGCTTAACGGCCAATCAGGTGTCAGCGCATCATTGATTTCAGGGTCGATGATTTTCTGCTCACCAACAACGCCTGCAAGCAAGCCACGGAAATACGCGCTGTCTGCTTCAAGATATTGATCGCCATCAATATCGCCGCCTAGTCTGGTCTCTTCGTATTCAGCGACAATTTCAGGTAATGTCGCACCGCTCAGTTCCATTTGATAAAGCGCTTGAACCGCTGCAAGCCTTGCAGCGCCGCGCTTATTGGCGGGCTTTTGTGAGGATTTACCTTTTGCTTGGTCAGCCATTACGCGGGTTGTCCCAGCATTTTGTTGGAAAGTTCAATCATCGCAAGAGCTGCACGCGCTGCACCGCCGCCTTTGTCCTTGTCAGACATTTTTGCACGCGCCCATGCTTGGTCTTCATTTTCAACCGTTTGGATACCGTTGCCAATACCCGCAGGTGATGAAACGCTGAGTTCCATAATCGCACGCGCTGATTCATTCGCTACAATATCATAATGCGTCGTTTCACCGCGAATAACACAACCGAGCAAGACAAACCCATCATAGTGAACACGGCCCTCGCCGATCGCCTCTAACGTGATCGCCACAGCGGCTGGAATTTCCAACACACCAGGAACAGCAATCACATCAAAACTAGCCCCTGCCGCTTTAAGGGCAGCTTCGGCGCCTTCGCGAAGAGCGGCTGAAATATCTTCGTAATAGGGAGCTTCAACAATAAGAAGTTTCGGGGCGTTTGCGGTCATTTTGCAATACCTGTTGTATGCGGAGTATTTGAAGGTGCTTGCACCACAGCTAAAGGCGCTTGTCCAGCATTATGTGCACTAAAGCGATTGTTGTCGTTCCATAAGGCTAACAACATAGCGAGCAATCTGGTCAACTTCTATGTTTACCCCATCACCCGCAGCAATTTGGCCCCATGTGGTAACTTGTAGTGTATGGCGAATAATCAAAACGTCAAATGTCGCACCGTCCACACCGTTCACCGTGAGAGATGTACCATCAAGTGTGACAGACCCTTTGGGTACGATAAATTTAGCCAGAGCGTCTGGTGCTTTAAGCGTGAAACGCGTTGCATCGCCCTCTTGCTCAACCTTGATAACCTGAGCTTGCCCATCCACATGGCCGCTCACCATATGGCCACCATATTCGTCGCCATGTTTAAGTGAGCGCTCCAAGTTGATGATTGTATCACCTTGCCAATTGGCCGCATTGGTAAGGTGCAAGGCTTCTGCCCATGCTTCAACAGCAAACCAGTTGGCTTCACCCTTTTTGGACAATTCAGTCACCGTTAAGCAGCAACCATTGCATGAAATGGATGCACCGATGTCTATGCCTTGCGCATCATAGGCTGTTGCGATTTTGAAATAGCGGCCACTCGCACGGTCTTCAGCGGCGATAATTTTACCTTGGTCGGTGACAATGCCTGTAAACATCTAAGGCTGCTCCCACGTTTCCAAACGATCGCCATCATAGTTGGATGTTTCAGCAATCTCAAAACCACCAGCTTTAAGAACCTGCGATATATCGCGCCCATCGGTGAGCGATGGAATTGTGCCCTCATTGCCAAGTTCTTCTTGCCCGTGGAACAAATAGACACGATCAACGAAGCCAGCATCGAGGAAAGCGCTTGCCACTTGCTGACCACCTTCAACGAAGAGATTGGTCATGCCCTCTTCTGCAAGGCGCATCAAGAGGCTTTCAAGCACAAGGGCCTTGCCGATATTTTCCATCCGGATAAGTCCAGCACCACGCTCTTCAAGCGCGATCACTTTACTCTCGTCCGCCTCCGCTCCCACAACAATATGCACAGGAACATCGTCGATTTTATCAAACAATTTCGCATCAAGCGGCGTTTGCGCTTTGGTGTCGAGGATGAGGCGTGGTTTGGACCAGCCTTCCAGCCCCGGCAGGCGGCAAGTCAAGTCAGGGTCATCTGCGAGAATGGTCCCAATGCCAACCAAAACAGTATCAGAACGTGCCCGCATCGCATGTACAGCTCTACGCGATAAGTCATTGGTAATGCGGATAAATCCCTCGCCTTTGCGGCCAATCTTACCGTCTTTTGAAACAGCAAGCTTCAACGTGACCGCCGGACGCCCTAGCTGCACACGCTTAATGTGCCCAAGGTTCGCTCTCAGCGCTTTGACGCTTTCAACATTTTCGAAAACAGTAATCTGGTTCTCGCGCAAAAAAGCAGTACCACGACCTTTAACACGAGGGTCAGGGTCTTCCATTGCGATGACAACACGAGCAACGCCCGCGTACAAAAGCGCCTCCACACAAGGCGGTGTCTTTCCATGGTGAGCACATGGCTCTAAACTCACATAACACGTTGCACCTTGTGCAAGTTTTCCCGCTTCATTAAGGGCAGCAACCTCACCATGAGGCCTACCACCATCCCCTGTTACACCGCGACCAACAACCTTTGGGCCGTCACCATCATCACGCACAATGATCGCGCCCACAGATGGGTTAGGCGCCGTTCGGCCTATGTAATTGTAGCCCAGCTCAATTGCTGCGCTTAAAAAACGCCGATCAAGATCACTGGCAGTATTATCGGGTTGAACATGGTGTTGATCGCCGGACATAGATCACTCATCATCCGGTATATTATCTTCTTCAGGTGACAACTCACCCAAAACGGCAGCGAAATCTTTCGCCTCACGGAAATTACGATAGACCGAGGCAAAACGAACATAAGCGACGTCATCCAGCTCTTTAAGGCGCTGCATAATGAGCTGACCGACCTGTTCTGATTCAATTTCTGCTTCCCCAGAACTTTCAAGCTGACGAACAATGCCACTGACAAGGCGATCAATGCGATCTGGATCAACATTACGCTTTCTCAGCGCCACTTGCACAGAGCGGGTCAGCTTATCACGGTCAAAGGGAACTTTGCGGCCAGATTTTTTCGCGACTGTTAGTTCACGCAACTGCACACGCTCAAAAGTCGTAAAGCGCCCGCCGCAATCAGCACAAATGCGTCTGCGGCGGATTGCAGTATTGTCCTCGCTTGGACGTGAATCCTTTACCTGCGTGTTATCGCTTAAACAAAAAGGACATCGCATGGGCCAGAATTCACTTTATCTCTAGAGTTCGCCGTAAATCGGGAAACGTGAAGTTAAAGCTATCACTTTCTCGCGGACAGCCGTTTCAACACCAGCATTACCCTCTTCGCCGTTTGCTTTCAATCCATCAAGCACCTCAGTGATCAAATCACCCACTTGTTGGAATTCAGCAACACCAAAACCACGGGTCGTCGCAGCAGGCGTACCAAGGCGAATGCCAGAGGTTACCATTGGCTTTTCAGGATCGAAAGGCACACCGTTTTTGTTACAGGTGATAAAGGCACGACCGAGCGCCTTTTCTGTCACATTACCAGTCAAGCCTTTAGGCCGAAGATCAACCAACATCAAATGCGTATCTGTTCCACCAGAGACGATATCAAAACCGTTAGACATCAAGTTGCTCGCCAATGCCTTTGCATTTTCAACAACTTGCGCAATATAGGCTTTGTATTCAGGTGTAAGCGCCTCACCAAATGCCACTGCCTTACCAGCAATAACATGCATCAACGGGCCACCTTGTAGACCTGGGAAGACGGCTGAATTGATTTTCTTGGCAATCGCTTCATCATTGGTCACGACCATACCGCCACGTGGGCCACGTAGGGTCTTGTGCGTGGTTGTTGTTGCCACATGCGCATGAGGGAATGGGCTTGGATGGGCACCACCAGCAACCAGGCCTGCAAAGTGCGCCATATCGACATGCAAAATTGCCTCAACTTCATCAGCAATTTCGCGGAATTTAGCAAAATCGATGATTGGGCTATAAGCAGAACCACCCGCAATAATCATTTTTGGCTTATGCTCATGGGCTAAAGCGCGCACTTGATCGTAATCAATCTGGCCGTCGCTTTCCTTCACGCCATACTGCACAGGGTTGAACCATTTACCAGATAGGTTTGGTTTTGCACCGTGGGTTAAGTGTCCGCCAGCATCAAGGCTCATACCTAAAATGGTGTCGCCTGGTTTTAAAAGAGCAAGAGCAACAGCTTGGTTTGCTTGGCTGCCAGAATTTGGCTGCACATTGGCAAAGCCGCAGTTGAATAGTTCTTTTGCGCGCTCAATAGCTGCGTCTTCAACCAAGTCTACATACTGACAACCACCATAATAGCGGCGACCAGAATAGCCTTCCGCATATTTGTTCGTCATCACAGAGCCCTGCGCGTCCAACACGGCGCGAGAGGCAATGTTTTCTGAGGCAATAAGCTCAATTTCTTGGGACTGACGGCCATGCTCTTTAGCAATAGCTGCGGCAACAACTGGATCTGTATCTGCTACTCTTTTCGAAAAGAAATCAGCGGCATAAGGTGTGCTGTATTCATTTTTATCAGCGGACATATAATACTCCTTAAAAGCAAATAATTGCTTTTGAATTCTGTGAACTTCAAACACCCGCACAGGTGCCTTGAAATGCAAGGTGACGTGTGAACCATATTGAGAAATCGAGGAGGAATTATCCTCAATACGACCCGTTTCACGTCCCAACGTGAGAGAGCCTTATGTACCCTTGCTTTGGAAAACTCAAGGGTGGATTAAGCCTTTAAACTAAAATGCCGCGTCCTGAGCCGCCGCTTGAGCGTTTGGTCGCTTTCGTGGCTTCTTGTTCAGCCTCTTTAGCAATGCGGCGTTTGAGTTTTTCAACCGCCACATTCGTCATTTCTGATTGAGAAGCTGATTCTGGCGCAATGATGGAAACTTCAATACCAGTTTCTGGGTCGATGGCCATAACTTTGACCTGACCACCAATAGAGAGGAACTCGAGATAGAATGTTGCTTCACTCATCACGCGCCCCTCAAACTATTATTCCCTAGCCTACATTCGTGCAGCGTTGCCGCCCTAGCGTAGTGCGATTGGACCCAAACCATCACGATTATAAACATCATCACGGAAATGAACCACACCATCTGGTGAACCCCATGCCGTTACATAAGTGAGGTAAAGCGGCACAGCACCCGCCATGTTGGCGTCTGTCCGCTCTCCAGATTTGATCGTTTTATCGATATTTGGACGTGACCAGCCGTCAGTATCTTTCAACAACCACTGCACAAATTCGCGGACATTTTGAACCCGAACACAACCAGAAGAGTGGAAGCGAACTTCTCTACCAAAGAGGTTTTTGTTCGGCGTATCGTGAAGATAAACGGCATGCGGATTGCTAAAGTTGATGCGCATTTGACCCAACGAGTTCTTCTCGCCTGGGTCTTGGCGGAAACGATAATTAACCGCTTCCTCTGTTTTCCAGTCAACCTGTGTTGGCGGTATTTCAGCGCCATCTGGTGCAAAAATA
Source organism: Hyphomicrobiales bacterium (assembly GCA_039964305.1). Classification (GTDB taxonomy): domain Bacteria; phylum Pseudomonadota; class Alphaproteobacteria; order Rhizobiales; family JACESI01; genus JACESI01. The sequence goes on from JBDVXS010000134.1 coordinate 11,254, forward strand.
CGAATGGAGTGCTTTGTCAGATACTGCGGATCTTTCTGCATTACCGGAATCAAATCCTTGCGGATAATACTGCGCGGCACTGTCCAGAATGGATTGAAGTTCACCTGATAGATTTTGCTGTTCAAAATTGGCGTTTGTCTGTCGATCTTGCCGACCACTGCTGTGTGGCGAGAATGAATACGGCCATTGCTAACGGTCTCAATGATCGCCGCAGGTACGTTCACCATCACATAGCGATTGCCAAGATAGCCCGAAAGCGAGCGTAAACGAACAAGATTGGTTTCAAGCTGACGGAAGCGCACTTCAGCGGGCACATTAAGCGCTGCCAGTGTTAGCTGGCCAATGACGCCATCAACGGCCATGCCGTGACGCGCTTGAAAGTTTTTAACCGCAGCCTCTACGTAGGAATCAAACACGGTGGAGTTGACGAGGCCACCATCAAGGTCTTTTGAAATTGCCAAGCGGCGACGAAGAGCACGAACGCTTTCATCACGAGCACCAAGTCTCAGTTTCGTCGACGTGGGAACCTTGTTCCACCCGCCATTGTTCACAATACCGGAATAATCACGGAGCGATGTTTCGATATCTACAACCGATGTTGGCGATAGAGTTGGTTGGAAATTTCTAACCTTCTTCGCCGGGGAAAGAGCATCAAACCCATCATTCCATTCTGCAAGGTTCTCACCTTTCAAGAAATTAGAAATCGGATCCGTTTCAGCGTTCGCACTGTTTATACCTCCAGCCATTGAAGATACTGCGGCGGCACTACCGGCAAGAAAGCCTCTGCGTGAAAGTTTGTCGCTCAAGGGAACGCTCCTAAATTAGATTCAATCCACATCTTTTCAGCACCACAAAAAAGACCATATTGTGGTAGGCCTGCCAAATATCACACCACAACGATTGAAACAATTGCTTAACCACTAAAAGAATTCAGCCAAAAACATAAAAATGGCGCTGTTTTTCAACCCCTTATTCCGAAGTTAGCGCCTTATAATGACATTACTTCTGCTTACATTCCTCGTGACACTTTGCGCCTTTTCCTGCATTTGGCTCGTTCAAGTTAAAACAAAGGACGCGGGCATTGTTGATTTTTATTGGGGTCCGGGTTTTGCCATCATCGTCTTCATATACCTTCTAACACAATCAAATTTGACGGTTTGGCATTCAATTTTCGCAATTATTACAGCAACTTGGGCGCTTCGTCTTGGGCTGCACATGTGGCTGCGCCATCGTAAATTTGATGGCGAAGATCGGCGTTATGCGGCTATGCGAATGAAAGGTGGTCGCAATTTTTGGTGGGTCAGCTGGTTCAAAGTTTTCCTGCTTCAAGCCATCTTGATGTGGATTATAGCCAGTTCACATCATGTCGCTTTTTCAATTACAAATAATTCAACGCACGAAACGAATATTTCGATATTTTTTATTGGCTTAGGATTATTTGTTACTGGCTTTGCACTCGAAACCATCGCCGATTATCAACTATCGCAGTTTAAAGACGAATCGAAAAATGCTGGAAAGACCATGAATCAGGGGCTTTGGGCATGGTCGCGACATCCCAATTATTTTGGCGAAACGGTATTATGGTGGGGTTTTGGTTTTTGCAGCTTTGCGCTCAGCGGTGTGTGGTGGGCGTTCATCGGACCAGCCCTTTTGACGTTCTTATTGCTTCGTGTCTCTGGCGTTACTCTTTTGGAGAAACATTTAAAGCCGGCAAAAGAAGGATATGAGGAATATATAAAAACAACCAGCGCCTTCATCCCTCTCCCACCTAAACGCTAGACAATAAAAAACCCCGCAAAATGCGGGGTTTCTTAATTGGAATATTGTCTCGCTTAGAGGCGGTACAAAATTTGGTCTGTCCAAAAACGCTCTAGACGCAAAAGCGACTTGTTGAGGTTTTCGAATTCGTCAGCGCCAATACCGCCAACTTTTTCAATCGATGTCGTGTGACGCTCATAAAGGTCAGTCACAATGTTTGCGACTTCTGTACCCTTTTCAGTCAAGCTCACGCGAACCGAACGACGGTCCATCGCTGAACGCTGGTGAGAAATATAACCAGCTTCAACAAGCTTCTTAAGGTTGTAAGAAACGTTTGAACCCAAGTAATAACCACGAGTACGCAATTCGCCGGCTGTAAGTTCGGCATCGCCAATGTTAAACAGCAACAACGCTTGTACACTGTTCACATCAGAGCGACCATTACGCTCGAATTCGTCTTTGATAACATCCAACAAACGACGGTGTAGACGCTCTACGAGGCGCAAAGCCTCTAGATAATGGGGCCGTACGGCCTCCGAGTCGTCTTGTCTTTCTTGGACTTCTGCTGCACCAATCATGCTGCTCATTGTTTTACGCCTTTTTCCTGTCGGTGTTCTTTTTTATTGTCACCTTGTGAGAAGGAATGTACGCGACAGCCGATAAAATCAGCTTAAAACAAATAGTTAATTTAATCTAAATGCAGCTTAAGCAATTTTATATTAAACAAAACATAAACGCCCCCGCCCATCGCTAGCGGCGCTTCAATGGTAGTTTGATGTTTGGCGAGGCTCTTAGAGCAATGGTGCGCTTGCTCAGTAACGCTGCTCTCTTCTCTTAATCAGATATTTGATTAAAAGAGCCACGCAATAAAACACACTGAGGACAAACAGTCCGCTTGCAAAAGAGTAGTACAGGACGCTGAGCGGTTCATAAAAGAAGTGGCCAAGCAAAAGCCCACAGCCCAACAGCCCCCATAAAATTACACCCCAGCTCATACCAAGCCAAAGCCCAACAGACACCGTCGGCGTTAGTACTGAGAGCAGAACCAACACATAGGCTTCAAAATTGTTACGCTCAAACAGCATTTGTATATCTTCACCACGAACGCCCAAGACCAATGACCAGAAATAAACGGCAATAAGCAGCATAGTCAGGCCTAGCATCTTCAAAAAGAAACCAAAGATGATTTTATCGAACGAGCCTTTACTGCGCGTTTCTTGCTCTGTTAGAGCTCTGCGGTCAGTGCCACCCACCATTACTCTTAAACCCTTGCTCGTGTCTCGGCTTATACCCAAGACATATTTTTCGTTTTAGTAAGTCTTCCAGTGTTGTTATAAGGGTATTCGATTGCACATGGAACAAGTCAAGCCAAATCACTGCAACAACACCGTTACACCGCGAAAAGTTCTGACCGCTTTTCTACTGAATAGATGAAACATCAATATGTCTAAGCTCCCAAACCGTCCCAAAACCGATGTTAACGCCATTACCAATCATCATCGTATGCGCCGTAATCGCAAAACAGATTGGTCGCGTCGGTTGGTTTGTGAGAACAGTCTGAGTGCCAATGATTTCATTTGGCCGCTGTTTTTGACAGATGGCGAAGGTGTCAGCACACCTATTCCTTCTATGCCTGAGGTTTACAGACATAGTGTCGACCGTATCGTGAAAGAAGCTGAGCGCGCCGCTACTCTTGGCATTCCCGTCATCGCGCTCTTTCCAAACACAAACCCAGACATTCGCGACAGTGAAGGCAGTGAAGCGCTCAACGAGGACAATCTCGTAAACCGCGCTTGTCGTGCCATTAAAGCGGAAGGTATTCCGGTTGGTCTTATGACAGATGCAGCCCTCGACCCCTACACAAGCCATGGGCATGATGGGGTCATGGACGGCGAAACAATATTGAATGACGAAACGGTCTACATCCTTTGCCAACAAGCGCTTAATCAAGCAGCCGCTGGCGCTGACATTATCTCCCCGTCCGATATGATGGATGGACGTGTTGGCGCAATTCGTCATGCATTAGATGAACATGGCTATGAGCATGTACAAATCATGTCTTATGCCGCCAAATATGCATCCGCCTTTTATGGCCCTTTCCGTGATGCGATTGGCACCAATGCAACGTTGGTCGGTGATAAGCGCACGTATCAAATGGATCCAGCCAATAGCGACGAGGCGTTACGCGAGGTTCAACATGACATTGAAGAAGGTGCGGATATGTTCATGGTCAAACCTGGGATGCCTTATCTCGACATTATCCGCCGCGTTACAGACACGTTTGAAGTACCAACCTTCGGCTATCAAGTATCCGGTGAATATTCGATGATTATGGCTGCGGTTCAAAATGGGTGGCTTGATTATGAGCGCACCATGCTTGAAAGCCTGATTGCCTTTAAGCGGGCGGGCGCGAACGGCATGTTGACCTATTTTGCACCGAAAGCTGCGGAAATCCTCAACAAACAGGGCTGATTTGGGCCAATTCCTTGCAGTTTAGTCAATCAACTCCCACATTAGCCCCATCGCAAGCCACGACACCGAAAGGGAGCGCTAAGTGAGCACGCAGGAAATATTGCCAAAAGAAGATGTATTCGATTACCCCAATAATGGTGCCTTGTTTAATGGGGTGTTATCCCGTCGCCTCATGGCATTCGTGATTGATTTCATCATCCTGTCTGTCATCATCGGTATCACTACATTCGTTCTTTTCATCCTTGGCATAGCAACATTTGGCCTCTTATGGTTTTTCATTCCAGCCATCATCGGCTCCCTCTCGATTGCCATTGTTATTGGCTACGTTGCCTTTACAACAGGGGGCGAGAAAGCCGCTACACCTGGTATGAATGCGCTTGGCCTTGAAGTTCGCATGATGGATGGCCGCAAGCTTTATGCGCTTATGGCGATTTTTCATGGTCTCGCGTTTTATTTCTTCTCGGCAATTCTAACCCCCTTCGTGGTCTTGGTTGGCCTCTTTACCTCTCGCCGCCGCCTTCTCCATGATATTGTCTCTGGGGCGATTGTTGTAAATAAAGATGCTCTTCCTGAGCATTTAAAGTAAACCACCGAAAATCATTTTAATTATCGGTCGACCTCCATTGAATTTGAAAAAAAGCGTGATACCCTTATGTACAAGAGCGATAATGCTCTCGAAAGGCAGTGATACGCTGTGTCTCATCACCCAAAAGACGTTCCGCAGTTTTATCTGACCGCTCCATCCCCCTGCCCTTATTTGAAGGACAAGATGGAACGCAAGGTGTTTACCCACCTGATTGGAGACAACGCGGCTAGTATAAACAACATGCTGACCCAAGGCGGGTTCCGCCGGTCGCAAAATATTGCTTATCGTCCTGCGTGTGAGGCGTGTCGTGCGTGCATGTCTATTCGGGTGCTGGCAGGCGAATTCAATGAGACCAAGTCTATGCGGCGTGTGGCACGCAAAAATAGCGACCTCATTGGCCTTGAAGCGCCTCCTGCCCCAACATCAGAGCAATATTCACTGTTCCGCTCCTATCTGGACAATCGCCACCAAGAAGGCGGTATGGCTGATATGTCGGTTCTTGATTATTCTATGATGGTGGAAGACAGCCATGTGGATACGATGATTGTCGAATACCGCAAACGCTCACCAGATAGCGCCTTTACAGGTCGCGGCGAAGGTGAGCTGATTGCGGTCGCCCTGACTGATATTCTCGAAGATGGTCTTTCGATGGTCTATTCCTTCTTCGATACCGACCAAGATAATCGTAGCCTTGGTACCTTTATGATCCTCGATCATATAGCGCGGGCACGTCGGCATGGTTTGCCCTATCTCTATCTGGGTTATTGGGTCGAAGGGTCACGCAAGATGGATTATAAAGTCCGCTTTGATCCACACGAAATTCTTACAAGCCAAGACTGGGAAAGACACCAGCTTAATCGCGACACAGGTTAACCCGCATGTCTAAGGGGGCTGTGATTACAGATCATCGCAAGGGCATTGCGATAGCGGGGGTTGGTGGTGTGTTGCTTGCCATTGATATTCCTTTAATCCGCCTTGCTGAAACCGATCCTTGGACAACACTCACCCTTCGCGGGCCTCTCATGTTTCTAACCCTTTACACCGTCTATGTGGTGCTGAGAAAGATGAAGCTAACTGTCGCGAACTTCTATGAAGGGCGTGACACGCTCATTCTCGCCATTATGCACGCTATTGCGACGGTTGGGTTTGTGGTTGCCATCTATCACACCACCACCGCCAATCTGGTGTTCATTACAGCCTTTAGCTCCCTCATCGCGATTGTCTTTTCAACCATTGTTCTGGGTGAACGACATCCACTCTTAACGTGGCTGACGATTTTAGTCGCACTGATAGGTATTGCGATCATCACCATTGATGATTTCATTACGACAGAGGGACGCAACACATTTGGCAATATGATGGCACTCATGTGTGCCGTCATGCTGGCCAGTGAAGTGATGTTTATCAGGCGCAGCGGTAAAAACCTCGTTTTCGCCCCAGCCTTTGCTGGCATCATCGCGGGCACTTTTTCCCTGCCACTGGCCATTGGTTACGGCATGACACTTGATGAACCACAATACCTTATTATCAATTCAATCCTCGTATCGCCCATTGCCATGGCCTTCATGTCGCTTGCCCCGCGCTTCATACCTGCGCCTGAGGTTGCAATGTTTTATCTCGTTGAAACGGTGCTGGCGCCGCTTTTTGTTTGGATTATCTTTTGGGAACGTCCAACCACGAATACGCTCATTGGCGGCCTCATCATTATTGGCGCCATTGGGTTTCACAGTTACATGCGGGTGAGAAAAGGCCGTATTCGAAATAAGATCGTTCGGGTTTAGGCAACCGTGCCTTAATCCAAGATCGCTTCTAATCGATCTGCCGCTGTCCTCAACACATCAACCGACTTTGTAAGCACGCCAAGATCATGCCGCTGGATTGGTGCATGGAGCGATAGCGTTGTTAAAAGCCGTTGCTGCTTATCGCGAATTGGGACAGCGACGGCTGCCATACCTTCCATGAATTCTTGATCATCTGTCGCATATCCACGCTTACGAATTTTTTCGGTTTCTTCAAGCAGCAACTCAGGAACAACAATTGTACTTGATGTCTTTGGTTCCAAAGGCATGGATTGCAACAACCGTTTCAACTTATCCAATCGCATTGAAGCCAAATACATTTTACCACTGGCAGTACAATGAAACGGCACCTGTGTGCCAACGGGCAATTGGATACGCAGCGGCCAATGGGTTTCAACGCGGTCGAGATAAATCATGCCATAACGCCCGGGTGCAGCTAGATTGCAAGTCTCCCCCACCTCTTCCGCCAACCACTTCATAATGAACAACCGTTCGGTTCTCACCCGTTGTGATGACAAAGTGTTGGACGACAAAGTGCGCAGACGCACCCCAGGGCCAAAGGAACGACCATCAAGATCCCGTTGTAGGAAGCCTTCTTCTTCTGCGGTAGCTAAGAGCCGATGGATTGTTGGCTTTGGCAAACCAAGCGCAGCGCTCAACGCACTCGGCGACATGGGCATGCCCTCTTTTGCTACCTGTTCGACCAGATATAGCAATCGCAAGTTAGTCGGCGTTTGGGCTTTTTGTTCATCATTCATGCGCGCTTACCTATCAGGAAGCAGGGTCAATGCAAGCTCAGGTGTTAGTGCCACAAGAACCCACACAGCAATAAGTGCGATCAGATACATTGAGGAATACCGCAACAGTCTGAAATACGGAACGCCCGTCACACCAGAAGCAACATAAAGGTTTAACCCATAAGGCGGCGTGATAAAGCCAATAGAAGCACCAACCAAGAAGATGACGGAGAAGTGGATCGGATCAACGCCAACAGAGGCTGCAATAGGTGCGAGGATTGGCGCCAGAATAATGGTCACTGGAAGCGATTCCAAAATCATGCCTGCGACAAAAACCATGGCCATTGCCGTGAACAAGACGGGATAATAACCGCCCATGCTTGTCACAAAACTACCGATGGTTTCTTGCGCGCCCATGGCTGACAAGACTTGCTGCATCACCACAGAAATCGCAATCAACGGTGCAAGGATACCCGTGATTTGTGCTGAGCGCACCACGATGGACGGAATGTTAAAAAGCGTGAAGCCTTCCACCACAAACATTGAAGAAATCGATTTATCTTCAATCGGCGTATGAGGCTCAATGCCCATCATCTTGTTCAACGGATAAGAAATCAAACCAACGATAATACAAAACCCAACAGTTACTCCCGCCGCTTCAGTTGGTGAGAACTTGCCTGTGTAAATACCCCAAAGCACCAAGCCAATGGCAAAGAAACCAAGCCAAGCCCCAATACCCGTTTTGACCGCCCGCATAAATGACAGCTTAATGAGGTGCCCCCAGCCGTTGATGGTACAGACGATGAAACAAGTGATCATCATTGCCAACACCATCAACGTCCCCGGAATTATACCTGCGACGAAAAGGTCTGAGATGGGTAGGTTCATCAAGAACCCATAAACAATAAAGATAATGGATGGTGGGATGATAATGCCGACCGTGCCGCCTGCCGCAGCCGTTGCCGCAGAGAAGCGCTCATCATATCCGCCCTTCACCATTTCAGGGTGCAACATGGAACCGATAGTGGCCGTTGTCGCAGAGTTTGACCCAGAGATCGCTGCAAACAGACCGCAGGCGCCAATTGAGGCCATTGCCAGCCCGCCCCGTATCCAGCCAAGGCACGCATAGGCAAAATCAGACAGTCGCCTCGCGATGCCTGACTTATTGATCAAGTCACCAGTCAAAATGAACAAAGGCATCGCCAGTAGCGCGAACCCTTTGTTGAAGACGTTCAACATTTCTGCGCCCGTATTATCAAGCGGTAGGTCAATAACAAAGCTACTACCAACGACCCAATAAAAAATGACCATTAAGACAGGTGTGCCCAGCATGAAAAGTGCGGTTGCACCGAGAGAAATCAACGTAATGATTGCACCGTCAGTCATTAGATATCTCCCCCAATGACGGCCTGTTTGATGAGGGGCTTGCCACTGCGATAATTGCTCCAATCTTCAAACAAGTTACCAAACACACGACCAGCCATAAGCGTGAAGGCAACTGGAATGGAGATTAAGAACCACCATTGCATGGTGTCATCCGTACCGAGGACAATTTGGAAATTTGTATAAGAGCGTATCACTTCACGGGACACCGTTGTGATGACGATGATACAAAAGCCCAACCAAAGCACGGCATCTAAGCTGAGGGCCATGATTTGCTTTTGAGGTGAGAACTTACTGCGAAACTCGCTAAAGCTTAGGTGCGTGCGCAGACGAACGTTAAACGAGCAACCGAACCACGCCATGATCATAAAAATAAGCGGTGGAATTGTCGTGGACCACGCCGGTTGCCCCGATAGGAAAAAGCGCTGGATCACGCCAGAAAAAATGATGGCGGCCATAATGATATAAGACCAAACGACAATCGTGCGTTCAAGGTTTCGCTCTAGCCACGGGACGGCCTTATAAAGATAATAAACCCCCATCCCGCCAATCAGTGTGAACGGGGCAAAAACCAGCCAAGCAGCCGAGGAACGGTAGGCGTTAACGACCTGAAAATCGATATCGCCGCTCAATGTCGATGTGATGATGGTTGTGGCATCTGACCAGATAGACATCAGCTCCCCCTGTATGAAATTCTGTCATTTACTCAATGTATTGAGCAATCACTCTATGCATCGGGCATTAGAGATGAAAGTGGCCCCTTTGAAAAAACACCAAAGAGGCCACAAACGCGTGTCAAAAGGCGATTAGCCTTTCCACCAACGACGAGGTTCAACGTTTTCAGGCAACGTGTTTACATCAATTGTGCGAACTTCGTCATAGATTTCCTTATAGGTGTCAGCGCCACCTTGCCAGCCGTTGATACGCTCACGCCACTGTTCCCACAATTGTGGTTGGAACTCAGGTGAACACATCTCTTCAGCCTTACGCAGTTCCGCATCCGACAAGAACGCGTTGCGCACGTTGTTTTTAGCAAAAATTGTGTCTGGCAATTGCGGGTCAGACAAACCAACGGTTTTAACCAGTGCTGCTTCATTGGCAGCCTGTACGTGCGTTTGTGCCCAGTAAGCTGATTCCATCACAGCATCTTGCAACTCGCCACCCAAGCTATCAAACACAGAGGCGCTCATGGCTGTATGCTCAGTGCCGCAGAAGAAGTTGAGGTGCACCGACTGTGAAACAACAGGAGACATATTCGCATAAGCCACCGCAGAAGCCCACGTTTCAGCGCCATCAATCAAACCTTGCTTCAGGCCATCAAGTGTTTCTTCCCAAGCGATTGGCACAGGGTTGAGGTTCAACGCCTTCATGGCGATACGGCCAAGCTGGGTTCCTGTCACACGGTTTTTCGTCCCAAACAATTGCTCAACTGAGGTCACTGTTGGCTTGTCTTCCCATGCTAGACCAAGCTGGATACCGCGCAATTCTGCGTGGCTGAATAGGAATTTCAAACCGTGGTTTTTCTCATAAGGGTCACGCAGCAATGCTTGTGATTTTGGAGAATACAAGAAGTGATATTGGTCCGCGCGGTTTCTAAACATATAGGCATAATCAAGGACGTTTAGATAAGGCGCGCCGCCCGCAGAGTTTTGTGTTGAGGCAGCATAAATATCAACAATGCCTTGCTGTGTCTTTTCAACGCATGAAGGCTGGTTACAAATTTGGTTGTTGCCGATGAATTCAACGCGGATTTCACCATCGGTGCGTGATTCAATATCACGGGCAAATTCCAGCGCCCCAGCACGCTCGATCAAAAGGTTTTGTGGGTTAAAACCCGCGGCACCAAATTTCAGTTTGAACTTGGCCTCCTTGCTAAAGCGACGATTATATGTCGATTCCGCAGCGTTCGCGAGGTTCGTTGCCGTCATTGCACCACCAGCTGCCCCTGCAGCTAATAGTGTTGAGCTTAGTCCGTAAGTACCTGCAACTTTGAAGAAATCCCGTCTGGAAACCTCCCCAATCCGTTTTGTAATAGACATTTCCTTCTCCCATTTTGTCAATTATTGAGCCAATAATTATCAAAAAAGACTAGAATAGTTAATTGCTTTTGCATAGTGTTTTTTTCAACAGGGAGACGATGTCGTTGGAAGCGGATTATATCATCATTGGAGCGGGGTCTGCGGGGTGCGTACTCGCAAACAGATTGAGCGCCGATCCAACTGTGAAAGTGGTTCTGTTGGAAGCGGGGCCAGCTGACCGTAATCCGTGGATACATATTCCCGTTGGCTACTTCAAAACGCTGCATGATCCGACAATTGACTGGTGTTATAAAACCGAACCGCAAGAACACCTGCATGGCCGTTCCATTGAATGGCCACGCGGCAAAGTTTTGGGTGGGTCGTCCTCCCTCAACGGATTGCTTTATGTGCGCGGCCAACCGCGAGATTATGACCGCTGGGCGCAAATGGGTAATACGGGCTGGAGCTGGGACGATGTACTCCCCCTCTTTAAGCGATCTGAAAACAATGAACGCGGTGCGGATGAATTCCATGGCGACCAAGGCAACCTGTCAGTCTCCAACATGCGCATTCAACGCCCGATTACAGATGCATGGATGGAAGCAGCACAAGCAGCAGGGTACAAATTCAACCCTGATTATAATGGTGCAGAGCAAGAAGGTGTCAGCTTCTTTCAGTTGACTGCCCACAATGGCCGCCGTTGTTCTTCTGCCGTTGCTTTCTTGAACCCTGCAAAATCACGCGACAATTTGACAATCATCACCCATGCCCACGCGCAAAAGGTTGAGATTAAGAACAAGAAAGCCGTCGGCGTGCACTATAAAGGCCGCGACGGCACGCTTACGTCAATCAAAGCGCGGCGCGAGGTTATTTTGTCAGGCGGGTCGATCAATTCGCCGCAATTGCTCATGCTGTCGGGCATTGGCGAGGCAGCTCAATTGCAAGACCACGGCATTGATGTTGTTGCAGACCTTCACGGTGTTGGCAAAAACCTACAAGACCACCTGCAAGCGCGCTTGGTTTATAAGTGCCATGAACCCACATTAAACGATGAAGTTGGAAGCTTATTTGGCAAAGCCAAGATTGGCTTGCGATATATCCTCACCCGCTCTGGCCCGATGACAATGGCGGCGAGCCTTGCAACTGGCTTCATCAAAACGCGCGACGAACTGGAAACGCCAGACATTCAATTTCATGTGCAGCCCCTATCTGCAGAAAACCCAGGCAAAGGCGCAGACCCCTTCTCCGCCTTCACCATGTCTGTTTGCCAATTGCGACCAGAATCAAAGGGCGAGATTCGCCTCAATAGTGCTGACAGCAACGACTATCCCAAAATCATGCCGAACTACCTGTCCGCAGAAACCGACCGACGCACAATCTTTGAAGGCGTCAAAATCGCCAGACAAATCGCGCGGCACGAACCTTTGACATCGAAAATATCAGAAGAGTTCAAGCCGAATATCGACCTGCCCATGGATGATTATGAGGGCACACTCGATTGGGTTGGCAATAACACGGCCTCCATCTACCACCCTTCTGGCACCTGCAAGATGGGGTCGGACAAAACCGCCGTTGTTGATAAGCGCTTGCGGGTCCATGGCATTCAAGGCCTTCGTGTGGCCGATGCCTCCATCATGCCCGAACTCATCTCTGGCAACACCAATGCCCCCTCAATTATGATTGGGGAGAAGGCATCAGATTTGATTTTAGAAGACTGGGCAGACTGAGTGGCGAGAACGACAGGAATAGCGGCCCGTTAGCTACTCATATCGCAGGATGTATCGAGCAATGTGCCATCATATTTTGGCAGGCCGTCGTCCATGTCGAGCCAAGGTAGCTTGCTTTTATAATTCAGATGAAACGTTGGGGCCACATCCTGCGGGTTTTCAAGAGACGCGGCATAAAGGTTCATGCTGCCCTCATAATGGTTGGCTTCAAAACCCATGGGCGACCCGCAATGCGCACAAAAATGCCTGAACACGCCTTTTGAGCTTTCCAGCGTCTTAGGCTTTTCACCCGTCCACTTAAAACTCTCAATTGGAACACCAAGCCAAGCAACCACAGGAGCGGAGCAATTTCGGCGGCAATCGTTACAATGACAATAACAAGCCCACGATGCATCGCCCTCAAATTCCCACCGTGTTTTCTTACAAAAGCAATGGCCACGTGTTGTCATGGTTTTACCTAAGCGTCAGAAATATCACCCTTGAACAAACCCGTTCCAAACTTGTTGGTTTTCGGGAAGCCGATTGGCGGCATTCTACCTGCTTGGGCGCGTTCGCCTACCCATTCGGTGAGTTCTACCATGGTGCGGTCATAACGACGGCCAGCGCTG
>JBDVXS010000135.1:0-13329 GCA_039964305.1 Hyphomicrobiales bacterium
TGACTGAACCATTCTCATCAGCGTGTTTGAGAATACGTAATTTGCGTTGAATTTCCCGTTGATCGGCTTTCATGAACATCTCCTTCATCCCAGTTCTGGGAGTTTATGGGAAATGTCCCGCGAGTAACGGCATATCTACAAATTGGCACAAGATGGAGTGACCGGCATTCTCGTGACCCATGAGATGGGCTTTGCCCGCGAAGTTGCAGACCATATCTATTTTACCGATAAAGGGCTGATCGTTGAACATGGTCCGCCAAAATCATTTTTTGACAAGGCAAAAGATCCGCGCACCAAAGAGTTTTTAAGCCAAATTTTATAATGCCTTTTCAAGGCAGGGGGCACCATTTGGGCCTTGTCAGCAAGGGTTGGTTTAACTCTTTTCATAGGCGTTGGTGATTTGGTTGCCACTGCTTTTGAAGGCGGTTGCAAACAAATTCAGTAATAGGGCTGTCTGTCAGTGATGCCGATACCTGCAGTGCCGCCCGACTAAAATGCTCTCCTTATGATGCAGCTGTGAATTAATGAATATGCAGATAATTTCTGTTGACGATATGTATTCTTGTATGCATGAATGTAGTGGATTTTGCAGATTTAGCGATTATTTTGGGGTTAAAAGCAGGTTTGGGCAATCATGTAACTAATTTAGAAGCTTTGAAGGCGATTGGTGAGATTGATCGCTCTCACGCATTAGGCCCTCAGGTTTACGAAATCATGCGCCTTGGTATCATAACTGAGGTATTGCGGCCGAACGATCCCATCAATGAAGTAGAACTCAGCAAAACGCTTGGCGTTAGCCGCACACCTGTCAGAGAGGCGTATCAACGCTTGGTGGATGATGGGTTGATCCATTCCTTGGCGAAGTCGCGGACTTTCGTCGCGCCGATTGATGATGAACGTGTGCGTGAAGGCATTATCATACGTCGCGCTTTGGAGCGTGAGGTCGTTGGTATTTTGGCTATGAATGCGCCGGATCTGCGTCAACTTGATAGTGTAATTGCTCTTCAAAGTGTCGCTGTGAGCCATAACGATCATATTGAGTTTTTCAGGCAGGATGAGTATTTTCATTCCATGTTGGCACAGTTGGCTGGTTTGCCGTCGGCTTGGCGTTTAGCCCAATCGGTTAAGTCTCATACTGATCGTGCTCGAATTATGTTGACAGCCAGCCTTCCAAAACGGATCAACCTTGCTTTCAACGAGCACCTCGCCCTAATGGATGCAATGAAGTCAGGTGATGTCGAGTTGTCACGTGCGTTGATTTCTAAGCATATCAATTCTGTTTCCGACGCTATAGACGATGAAAAAGACTAAAGCTAAGTCTTCGTTTCTTCCTCATATGAGGCCATTCGTATAGGATAGGGCAGAACCAAGATAAAAATAAAAAGAACGCTTTGAAAACTAAGAATAACAGAGCAGATGCATGAAACAGACTTGGCGATGGTTTGGTCCCTCAGATACGATTTCTATTGAAGAAGTAGAGCAGAGCGGTGCCACGGGCATTGTGACTGCCTTACATCACATTCCCAATGGGGACGTTTGGCCCTCGGTAGAAATTGAAAAACGCAAAGATGAAATCTCGCGGCGCAGCGATGGTACTCCCTCTCGTTTAAAGTGGGATGTGGTGGAAAGTCTCGCCATTTCAGAAGATATCAAGAAACAAGATGGCAATTGGCGCGACCATATTGCGGCCTATAAGCAAAACTTACACAATCTGGCCGATGCTGGTTTGAAAGTGATTTGTTATAACTTTATGCCCGTGATCGATTGGTCTCGGACCGATCTTGCTCATACCACATCTACTGGGGCAACTTGCTTACGGTTTGATATTATCGATTTTGCCGCGTTTGATATTTTCGTTTTGAAACGAGATGGGGCGATAGAAGGTTTTTCTGAGGAAATTGTAGAAGCCGCCCGTGAACGTCATGCCAACATGTCGGACCATGATCGTTCTGTTTTGATGACGAATATCACGATGGGTTTGCCGGGTGCGAACCAAAAACTGACCTTCGACGAACTTCGCGAGTTGCTCGCTGCTTATGATGGTATTTCAGAGCAACAATTGCATCGACATTTGGGTGATTTCCTTGAAGAGGTTGTGCCTGTGGCAGAAGGCTTAGGGCTTCGAATGTGTATTCATCCAGATGATCCTCCTTTCTCGCTCCTAGGCTTGCCCCGCATTGTTTCGACCGAAGCTGACTACGCGCGCATTACGTCGCTTGTTGATAGTCCTGCTAATGGCATTACTTTGTGTTCTGGATCCATGGGGGTGAACCCTGATGCTGATTTGCCGGGTATGATGACGCGGTTGGGATCTAAGGTGCATTTCCTGCATTTGCGTAATGTTGCTCGCGAAGAGAAACGCTTTCCCGGTAGCTTCCACGAAGCTCCACACCTAGGTGGGAGTACGAATATGGTGGAATTGATTGATGTGATCTTGAAAGAAGAAGCTCGGCGAAAGGCTGAAAGACGCATGGATTGGTGCATTCCAATGCGACCCGATCACGGAGAAGCCTTCATCGACGATCAAGCGCGGAAACATCATTTGGGTTACCCATTGATGGGGCGGTTGCGCGGCTTGGCAGAATTGCGCGGTGTCGTGGCGGGCCTTGGGGGTGAAATGCATTAAGCCGCTTCTTTCCCATTTGGCCTTTTCAACCACAAAACCTTGGTCGCATTTTGCTTTTGCGTTTCTTGTTAGGCTTTTGGGATGGTCGTTGGTGAGGGGCTAATGCCAGTCTGATTGAAACTCGCTGCCATCCAGTGCAGCCACAACACCTCGTAGCTCCGCCAAATCGCGTAGACTGCCGGTAAAAGGGTATCCAGTTTGTGAGTTGCGGCCAATGTCACCGAGTAATTCTTGAGCGTGATCGGGACGCATTGCGATTTCCCAGTCTGCTTGGTGAGCGGCTTTGCGCCGTGCTTCTTCACCAAGCAGGCTATCAACAACGTCCCAAGTAAGACCAGATGGCTTCCCGTCTTTACGGGTTGCTATTTGATTTTGTCGGATTTTAATCTGTTTTTCAGGCCAGATTGATCCTGATGGTATGTCATGCAGAGAGGTGACAACACCCTCAACACCAGCTTGTAGCATGTCGAAGACTGTGGTGGTGTCTGTTGGTCCAAACCAACGCCAAGTCTGCTTCATCTCATCCATCAAACCTTTTTATTACAGGCTAAGGCCTCCTGTTTAGGAGAAGAGGATGCCTCCATTTATGTCGAGACATGTTCCCGTCATAAATGAAGATTCCTCTGATGCGAGGAAGGCAACCAAATTCGCTACTTCATCCGAGGTGCCTTCGCGTTTGACAGCGGCAGCGTTGGATACATTCTTGCGAACTTCTGGTTTAGTAAAAGTGTTATGGAAGTCTGTGTCAATCATGCCTGGGCAAAGCGCATTGACGCGAATAGTCGGACCTAGCTCTTTCGCCATGCCGCGTGTCATCGTCATGACAGCGCCTTTTGACGTTGCATATGCGATAGCGCCAGGTCCTCCGCCGTCTCTTCCTGCTTGGGAGGCAAACGGGATTATACTACTGCCAGAAGGCATGAACGGGATTGTTGCTTTGGATAAATGGAATAGGGAAGTAACGTTTAGGTCCATAACCGTTTTCCAATGGTCGTGGTCCATTTCGTCAAATTTTTTGCGTGCAACCAAACCGCCTGTTACGTGGACAAGAACGTTAATCTCATCGCCAAATTGGTTGCGTGTTTCGTTGATTAGAGCTTCAACGTCAGCTTGATCTGTCATGTCGCCTTGCTTGGCAAAAGCTTTGCCGCCGAGACTTAAAATTTCATCTACAGCTGAATCAGCACCTTCGCTGCTGGAATGGTAATTGATAGCAACTTGAGCGCCTTCTTTTGCCAAACGCATCGCGCAGGCGCGGCCAATATCACGGCCACCGCCAGTAACAATCGCTGTTTTACCTTTTAAGTTCATCAAAAACCCCAGTGCAATTCCATAAAGTGTAGAGAGCAATCGAAAAGATCGCTCTAAAACTGGTATGGTAGTTTACTAGAGTTGTCAACAAGACTTTTGTGAAGAATTTAGTCTTCGAAATAGTCAGGGTATTCTTCACGCGCTTCTTTAAGAGTGTCGTCGAGGTGGGAGAGGTGAATTCTCGTCATCTTAACGGCAGTTTCTTCGTCTTTGCTCTTGATTGCATTGACAATGTTATGGTGCCCATCAAGAACTTCTGACATGCCACATGCATGGGCGAGTTCTAACGTGCACACGCGGTCGGTATGCGTCTTGTTCTCAGCAATTGTTTTAAATGCTGCCAGACAGTCACCCGTTAAGCAGATTAATCGGTGAAATTCATAATCAAGATTATGCAACAGGTTTGAGTCACCTGCTTTGACAGCTTTTTCTTGTTGCATGAGATTGAAATCGATCAGATCTAAATTCTCTTCTGTGGCTTTTTCGCAGGCTCGTCTAACAACTTCCACTTCAACCGATGCTCGAATGAAACGGGTGTTATTCAATTCGCTTACAGAGATTTTTCTGACCAAAGTCGCTTTTTGAGGTCTGATTTGGAGAAGGCTTTGGTCTCCAAGGCGCACAAATGCTTCGCGAACGGGTTGGCGTGAGACATCGTAAAGTTTCGCAACTTCAACTTCAGATAGCTTGGTTCCGGGTGCTAATCGAAATGAAATAATATCTGACTGTAGCTGTTGATAGACCTCATCAGCTGTTGTTTGTCTTTTGATTTCGCCAAATTGTCGCTGGTAATTCATCGATAATTCCAAACGCCCCTGAATGCGGCCCCATATGCAATCAACATTGCTTCGTGGCCATAAGTTACTCTTAAATGACTTTAGTTACAAATAACGCAGACGTGTTCGCTTTATATGAGCCCTTCAAGTCGACGCAAGGGGTTATTTATGAAGCTTGATTCGTTTACAGAAGATAAATAATTACCATACTAGTCGACATTTTTCTTGACTAATGATGTTTTGACAGACTAACTCTGGCTTATCAGCTCTCTGGTTTATGCACTCTATTGGATCGGGAGACGAGTTTAGACATTGGTAGGAGGACAATATGTCATTGTTAAAAACGGTTAAGAAGCTTGCGTTGAGCTTGCCACTTGCAGCAGTACTTGGTGCGGCTGTAACCGCAAATGCATTCGCTGAAGAAGTTACACTTCGTGGTGCGAGTATGTTTGACGAGAAGCATGCATTTACAAAAACGATGGTGAAGTTCTCGGAGCTTGTCGATCAATATTACGACGGCGACGTGAAATTTGATCTGCGTCTCAATGGCGAATTGGGCGTTGAGAAAGACTACGCAAACTTCCTACAACAAGGTGTCGCTATTGATTATACAATCATGGCACCGTCAAACATGGCGAAATTTGCTCCGTCTATTCCCCTCATGGATATGCCTTTCTTGTTCCGCGATTTAGATCATTGGAATGCGGTCCTCTCAAGCAATGTGCTTGCCCCTTTAGAGGCAGAGCTGCTTGCAAAAGCAGACATTAAGATCATCGGATATACTGGTGGCGGCACACGCAATCTTTTGTCAAAAAAGCCGATTGGCAACCTGTCAGAACTTGGCGGACATAAAATGCGTGTGATGGGTGCTCCTATCCAAGCGCGTATTTTCTCAGCCCTTACAGCAGCTCCTTCTGCGATCGCCTATAACGAAGTTTATAACGCTATTCAGTCGGGCGTTATTGCTGGGTTTGAGAATGAAGCGGCTAGCATTCAAAATCTCAAGTTTTATGAAGTTGCACCACATGTCACTTTGACACGTCACACGATTACGGTTCGTCCAATCGTGATGAGTGGTAAGACATTCCGTAAACTTCCAGAAGCACTGCAAACTGCCGTGATGAAAGCGGCATCAGAAGCTGGAGCTTTTGGGCGTGAATTGGAATCACGCGAAGATGGTATCAAGCTCAAAGAGATGCTCGATGCTGGTCAAATCACGGTTCAAGAATTTGAAAACCGCGATCAACTCCTTGAAATGGTAAAGCCAGTTCAAAATGATTATGCAGCTGAATTAAATGCAAGTGGCCTCCTAGCGTCAATCCGCGCTAAATAATACACTTGCTCCCCGAAGGTGCCGGCATTCCCCTTGCCGGCACCTACTTTGGCGCGCAAAATTTTGCCGATTTTCTGTAAGAAATCCAAAATTTTTTAAGCCTGAGAAGGGTTGAGCTCTTTGGAGAGGAAGTCTCATGTATGGCGCTGTACTTGAAAAGCTATGTCAGGTTTTACGGTTCTTCGTAGGCTTCTTGATGATGGCACTAGCCGTGCCGGTCGGGATGCAAGTCATCTCTCGCTACACAGGCGTTATTCCAAGCTATTTATGGACTGAGGAACTGGCGACCTTCATCTTTGTTTGGGTGGTTATGCTGGGTTCAATGATTGCTGTTTGGGAAGGAACGCATTTTGATGTGCGGGTGTTGTCAGACGCAAGTAGCCCTTTGGGCGCTATGCTTCAAAGCGGCATTGTATTGGTTATGATGATTATGTTTGCGCTCTTATTTGCATGGTACGGCATTGAATATGCCAAGTTTGGCTACATTCAAAATTCAGTCATGATGCGTGCCAATTTGATGATTACCTATGTGTCTGTGCCAATTGCTGGTGTGATATGGACGCTGTTTGCAAGCTACCGCCTTTATGAAATTTTTCAGCGCTATGTCGCGACAAAAAGGGCTATGGCATGATCCTCTCAACAGGTATCGCCTGCGCCATTTTGGTTGGTGGTTTTTTAGTGCTGGTTTTAGCGCGTGTACCCGTAGCCTTTGCGCTTGGTATTGCGATTATTCCAATCGTAACGCTGGACATTCGCCTGACGCCCTTCATCATTCTTGATCGGATGTTTCAATCTTATAATTCCTTCATCTTGTTAGCTGTTCCGTTTTTCTTGCTTGCAGCCAATTTGATGAACTCTGGAAAAATCACGGACAAGTTAATCGAGTTTGCTCGCGTGCTGACGGGTTGGATGCCTGGTGGGTTGGGGCACGTCAATGTGGCGGTCTCTATGTTGTTTGCTGGTATCTCTGGATCATCGACGGCGGATGCTGCTGGTTGCGGTAAAATATTGATACCGGCGATGGTGAAAGAGGGCTACGACGCGCGCTTTGCTGTTGCGATTACGGCCTGCTCATCTGTGATGGGGGTGATTATTCCGCCAAGCATTTTGATGGTTGTTTGGGGCGGTGTGATGCAGGTATCTGTCGGAGCGCTGTTTCTTGCGGGTGCTATTCCGGGCTTGATGATTGGCCTTGCCTTGATGTCGACGGTTTATGGCTATGCCAAGGTCTATGATTATCCTGTCGCGGGTAAGCCGAATTGGGCTGAATTCTGGCAAGCCTTCAAAGGGGCGGCCCTTGCTATGCTAACACCTATCCTTGTCATTGGTGGCATTGTTGGTGGCTTGGTGACGCCAACTGAAAGCGCCATTATCGCGGCGGCATATGCCTTGATCCTTGGCGTGTTTATTTACCGCACTGTGAGCTTTCGCGATCTAGGCGGTATCTTTTATGAGACTGGCCGTTTCGCCTCTATTTCGCTGTTTGCAATTGGAACGGCATCTGCGTTTGGCTGGATGTTATCGTTTTATAATGTGCCAAGATTGATTGTTGAACTTCTCACGAGCTATGAATTTGGAACTTTTGGGACCGCATTGGTGATCGCCGCCTTATTCTTGTTCTTTGGTCTTTTCATCGACGCTATTCCAACGATCATCATTTTGGGAACCGTTTTGTTGCCGGTTGCAACAGCGGCGGATATTCACCCAGTTGTATTCGCAATCATTGGCATTGTTTCATTGGCATTCGGATTGGTAACGCCGCCTTATGGGCTTTGTTTATTGATCTCATCAGCGATTGCCGGACTTAACGTCGTGAAGGTTTTGTCTGACGTGTTAATTATTTTAATTCCCATGCTGCTGATCCTGCTCTTGATTATTCTCTTTCCTGAAATTGTGCTTTGGTTGCCAAGCGTTTTAATGCCGGATTCTTTTAAATGATCTCAAAAACGTCATCAGATAAACTAGATCTTCTATGCATTGGTGAAGCAATGGCTGAATTGCGCGATGGTGCGGCGGCAGGCTTGACGGGCGATTTTAAAGTTGGGTTTGCAGGCGACACTTATAATACGGCGGTCTATTGCAAACGGCAGATGGGGGACAGTGGCAAAGTTGGATACTTCACCCGCGTGGGGCAAGATCCTCTTTCTGTTGAGTTCGTTGTTAGAGTGAAAGAAGAGGGTATCGACCCTTCGTATATTACAACTGACAAGCAGCAACTTATTGGGATTTATTCGGTGGTCACCGATAAGGACGGAGAGCGTAGCTTCTCTTATTGGCGACATAGTTCTGCAGCGCGCCAGTTGTTTTCCCACGATGAAGCAATACGCAGTCTTCCTCCAGCACGCATTTATTATTTGTCTGGCATCACGCTTGCCATCTTAGATCCAGCCGCAAGGCGCAGGGTTATGGATCATCTGGCTGAGGTGACTAAGACCACTGATACATTGGTCGCTTTCGATTCTAATTATCGGCCCAAACTTTGGGAAAGTAAGGCGGTTGCCAAAGAGGTGATGGATGAAATGTGGGAAATCGCTGATATTGGTTTTCCCTCAATTGACGACGAATTACTGCTTTACGGTGATACGAACGAAGAGGCCTTATTAGACCGCTTTGCCAAATTTAACTGGAAAGCTTTCGCTTTGAAGCGTGGGGCGAGGGGGCCGGTCTCATTAAGTCTTTCGGGTGATGAATTGCCCGTTTTTCCACCTGCACCAAAAGTGCTTGATACCACCGCTGCTGGCGATAGTTTTAACGGCGGATACTTCGCAGCTTATTTGCAGGGCGAAGATGAGGCGACATGTTTGTTGCGGGGACATGAAGTGGCAAGTCGCGTTATCACCCAACCAGGTGCCATTGTTTCAGGCGAATAATAAGTGATTTTATTCGATGGATTTCGCTAAGCCGTTGCAGCAATTGGCCTATTTGAATAGCTCGACATCAGGTCGTTAAACTTCTCGCCTTGTATTTGTACATGCTCTTGCAAAGCCTTTGCAGCGATAGACGCATCGCCGTTTTCAAGCGCTTTAACGATTTGCCGATGCTGTTCCATCGACTGGTTCATACGCCCGCGCACACGAAGCTGCATGCGGCGGAACGGCTTGAGGCGTTTGTGCAATTTTGTTGCTTCCATTTGCAAAAAGCGGTTGCCACTTGCTTGATAAATCAGGTGATGGAATTTCTCGTTATAGTCATAATAACCATCACTATCATTGCGCGTTAGCGCTTCTTCGCACAGCTCGGCAGATTGTTTTATTTCAGCCAACAGCGCGTCGGATACACGGCGCGAAGCGAGGCGTCCGCACATGGCTTCTAGTTCGGCCATCACTTCGAACATCTCAATCAGTTCTGTGAACTTGGGGTATCTAACAAAAGCGCCGCGCCGTGGAATGAGTTCTAACAGGCCCGTTGCCGCGAGCTTTTGAAAAGCTTCGCGCAGGGGCGTTCTGGAGACTTGAAAGCGTTCAGAAAGCTTCACTTCATCCAAGCGCTCTCCATCTGAGAACTCGCCCATAAAAATCATCTGTTCCAGTTCTTGAAGAACGGAATCAGCGCGTCGTTGTACAAGTGATGGTGCCGGAGATTCTTGCATAAGCGCATTATGCACAAAGCTGTGAATTCAACAATGGGGTTTTTGTATACAGAATTGTTGACAGAAAATACAAAGGATGGAAAGCTCGACCCATCCGTGGCCGTGAATGGTCAAGCGGTCATAAATTTCGGTGCTACCGAAACAAAAGAATTTTCTGGGAGGAAACAATGAGAAGAGCATTACTTTCGACTGCTGTCGGTTTGGCGTTTGCCGCCACGACCTTTGCAGCTAACGCGGTTGAACTGCGTCTTTCGCACCAATGGTCAACAAAAGACGTGCGCCACAAAGTTGCGCAAATGGTTGCTGATGGCGTTGCCGCTGCCAATGTGGATCTTTCAATCAAGATTTTCCCGTCAAAGTCCCTATTTAAACCGCGCGAGCAATATAAGCCGCTTTCTCGTGGCCAGTTGGACATGACTGTATTGCCGTTGGCCTATGCTGCTGGTCAGCGTCCTGCCTACAACCTTACTTTGATGCCGGGCCTTGTGAAAAATCACGACCACGCTGCACGCTTGAACACATCGCCATTCATGGGTGAACTTGAAAAGCTCATGGCGGAAGATGATGTGAAAGTGCTCGTGCACGGTTATCTTGCTGGTGGCTTTGCTGGTAAAGATAAATGCATCACATCCCCTGATGACGTGAAGGGTTTGCAAACCCGTGCGGCTGGTAAGTCGTTTGAACAAATGTTGGCAGCAGCCGGTGCGTCTATTGCATCCATGGCGTCTTCTGAGATTTATAACGCGATGCAAACAGGTGTTTTGCAAGCAGCAAACACATCATCATCGTCCTTCGCATCATACCGCGTGTTTGAACAAGTGAAGTGCTACACACCAGCAGGCGACGTTGCTTTGTGGTTCATGTATCAGCCGCTCTTGGTCAACAAGTCAGCTTTTGATGGTTTGAACGACGCACAAAAAGCAGCTCTTAACGAAGCCTCTGCAAAAGCCCAAGCCTTCTACCTAGAAGAAGCGAAGAAGCAGGATGCGGCCTCTGTTAAAACCTTCCAAGACGCTGGTGTTGAAATTAAAAACATGACAGCGGAAGAGTTTGCGCAATGGCGTGAAATTGCGAAGACGTCTTCATACAAAACATTTGTTGAGCAGACACCGAACGGTCAATCATTGCTCGATATGGCTCTTTCTGTCGAGTAATCAACGCGACGAAATAACCTTATGGGCGCGAGGCTTTTTGTCTCGCGCCCCTTTCTGATAATTCGAAGAGGAGGCTGGCCATGTCCGGTTCCCTGAACCAAACTGCGGTCTCCCCGACAGGCGGTAATGCGTTTATCCGTGCCAGCAATGGCCTTTCATCCCTTTGCGGGATTGTCTCAGCCAGCATGATTTTGATTGCCGTCATCATTACCTGCCAGATGATTTTTGTGCGCTTTGTTTTGAACCTGTCGACGATTTGGCAAACCGAAGCCGTGGTCTATCTCATGGTCTCTGCGACCTTGATTGGTCTGCCATATGTTCAGCGCCATCGTGGCCACGTGAATGTTGACTTGCTGCCTTTAATGCTTGGTCAAAAAATACGAAAATTACTGGCGTTGGTTGTACTCATCGCGTCCATCATCGTTATTTGCATCATGCTGTTTTATGGTTTTGAGCAATGGTATGTGGCTTTTAAGAAAGGTTGGACATCAGACACGGTTTGGGGGGTGCGATTGTGGATTCCTTACCTTGCTTTGCCTGTTGGTTTCGGTCTCTTCTTACTTCAACTGGTTGCGGACTTAGTGTCCATAATTATGGGTTACGAAAAACCATTCGGCCTTGAGGAGAAACTATAATGGATCCTCTCATCCTCGGCGGGTTCGTCGCTCTTGCAACTATATTGGTTCTCTTTTCTGGCATTTCAGTCGCCAACGGATTGTTGGTTGTTGCTGCTTGCTTCTTGCTCGCCTTTGACGGATTGCGCTCGCTTGAGCTGATGCCTGAAATCTTCTTTGGCAAACTTGATAATTTCGCACTTCTATCCATTCCGATGTTCATCATCATGGGCGCCTCCATTGCTTCAACAAGGGCAGGTGGTGATCTTTATGAAGCGTTAGAGCGATGGCTGACACGTGTGCCTGGTGGGTTGGTTATTTCCAATCTTGGCGCCTGTGCCTTGTTTGCGGCCATGTCTGGTTCTTCGCCAGCAACCTGTGCGGCTATTGGTAAAATGGGCATTCCCGAAATGCGCAAGCGTGGCTATCCTGATGGGGTTGCTTCTGGTGCCATTGCTGCGGGTGGCACCCTTGGCATTTTGATCCCGCCATCTGTCACCATGATTGTTTACGGTATTGCGACAGAGACCTCGATTGGCCGTTTGTTCATTGCGGGTGTCGTCCCAGGTTTGCTGCTTGTTGGTTTGTTTATGGCGTGGTCGATTTATGACACGTGGAAAAATGGTTCGGAAGAAGCGCTCGCGGTTCGTCAGTATAGTTGGAAAGAACGGTTTGAAATTTTGCCGCGTGTCTTGCCATTCTTGTTCATCATTATGGGTGTGCTTTATGCCATGTATGGCGGTATCGCGACGCCATCTGAGACGGCGGCTGTTGGCGCAATCCTTTGCATCGTGATTGCGATGGTGATCTATAAAATGTGGAGCCCAATGGCGATTTGGGCAGTGCTACGCGATTCAACCCGTGAGAGTGTGATGATCTTGTTCATCATCGCGGCGGCAGGTGTGTTTTCATACATGCTTTCCAGCCTCTCGATTACGCAGTCAATTGCAACATCGATTGGTGAGCTGGATGTGAACCCGTGGGTGCTGATGTTGGCAATCAACGTGTTCTTGTTAGTCGCAGGTTTCTTCTTACCGCCGGTTGCCGTTATCTTGATGGCCGCACCAATCTTGCTGCCGATTGTAACGGGCGCGGGTTTCGATCCTTATTGGTTTGCTGTTGTGTTGACGATTAATATGGAAATTGGCCTCATTACACCACCTGTGGGCTTGAACCTTTATGTCATTAACGGTATTGCGCCAGACATACCGCTGAAAACCATTCTATGGGGGTCCATGCCGTTTGTTGCGTGCATGATCATTGCAATTATTTTGCTCTGCTTGTTCCCATGGTTGGCAACCGGCTTGCCAGATTTGTTGATGGGGCCAGGGGTATGAGAACAGGTAGATATCCCATTCTGATCGCGCCTACTGATACAGTGAGTGCGTGAAAGTTTGGTTAGGTGAGCAGTATGACCAATCATCTTTTTGACGGGCTTTTGAGCAATAAACAAAGTGATGCTTTGTTGGCACGTATGCCGGATGGGCGACACTATAGCTATGGCACCGCTTTGGACGTCTCCGCGCGCTTTGCCAATGTGCTTGTTGGGTGTGGCGTAAAGCTTGGTGACCGTGTTGCGGTGCAAGTGCCAAAGTCGATTGAAGCTGCGATGCTTTATCTGGCTTGTGTTCGTGTGGGAGCAGTCTTTTTACCACTCAACACGGCTTACACGGCGGATGAAGTTGAATACTTTTTGTCAGACGCGGAGCCGTCATTGTTCATCTGTGATCCGAACAAGCGTGATGCATTTGATCAAATAATAAGTAGCCGTAACATCGCAATTGAAACACTTGGCGTTTTAACGACGGATGGAAAAAGCGCGGGCTCCTTCAGTGACAAATCACTGGCCGCGGACGAGACATTTGAAAATGCTGAATGTGGTGCAGATAGTCTTGCGGCTATCCTCTACACCTCTGGCACGACAGG
>JBDVXS010000136.1:0-5853 GCA_039964305.1 Hyphomicrobiales bacterium
CAAAGTGCCCAAGTCAGAAGCGCGGTTGTTCAAAGCAGAAGCTGTAAAGAAGGCAGTTGGATCATCAAGAGCAGAGTTTACGCGGTTACCCGTCGCAAGACGTTCCTGAGTTGATGAAAGTAGGTCAGCTGTACCTTGTAGTGAACTAAGTGAAGTACGAACTGCGGATGAGAGGTTAATATCAGACATTCTTGTCTTCCTTTTCTAGGTTTAAGTTTTCAGTCGCCATTCTTGGCAACGTCCGCAAACTACTCAAAAGGAAAGTCAATCTTCTTAAAAAGCATGGTAAAAACCGCGTTTACTATGTTTAAGTTGTTCTTTTGGTTAGCGAATTCTAAATCGGTTAACTTGTGGTAAAAGTAAGAAATTGTTCACCAAAACGCACGGTGAAAAGCCTTGTTTTGCTTGAAAACAACTGAACAGATGTGAAGGGTTTTTGGGTGTTGAAGCTGAAGTAAGGGCGTTGTGCTGCCTGCTTACTCTGCCCTTTGAGCTTCTTCTTTATTACCAAGGTATGCCCTTAAGTTAAGGCGGGCCTCTTCTGGATACTGCTGAATCACTTCGCCAGTCGATACATCAATGGACTTGAAGATGAGGGCGGCTGTTTCTCTGTCGTGTTCGAATTCACGTCGAATTTCACGTTCGCGATTTTCAAAAGCAACAGAATTAGGGGTGTCTACCGTTTCAAGCTGAGGCGCTTCGGCATCTTGTTGCGATGGTTGCACTGAAACTTCACGGAAGGTGATGGAGACGGAATCCAATGCCGATACCTGCTGAACCGTTTGGATCTGCGGCAATTCGGTCGCCTGTGCGCCTCGCTCTGTGACATTAGAGTCTACAGTCGGGACCGGCGTAACTATCGGACTTCTTCCGATATCCATCGTACCAACTCACTTTTACTCGCGCTACGTAACTGAATGGGCAGCGCATTGCACTAAGATTACCCAATCTAGCGCGCAAAAGTTAAGGTGATATTGGGAGAAATAGTCAATTTTCCATAAGTGAAAACAGGAAAATTTCTGTATTAATTGACTTAAATTGCAAATATTTTAATCGACCTAAGACGAGCGATCCAAAGCAAGACCAGGAGAGGCAATTTTGGCCTGTTGGTTCATTTGCCCATAGGCACTGTATGTTGTCGGTTCCTGATTTTGTCCCATCTTCTTTGCAACGCCTTGAATAAGGTTGCGCGTTACATCGCGTGCTGTTTGAAGGGCGGCAAGGTTCATTTGTAGGAGCGATTTAAAGTCTTCATGGCGGTGGCGCAGCTTTTCCAAGTTAGCTGGTAGCAAGGTGTGCAAGACCTGCTCTTGTTTGCGTGCACTTTCCATCAGCTCAACATAGGCCTGCGCATATTCAGTCTTTTTGGCTTCTAATTCAGAAGCAGCAAAGAGCTTTCCTTCACGTACCAGGCGCGTCTCAACCTCGATCAGCTCAATCAAGCCTTCCATCGATGTTTCAAGGCGGGCGAGCAATACATGGGCATCTTCTTGGCTTTCCACAGGCATAGGGGTGCGGATTACGGGTGCTGAATAAGTCATGAGTTACTCCTAACGATCGTCTGTATCATTTGCGGTGGTTGCATCTTGTGATGTCGATTGCTCACCGGGTGTGTTTTCTTGCAACTGGATCAGTTGCTCATATACGTGGTCTGCAATGCCCAGATTAGCAGAGCTTTGAATGCCCTTGGCATATTCATCTGTTAGCAGGCCAGACCATGTTTCCTCTGCAAAGCCGCCGCCAAATTCGTTGTCTTTTGCCAATCCTTCAAAAACAGGCCGCAACAAGGCTGCTAGAAAGCTTGCTTCAAACTCATTGGCTTGCTCGCGGGCTTTCGCATCAAAGTTGGGGTCATCACTGGCCGGACGGTTCAATGTCGGTGCATTGGGCGCCTGTGGTAAAAGGGGACTAGCCAGTGTGTTGAATTCAGACATGTTATAAGACCTCTATCTCCGCTTGCAGAGCACCTGCCGCTTTGATGGATTGAAGAATGGTGATCATGTCGCGCGGGCCAATGCCTAAAGCATTTAAGCCATCAACAAGATCTTTAAGAGTGACGCCTCCGTTGATGATGCCGAGTTTTGCGTCTACGGGGTCATCAACTTCAATTTGCGTACGCGGAACAACGACAGTCTCGCCTTCGCCAAGCGGATTTGGTTGGCTGACGACTGGCGTCTCTGTGACGAGTAGGGTGAGGTTGCCTTGGGCAACCGCGACTTTGGAAACTTTCACATCGCGGCCCATGACAATCGTGCCAGTCTGCTCATCAATCACAACGCGGGCGACCTGATCAGGTTCCACGATGAGTTGTTCAATGTCTGTCAGTAGGTCAACAATGTTACCGTTGAATGATTTGGTCAGGCGCAATTGGACTGTTGCTGGGTCAATTGGTTCTGCGGTGCCACGGCCAATGAATGCATTGACTGTTTTTGCAATACGGCGCGATGTTGTTAGATCTGGATTACGAAGAGCCAGACGAACCTTGCGCAAGCTTGCAAGCTTGAATGGAATTTCGCGTTCAACGATCGCCCCATTGGTAATGCGGCCAGATGTTGGAACACCCTGTACAATGCTGGCTGCGTCCCCTTGAATGGCAAAGCCTGCGATTGCGACTGGTCCTTGAGCAAGGGCATAAACATCGCCACCAGCACCTAGAAGTTGGGTCACAAGCAATGTGCCACCGCGAAGGCTTCCTGAATCGCCAAGAGCGCTTACGCTTACATCAATTCTAGAGCCTGCTGTTGAAAAAGGCGGAAGATTGGCTGTCACCATCACCGCAGCTACATTAGCTGTACTAAAGTTCGCATCACCCACACCAGCACCAAGACGGTTCAACATGACCCGTAAGCTTTGCTCCGTGAAGGGGGCATTGTTCAGACTATCGCCTGTTCCATTTAAACCAACGACGAGGCCGTAACCAACCAATTGGTTTTCACGAATGCCCTCAAAATCGGCAATATCTTTAATGCGAGAGGTTGCTTCGGCTGCTTGTATCAGGGCGAGAATACTAAACAGGAACGCGCTCACGAACAGCAATGCGGCAGCACTTTTGCGAACCGAATCATGAAAAGCGTATTCTGTTGGAAGTGTCGTTAGTTGGGTACGATATTTACTCATGAGCGTTTATGACAACCTTACATACTACATTATGCGCATGTATATGCAGGGGTTATGCCAAGCTTCATCCTTCCCAATAAAATTTCTATCTATTTGATATATATGAGTTTATTTTTTATCTCATATATTTTCATGTTCTCTTTGGCTCAACCTACATGGAAAAACTTACCCAGCCGTTAACCTGCAATTAACCCTATCGGCAAAAAACTACCCTTAAGAGAAACACGCGATAATAATAGGAGTTGGTGGCAATGCGCATTGAAAACTCAGGTCCGCTGGGAGGTGCTCGCGGTACAAAAAAAAGTGCAAAAACTGGATCGTCTTCTGGCCAATTCTCAGTGTCAGAAGAAGAAGAGTCACAAGCAACTCAAAATGTTTCGACAACCACTAATGTGACCAACTTAGACGCGCTTTTGTCTCTGCAAGCCGTTGATGATCCGTTGAACAGCAAAAAGAAATCCGCCGAACGGGGGTTTGATTTGTTAGATCGTTTGGATGAAATGCGGCTTGGTATGTTGAGCGGAAAATTATCGCCTGTTCAGGTGACTAGAATGGCTCAGAAGGTTAAAAACCTCGGTCGAACAGGGGATGAAAAACTCGATTCTATTTTGTCAGATATCGATATGCGAGCCCGTGTTGAACTTGCAAAAATTGGCATTTATGACGTTTAATGTCATATATTCCATAATAAATAAATTATTTTCATAACTTTTAATTAAATATAACAATAAGTTATGTGTTTTTTTGGAAAATGAGCAATGATTTTGCATATGCATAAAATCTCTCATTGTGTGATTAGGGTAACGCGACTATATTCCGCCAACTGGGGTGCATTTGGGAGTTATCAATGACCACGGACGCAGTAGAAAGTTACAAGCCAAGCGAAGACGAGGAGTTTATGAATCCTTTTCAACTCGCATACTTTAGAAAAAAGCTTGTGACTTGGAAAAATGAACTTTTGTCTGAGAGCAAAGAAACGCTCGTTAATCTTCAAAAAGAAAGCCAGAACCATCCAGATGTTGCTGATAGAGCATCTTCTGAGACCGATCGTTCAATTGAGCTACGGGCGAGAGATCGTCAGCGCAAGTTGATTGCAAAGATTGATTCAGCTTTGGCTCGTATCGATGATGGTTCATATGGTTTTTGCGAAGAAACGGGCGATCCAATTGGTGTTGGCCGCCTTGAAGCCCGTCCAATTGCTACGCTCTCTTTGGAAGCGCAAGAGCGACATGAGAAACGCGAGAAAGTTTATCGCGACGACTAAGTCTCTTTGTTGAGGCTGTTGTAATACAGCTTTGTTTAGAAAATTAAATTGTGTGATAGCGGCACCCGTAGTTATGGCTACAGGTGCCGCTTCACTATTGTGGGCTGCCCTATTTGGGGAGCGAGCAGGCCCTCCTTACCGTTTAAATTGGGGAGTAAACGGTAAGGGATCTCTTGTGTTAGGGGGTCCTAGAATGGCGAAACAATATCGACGATCTGTTGGCCGTATCCAGGTTGTTGGACGTCAGAAATATGACCGCGCCCACCATAGGAAATACGTGCTTGAGCAATCTTGGTGGATTCGATCGTGTTATCTGGTTGAATGTCATCTGGTCTGATAATGCCGGCAACGATCAGTTCGCGCACTTCGAAGTTAACCCGTACTTCTTGTTTGCCTTCAATCACCAAATTGCCGTTTGGTAGTTTCTGCACAATCACGGCTGCAATGGTTGTTTCCAACTGTTCAGAACGCTCGATACTGCCATCCCCATCAGTATTCGTGTTCGCGTTGGCGCTAACAATCGCACCGGTATCGCTGACACCCGGTATTAAACTAAATATCGAGCCCAGAACGCCTGTACCAACACCTAAGCTTCGACCAGATGTTCGGCTGCGTTCAGTGGTGTTTTCAAATTCTGCTTCGTCGTCAATTGTGACATTGATTGTCAAAATATCACCAACGCGGCGTGCCCGTCCGTCTCTAAAGAATGATTGATCGTTTGAGCGCCAAAGAGAATTGGCTGTGTAGACGGCAGGTTCTGGCGCAGGCATAGGCAGCGAAACTGGTTTGTAACCAGGAGCTGCTGTTGGATCGCCAATGTTGGAAAGAGCAGGGGCTTTGCCGACTTGCGCGATCTTGGAGGATGCACCGCAACCAGCAAGACCGATGGATAAGGCAAGCAGACTAGAGATTGTGAAAGCTTGTTTGAAAAATACGCGTGACATTTACTGAACCTCTGTCTTGGTCGTTTGCTGATTTAATGCGAAGAATGGTTTGCGTGGTTCCACGAGCACTTCACCAACACCGGTGACACGACCTCTTACAACGCGATTTGATTGTAGGTTTTTGATTGAAACGACCGCATCTTTTGCACCATTTGAAAGGGCGCGTCCTTGTGCTGTTAACAACAGACCGGGTACGGAATATGTAATTGCAACGGGATCGTTAGAACGCACTAAAATTGGTTCTGCTAAATCAGAACTTCGAACGACAGACCCTTGGGTCAGGTTGCGTTGCGTTGCCATGCCAACAGCCGGCTTGATGCTTGTCAGGCTACCTGCGCGAACTTTCGCTTTTGGCAAGCGGGTAACGGCCAGATCACCTTCTGACACCACTTCTTCACGCTCGAGATCACGGGCGAGGGTTACAACGGTTGCCATCTCTGTAAGGACACCGCGAACAGGCACATCTTGTGTCCCGTTATGGGTAGAATAGGTCAGCACTGTGTTAAAACGAGTGTCGTTTTCATTGAA
>JBDVXS010000137.1:0-25679 GCA_039964305.1 Hyphomicrobiales bacterium
AATCACCAATAACCGCTTGGTGCCAAACGCGATGGAGCCACGTGCTGCCAATGCTGCTTACGATGCAGCAGAAGAGCACTACACGCTTTACACAACCAGCCAAAACCCACATGTGGCACGGCTTGTTTTGTCTGCGTTTTATCAAGTCGCACCAGAACATAAATTGCGCGTTATTGCGCCAGATGTTGGTGGTGGATTTGGGTCTAAGATTTACATCTACCCAGAAGAAATTGTGTGTCTTTGGGCCTCCATGAAAATTGGCGGACGGCCTGTTAAATGGACATCTGACCGCACCGAAGCATTCTTGACGGATGCGCATGGTCGCGACCATGTTTCAACGGCTGAAATGGCGTTTGATGCAAACAACAAGATTACGGGCTTAAAGGTTACAACGAAAGCAAACCTTGGCGCTTATATGTCTTTGTTCTCATCGAGCGTGCCGACCTATCTGTACGCAACGCTTTTGTCTGGCCAATATAACATTCCAAACATCCACGCGAATGTTCAAACGCTCTACACAAATACAGTGCCAGTTGATGCTTATCGTGGGGCAGGTCGTCCAGAGGCTTCTTACCTCATTGAGCGCATGATGGAGACGGCAGCACGCGAACTAGGCGTTGATCCGTCTGACCTGCGTGAAGCAAACTTCATTCAAGAGTTCCCGCACCAGACACCTGTTATCATGTGTTACGACGCTGGCGATTTTGGCGTGTCGATGAAGGCTGCGAAAGACGCAATTGACTATGCTGGGTTCGAAGCCCGCAAAGCGGCCTCAGAAGCACAGGGCAAAATGCGCGGCATTGGCTTTTCTTGTTACATTGAAGCTTGCGGCATTGCGCCATCAGCGGCGGTTGGTTCACTGGGTGCTGGTGTTGGCCTTTGGGAATCGGCGGAGGTTCGCGTGAACCCTGTCGGCACCATCGAAATTTTGACAGGTTCTCACAGCCACGGCCAAGGCCATGAAACGACATTCGCCCAAGTGGTGTCTGATCGCTTCGGCTTGCCAACAGACAATATCCAAATCGTCCACGGCGATACGGATAAAGTCCAGTTTGGTATGGGTACTTACGGTTCGCGTTCTGGTGCTGTTGGTATTTCCGCCATTGTCAAAGCGCTTGATAAGGTGGAAGCGAAAGCCAAGAAAATTGCAGCACATCTGCTTGAAGCCGACGAGGGCGATATCGTCATTGAAGGCGGTGAAGTGAAAGTGTCTGGCACGGATAAGAAGCTTGGCTGGCATGAAGTCTGCCTTGGTGCTTATACCGCGCACAATTTGCCAGAGGGCATGGAACCGGGCCTTAAAGAAGGCGCGTTTTATGATCCAGCAAACTTCACCTTCCCAGCGGGTACTTATATATGCGAAGTGGAAGTGGACCCGCAAACAGGGGTGACGGATATCGTTGACTTCGTGGCTGCCGATGACTTTGGCAAAATCATCAATCCGATGATTGTTGAAGGTCAGGTTCATGGTGGTTTGGCGCAAGGTATTGGCCAAGCGCTGCTTGAAGGGGCAAGCTATAATGATAGCGGCCAACTCGAGACAGCATCCTTCATGGATTACTGTATGCCGCGTGCGGACGACCTACCGTCGTTCCAAGTGTCGCATCATGAAACATTGTCACCATCCAATCCACTCGGCATTAAAGGCTGTGGTGAGGCGGGTGCCATTGGCTCTCCACCAGCTGTAATCAACGCGATTACGAATGCGATTGGTAATAACGATTTGAGCATGCCTGCAACGCCTCAAAAAGTGTGGGCGGCAATTCAAGCAGCCAGCACAGCAGAAGCAGCAGAGTAAGGACAAAAACGATGTATGAAACAAAATATCAAAAACCATCCTCATTGGCTGATGCTGTTTCCGCAATGGGTTCAGCTGACGACGGTAAGTTTCTTGGCGGTGGGCAAACGCTCATCCCAACCATGAAGCAGCGGCTAGCCG
Source organism: Hyphomicrobiales bacterium (assembly GCA_039964305.1). GTDB lineage: Bacteria > Pseudomonadota > Alphaproteobacteria > Rhizobiales > JACESI01 > JACESI01. The sequence continues at coordinate 1,940 of JBDVXS010000137.1, forward strand.
CACCAAGTGATGTTATTAGTGTTGCAGGCCTGCCAGAATTGCAGGGCATCTCAGTCAGTGGTGACAGTGTCACCATTGGTGCTGGCACTACTCATGCCGAGGTTGCTGGATCAGTAGACGTGCAAAAGGCTATTCCAGCGTTAGCTGCTTTAGCTGGCGGCATTGGCGATCCACAAGTGCGCAACATGGGAACGCTTGGCGGTTCTGTTGCCAATAATGACCCAGCAGCTGACTATCCAAGTGCTGTTTTGGGGCTAGGTGCCACAGTCAACACAAACACCCGTGCTATTGCTGCTGATGATTTTTTTGAAGGCATGTTTGGGACAGTTTTGGGAGACGATGAAGTGATTGTCTCAATCACTTTCCCAAAACCAAAGCGGGCAGCTTACGCGAAGTTTGATAACCCAGCTTCACGCTATGCGCTGGCTGGTGCCTTCGTTGCTGAACTGGCAGACGGTTCGGTGCGGGTTGCTGTGACAGGGGCAGGTGCCGATGGTGTATTCCGTGCCTCAGAAATGGAAGCAGCTCTTAACTCAAACTTTAGTGCAGATGCAATTGCTGGCATCTCCATTGACCCAGACGAGCTTATGGAAGATATGCACGGTTCGACTGAGTACCGTGCGAATATCGTAAAAGTGATGGCAGGCCGTGCGGTAAACGCAGCGGTTTAAAATCCTATACACAAGTTAATTAAAATCCTGGCTTTTAGTCAGGATTTTTTTGTGTTCTATCTCAGCACAATGGTCGGAGAATTATTCCATTTAATTTTAAGGAAAGTCTCATGAAACTAAAATTACTAGTGCTAACAGCCGTAATATTTGGCGGCGGAACTTCATTAGCCAATACGACAGATGATATTGAAGCGCTCGCACAGCGTCTCATTACAGCGAAAGAAAATGTCGATTTAAAAGTGCGTCCAATCATCTTTCAAGGCAAAGAGAGCAAAGGCCAGCATGATTGTTTTTGGATGGGCCCCGTTTATTCAGGCGCGTTCAATATTGCCTATCCAGATGGTGGCGCCGTTTACTGGCCAACAGTCTTTAAAATGCCCGCTGACGACGCGGCTGCCTATCTTGAAATATCAGGCAGCTTTCCCAAAGCCCGCTACATGTCGGTTCACAGTTATACCAAGGGCGCTAAACCTTATGATCGGCTGATTGACTTTGAAATCACGCCCGATGAAGGAGCAAACAACCCTTACCAAAGCGGTGCATTTGCTGACAATCAAGCCTATAAAATTCGCGTCATGCAGGGTGAAGCACCAAAAGAACGGGTGGATAACACCCTTTATCTGGGCGATATGACACAGGTTGATCGTTCTCCGCTCATGATCCGTCATTATATTCCTGAAACTGGCGATGATTTAACAGGTGGCGCTGGCCTGCCTCAGGTGACATTGGTGCGTGGTAATGGTGATAAGGTGAGCGGCGAAGAAGCCTGTGTTGCCCTTGGAAGCCCAGCTTTCGACGACAAGAAACGGATTATCGTTGCCCCAGCTTTGCCGCAGGAAAGTTTCGATAAGCTTTTAGAAAACCCACCTGTGCGTGAGAACTATCTCAACACGAAAAAAGAAGACTGGTCGGTCTTTTGGGACCCACGCATCAACCTCATGGCCTTCGTTGCTCCCAAGCTTCAAGAGGTGATGAAGACAGCGGCCCGTGTTGGTTTGATTGAGAAAACATCAGGCTTTTATGCCAATCTTGATAATCAATATGTGAGCTTGAGTCTCAATGAGAAATTTGGTGAGGTTGTTGTTTTAAAAGCTAAAATGCCAAGAACGCCGTTGTTTGGAACGGGTGTCGCGCGCAAAGAAGATTTCGACATTCGCTATTGGTCGCTTTGTTCGAATGAGGGTTTGGTCACCACACGTTTTTCGGCCTGTATTTTTGACCACGAGATTAAGCTGACGAAAGAGCGCGATTATACTATTGTGGTGAGTAAAGCCGCTAACAGGCCAGCCAACGCAAGACCAGAATGTGGTGTGTCTTGGCTTGATTGGGGTGATGCTGGCGATGGGGCAGGCAATACAGGTCTTACCAACCTTCTCCTTCGCAACATGGCGCCGTTTCCAAATTTCAAACAAGCAGTCCAGCACATTAAGGGACCGGGTTTGGAAGCAGAGAGCATGGGTGAATATTTGCCAGCGCCAGTTTATATGACGAAGGCTGAGTTCGAAGCTATAAGTTGCTAAGGGCTCACGCCAACGAAACAATAAGTAGGTAGACGGGTTTTGCCGCTTTGCGAAATGGTTTTCCGCTCTACCTACTTGTTATCAAAAAGCTCGCAGGCAATATGGCTGCACGCAACACTGAGGACACAACATGAAATTGAATAATGAGTTGGCAGCAATTGTCACAGGTGGCGCATCTGGCCTTGGCGAAGCGACAGCCCGTGCGCTTGCATCTAAGGGTGTTCGTGTTGCGATTTTCGATATGAACGCGGAAGCTGGCGTTGGCGTTGCAAAAGACATTGAAGGCCTCTTCATTCAGGTTGATGTGTCGAGCCCTGAAAGTGTTGCAGCGGCTATGGTGACCGTCAAAGAAGAATGTGGCACACCCCGCATCTGCGTAAATTGCGCAGGCGTTGCACCTGCTCAAAAGACAGTTTCAAAAGGTGTGGTGCATGATGCCGCCCTGTTCCAGAAAGTCATCAACATCAATCTGATTGGAACCTTCAACGTGGCAAGCCAAACCGCACAATTGATGGCAGCAGCCGACCCTCTAACAGCAGATGGCGAACGTGGTGTGATTGTAAACACAGCCTCCGTTGCAGCCTTTGACGGGCAAGTCGGCCAAGTGGCTTATGGTTCATCAAAAGCAGCTGTTGCTGGCATGACCCTTCCAATGGCCCGCGACCTCTCGCGCGACGGTATCCGCGTTATGACAATCGCCCCTGGTATCTTCGGCACACCGATGCTGCTTGCTATGCCAGAAGAAGTGCAAGACGCGCTCGGCAAACAAGTGCCATTCCCATCCCGCCTTGGTAAGCCAGAAGAATATGCAAATCTGGTCATGGCGATTGCAGAAAATGAAATGATGAACGGTGAGACAATCCGCCTTGATGGCGCCATCAGAATGGCACCAAAATAAGGGCAGGGTAGACCTGCGTTTGTCGACGATTACAGATTATATATGATTGTTAGCTAGGTGGAGGCTTTAAAGCCCCCACTTAACCTCACGGTCATTGGACGCCATCAAGTTTTGATACCGCGCAACGGCCCATAGAGGGAAGTAAGACGCGTAGCCGTGGTATTTTAGGTAGAAGACGCGTGGAAAGCCTGTTCCAGACCAGTTCTCTTCATCCCATCTTGCACCGTCTTTAGGTGCTTGGGTTAGGTAGCTTACGCCTTTTTGTACGGCCTCGTCTTCAACAGCATCCGCAGACATCAGGCCCATCAAGGCCCAGGCTGTTTGTGACGCGGTGGAGGCTTCGCTAAAGCCTTTTCTTGTGGCGTCATACGTTTCAAGCCCTTCACCCCAACCGCCATCTTCGCGTTGTTGAGTTTTGAGCCATTGAACGGCCTTTTGAACATAGGGCTGGTTCATATCTTCGCCAGCACCTTTAAGGGCGACCAAGGCGGACCATGTTCCGTAAATGTAATTAGCACCCCAGCGGCCAAACCAAGAACCATCGTCTTCTTGATCGCGTTTGATGAACTCAACACCTTTTGCAATCTCATCTTTATAGCGTTCATGGTCCACCTGAGACAGCGCACCTACACAGCGAGCCGTTACATCCACTGTTGGCGGGTCGAGTAGGGCGCCGTGGTCGGCAAACGGAATATGGTTGAGATAGTAGTGCTCGTTTTCAGGTTCAAAAGCACCCCAGCCGCCGGATGTTGATTGCATACCAAGCAACCACTCGCAGCCGCGTTCAACCGCTTCATCATAATCTGAGCTACCCTGCCTGTTCATGGCAAGGATGACGACAGCCGTGTCGTCAACGTCAGGATAGTGAGCGTTCTCATATTGGAAAGCCCAGCCACCCGGTCTCGTATCTGGGCGACGCACGGCCCAGTCGCCGCGAAGGTCAAGAATTTGGCGTTCTTTCAACCAATCAAGTGATGCTTTCAATTTCGGGTCGTCACGCTCGCCAGATTCCAAAATCGCATGGGCTGCAAGGCAGGTATCCCAAACCGGCGACAGGCAAGGCTGGAAATAAATTGAATCGTCGCGTTCTGTCAGCAGTTTTTCAACCGCTTCGCGCGCTGTTACCATGTCTGGATGGTCATCAGCATAACCAAGCGCACGGTACGCCATCACCGCATTGGCCATTGCAGGGTAAATCGCCCCAAGACCATCATCGCCGTTCAGCCGTTCGGTGAAGAACTCAACCGCTTTGTTGATTGCTTTCTTCTTGCCCGCTTTCAAGGCGCTCGGCTCGATGAAGCGTAGAAACTTATCAAGCTGCAAGAAAGCAGTGCCCCAATAAGAACCTGTGTGGTTCACATTGTAGACTTTTTCTTTTTCTGGCGAGACAACGAAAAGCTCGCGGATATTTCTGCCTGTTGGGTTTTCACCTTGTGCCTTTTTGGCAAACAAGACGAGCAAGGGTACAAGCACTGTACGCGCCCAATAAGACATTTTAGAAATGTGGAACGGTGACCAAACTGGTTGCAGCATCATTTGCACAGGCATAACAGGAACGGCACGCCAAGGTACCTGACCGAATAGAGCCATAGCGATGCGTGTGAATACATTGGCAGTGGATGCACCACCTTGTTCAAGGATCCAAGCGCGTGCGCGTTTCATGTGGTCGGCGTCAATATCTTCGCCAGCCAGCTTAAGCGCCCAGTAGCCTTTTACGCTGGCAGAGATGTTTCCTTCACCGTTGTGAAAGAGCGGCCATGAGCCATTCTCATTTTGCACAGTACGCAAATAACGGGCAATTTTTTCCTCGCGCTCAACATCAATCTCGCCAAGGAAATGACGAAGCAAAATATACTCAGAAGGAATGGTGGCATCTGCCTCCAATTCGAAGACAAAGTGGCCGTCTTCCTGCTGTTCGTTGAACAGCGCGGCTCGCTGGGATGTCACCACAGCTTCAATGTCTTGAATGTGAATCGTCATAGATAACCCGTTACACTACTAACAGCGACGCTGTCGCATACCTGTGAGCCGATGAAAAAGCAACCTCAATATCGCGCTAACTTACTTTCTAGAGCGCATAAATTCCATCTTTTTGATCACAATTATAGTCATTCCTCGATTTGGGGTAAATATAACGGCCTTCATGGTTGCGTGCACTTAACCGTGATGAGTACCTGTCAAAAATGCTTCAAGGTTATCTGTCAATATATCAGACAAGTAACCGCCTTCTTGAATGTAAACTGTCGGTAGGCCAATTTCAGCAACAGAGCGTCCAATTTGTTCAAAGCCTTTTGTTGTGACGGCGAGGCCACGCAAGGGGTCTTTTTCAGACGCATCAAGACCAAGGGCGACAACAAGCACGGTTGGTGCAAAGGCGGTAAGCGTTCGTTTCGCGCGTTCAAGCGTGCTCAAAAACACCTCGTCATTTGAATGCGGTGGCATGGGTAGATTGAGGTTGAAACCTTCGCCATCACCTGCGCCGCGCTCATTGGTGTGGCCCCAATGGAACGGGTAATAGTTTGCAGGGTCGCAGTGCATGGATATCGTCAACACATCGCGGCGATTATAGAAAATGCCCTGTGTGCCGTTTCCGTGGTGTACATCGACATCTAAAATAGCGACACGTTCGTGATGTTGCCGCAACTGTTGCGCGACGATGGCGCAATTGTTTAAGAAGCAAAAACCACCTGCCATGTCGGCATAAGCATGGTGACCGGGTGGGCGACAAAGGGCATAGGCATGTTTTTCGCCCGCTTGTACCAGCTCCGCAGCAGTAAGCGCTGTGTTGGCAGAAGCGCAGGCGGCTTTGAACGTGTTTTCGCCAAGCGGGCAGGAGGTGTCTGCCATATGCCACCCCGCACGACCCACAACACCAGTTGGGTAGGTGCCTTGATAACGGGTGGGGTGAATATTCGCCGTAACCTCGTTTGAAGCGCCACCGGGAAGACGTTGCCATTCTTCGTTCGCCGTTTCCAAGAAATTCAAATAGTCGGGCGTGTGAACCGCCGCACGAGGCCCCGCACCGAAATCTTTGGCAGGAAGCACAGGCACATCAAGGCGGTTAAGGGCGGTTTTCAAACGATCAGCCCGTTCGGGTTGTTCAGCTGAGCGTGTTACTTGACCACGCACGAGATAAAACTGCGGGTCGTGTTGTGCTTGCGTGGTGTCGTAAACGGCTTTCATCGGATTTTCCTAGCTTGTCAATACAGTCACAATTTTCTCAGATGGCTTTCAATTGCGTTCTCATGCCTTCAACAAAAAATTCGACAGCCTTTTTAACCCGTGCAATGCCAGCCATGTCTTGATGTTGCAGCATGTAAAAAGCGCGTTGGAAATGAATTTTGTCGGTTAGAATTGGTTTCAACTCAGGGTGGGCTTTGGCAATGAAGGACGGTAAAATTACGACACCTGCGCCCATTCGTGCCCATTGGGTTTGAAGCAGAATGCTGGAGCTGGTCAGGTGCGGTGTAATGTTGGGGCTGACAAGCGGGATGTAATTCAGTGCATTGTCGTGGATGAGGTCAGGGATGTAGCCGATACCGCGCAATTTGTTGAGACAACCAATATCTTGCACTTCACCAAACCGCTCAGTTGCTAGATCGGTCGTGTATAAAAACAAATCGTAGTCTGCAATTTTTTGTACTTTCAACCGACCTGATTCAGGTGGAGATACGGTGACCGCAATATCGGCTTCTCGCTTTGAAAGGCTGAAAATTCTCGGCATCGAAACAAGTTGCAATTGAAGCTTTGGATTTTGCTCGCAAAAACTTGCGGCGATCGGGCTCATAACATAATTAGAAACGCCCTCGGGCGCGCCAATACGCACAGCGCCACTGACACCATCACTTTGATCGCCAACTTGGTCTGCAATATGAATCGCTGTGTTTTCCATTGCTTCAGCAAAGGAGACAAGCCGAGTGCCCTCAGGTGTTAAGGCGTAGCCTTGTGGGCTGCGATTGAAGAGGCGTGTGGAAAGGTCTTTTTCAAGTTGGTCGATATGGCGCCCAACGGTTGAAGTATCAAGTCCCAAATGTTTGCCTGCTTGCGACAAGCGATTGTGCCGCGCAACAGCCAAAAAAACACGTACATGATCCCATTTCATTGGGCGTCTCCAAAGCAAACTATGGTTATGCAAAAATGCATTCTACGCAAATTTCAGTTTGCAGCAACGCAAAACCATTCTGTTTGGCTTTCTTGTGGAATTTACTGACGTTTGGACATAGATTGCAGGCCAAGAATAATCTTAGGAAACGAGCCAGATGGATTTTTCACTTTCAGAAGAGCAAACAGCAATTTTTGACATGGCGCGCAGCTATGCAAACGAAAAAATTGCCCCTCATGCCCTTGAGTGGGAACAGCGCGAGCATATGCCCCGCGACGTTTTGGAAGAACTTGCTGAACTTGGCATGGCATCCATTTATGTGGGCGAAGAATACGGCAGCGACCTGTCACGGCTTGATGCGACACTGATTTTTGAAGGCCTGTCTTATGGCTGCGCTTCGACGGCAGCATTTTTATCCATCCATAATATGTGTGCGTGGATGATTGATAAATTTGGTAGTGATGAACTGCGCGCCCAATGGCTGCCGGATATGGTGAGCGCTAAGAAAATCTGTTCTTACTGTTTGACTGAACCTGGCTCTGGCTCAGATGCCGCAGCCCTTCGCACGTCAGCCAAGAAAATGAATGATGGCTATGTATTGAACGGCACCAAAGCGTTCATCTCGGGTGGTGGATTTTCTGACCTTTATCTTTCAATGGTCAGAACGGGTGAAGACGGGCCAAAAGGCATTTCCGCCGTTCTCATTGAAGACGGAGAAGAGGGCTTAAGTTTCGGCGCTGTCGAAAACAAAATGGGCTGGCGCAATCAGCCAACCTCGCAGGTGCAATTTGATGATTGTAAAATCCCGCTCGAAAATTTGATGGGGCAGGAAGGTGACGGCTTCAAATACGCGATGGCGGGCCTCGATGGTGGCCGTTTGAATATTGCGGCTTGTGCGCTTGGTGCTGCCCAATCTGCTTTTGACAAAACGGTTCAGTACATGGATGAGCGCAAGGCGTTTGGTAAAACGCTGAACAATTTCCAAGCGCTTCAATTTAAGATTGCAGAAATGGAAACAGAGCTGCAATCAGCACGTACCTTCTTGCGTCATGCCGCTTGGAAGCTTGATAACAATATGCCAGATGCATCAAAGTTTTGTGCTATGGCGAAGATGAAAGTAACGGATGCCTGCTTTGATGTCGCCAACGAAGCGCTTCAGTTGCATGGTGGGTATGGCTATTTGGCAGATTATGGTATCGAAAAAATTGTTCGCGACTTGCGCGTTCATCAGATATTAGAAGGCACAAACCAGATCATGCGCATGATTGTTTCAAGATCTGTCCTTGCTGAGCATAAAAAATAATAGGCCCCAACCTTAATGACCAATGATGTTTTAATCCGAAAAGAAGGCCTTGCAGGTCGCATCACACTCAATCGTCCTGACGCCCTCAACGCTCTCAGCTATGAGATGGTGACGGAGATTGAAAAGGCGCTGATTGCATGGCGTGATGATACATCTATTCGGTGTGTCATTATTGATGGGGCAGGCGAGAAAGCGTTTTGCGCTGGTGGTGACATTGATGAGATGTACCAAGCTGGCATTAAAGGCGATTATTCGTTCGCAGAAAAATTCTTCACCGAAGAATACCGCCTTAATGCGATGATCGCGCGCTATCCAAAACCGTATTTAGCTTTAATCCATGGTTTCGTCATGGGCGGAGGCGTTGGTGTTTCTGGCCATGGCTCCCATCGTGTGGTGATGTCCTCGGCAAAAATTGCGATGCCTGAATGTGGTATCGGCTTGGTGCCAGATGTTGGCAGCACTCACTTGCTTGCCAATGCTAGAGGCTATCTTGGTGAGTACCTTGGAATGACAGGATACCGCATGAATGCGGCGGATGCGATTTTGGCAGGGTTTGCCGATGCGCATATTCCAGACGGTGCCAAAGGTGATCTCATCGAAGCCATCTGCGATACAGGTGATTTGAGTTTTGTTGAAACCTTTGAAACGGAACCAGAAGCCGATACGCTATCGCCTTTGCTGGAAGCGATTGACTTGGTGTTCTCTCGCCGTGATACAGCTGAAATAATTGAGAAGCTGGAAACAATGAATGATGAGTGGGCTGTTGCTGCGCTCAAATCGCTCAATCGCAATGATCCGCTATCACTGGAATGCACCTTGCAATTGATTCGTCGCGCGCGCATTAGCAACACAATCGAAGATGCGCTTGCTGGAGAATTCGGCTTTACATCGCGTGCCTCTGAGCATGGCAACTTCTTAGAAGGAACCCGTGCAGCGATTGTGGACAAAGATAGAAAACCGAAATGGAAATACGGAACATTGAATGATGTTCCAGACCAGGTAATTGAGAAAATGCTAGCTTCTGCGTAAGAAGCATTGGGAGGACGAATGGCAAATATTGGTTTTATTGGCCTTGGAAATATGGGTGCGCCTATGGCGGCCAACCTTGCGGCTGCTGGTCACACTGTCACCGGCTTTGATGTGACGAATGTTGACATCGAAGGCGTGACACTTGCTGACAGTGCGGTTGCGGCAACTGAGGGCCAAGACGTGGTTGTCACCATGTTGCCAAATGGTGTGATCTTGCAAACCGTCTACAAAGACATTGTGCCGGCGGCTAAAGCGGGCGCGTTGTTGATTGATTGTTCAACCGTGGATGTTGATAGCGCCAAGAAAGCCCATGGGGCTGCAAGTGCTGCTGGCCTGCTCAGTGTTGATGCGCCTGTTTCAGGTGGCGTCGGCGGTGCTGCTGCTGGTACGCTTACTTTCATGGCTGGCGGTTCGGATGCTTCAATTGCTGTGGCCAATCCTATTCTTGATGTGATGGGCGGCAAGATTGTCCATTGCGGTGAGGGCGGCGCTGGTCAAATGGCGAAAATTTGCAACAACATGGTGCTTGGTATTTCCATGATTGGTGTTTGTGAAGCCTTTAACATGGCGGATAAGCTGGGCCTTTCGCGTGAAGCAATGTTTGATGTGGTCTCAACATCGTCAGGTTCTTGCTGGTCTATCAATACCTATTGCCCAGCACCGGGCGTTGGTCCTTCGTCGCCATCAGATAATGATTACCAACCGGGCTTTGCAGCCGAACTAATGTTGAAAGATTTGAAGCTTTCACAACAAGCCGCAGAGCTTGTCGATGCTGCAACGCCTATGGGTGCACGTGCCACAGAAATTTACGACCAGTTCGTCGCGAATGGTGGGCAAGGCAAAGACTTCTCGGCTATGTTGCTTGCTTTGGCAAACATGCAACGTGACGGCTAACTGAAATTCAACTGAATGCAATTGGCCGCGAGTGGCCTTGGAGAATAAAATGAAACAAATCGGACATTATATAAACGGCAAAGAAGTTGCTGGCAGTGGGCGCACAGCGGATATCTTCAACCCAGCAACGGGTGAAGTTGAAGCGCAAGTAGCGCTTGCCACAAACGAAGAAATGGCAGAAGCCGTTGCTAAAGCCAAAGAAGCGCAACCAGCATGGGCTGCAACAAACCCACAACGCCGCGCGCGCGTTTTGATGCGGTTCGTTGACCTTCTTCACCGCGACATGGACAAGCTTGCTGAAGCACTTTCACGCGAGCATGGTAAAACAATTCCAGATGCTAAAGGCGACGTAATCCGTGGTCTTGAAGTGGCTGAATTCTGCATCGGCGCACCGCATCACCTCAAAGGTGAATACACAGACGGCGCTGGCCCTGGCATTGACATGTATTCCATGCGCCAAGCGCTTGGTGTTGTTGCAGGTATCACACCGTTCAACTTCCCTGCCATGATCCCTATGTGGAAATTCTGTCCCGCAATCGTTTGCGGTAATGCTTTCATCTTGAAACCATCTGAACGCGACCCATCCGTTCCAATGATGTTGGCAGCTTTGATGACAGAAGCGGGCCTTCCAGACGGCATTTTGCAAGTGGTGAATGGTGACAAAGAAAGCGTTGATGCAATCCTTGACCATGAAGACATCATGGCGATTGGCTTTGTTGGTTCAACACCGATTGCGCAATATATCTATTCTCGTGGTTGTGCGAACGGCAAGCGCGTTCAGTGTTTTGGCGGCGCTAAAAACCACGCCATCATTATGCCAGATGCTGATATGGATATGGTGTCAGATGCGATGGTTGGTGCGGGCTACGGTGCTGCTGGCGAACGCTGCATGGCGATTTCCGTTGCGGTGCCTGTTGGTGACGATACAGCCGACCGCTTTATTGATGCGATGGTTCCAAAAATTGAAGCGCTCAAAGTTGGTCCATACACAGCTGGCGATGATGTTGACTTTGGCCCATTGGTTACAGGCGACGCGAAAAAACGTGTTGAAGGCCTTGTTCAAAGCGGTGTTGATGCGGGCGCAAAGCTTGCTGTTGATGGTCGCGGCTTCAAAATGCAGGGCTATGAAGATGGCTTCTTCGTTGGCGCTTCACTGTTTGATAATGTCACAAAAGACATGGACATCTATAAGCAAGAAATCTTTGGCCCTGTGCTTTCAACAGTTCGCGCACAAAACTATGAAGAGGCTCTCAGCCTTGCGATGGACCATGAGTATGGCAACGGCGTTGCAATCTTCACCCGCGATGGTGATGCAGCGCGTGATTTTGCAAACCGCATCAATATCGGCATGGTCGGCATTAACGTGCCAATTCCTGTGCCGCTTGCTTATTATACATTCGGCGGCTGGAAAGCCTCAGGCTTTGGTGACTTGAACCAGCACGGTCCAGATTCATTCCGCTTCTACACACGCACAAAAACGGTAACGAGCCGTTGGCCTTCAGGCGTGAAAGAAGGCGCTGAGTTCGTTATTCCAACGATGAAGTAAGCGTTTTACGGATACTGAAACAACATTGAAAATGCCTCGGCTTTTGCCGAGGCATTTTTGTTTGGATTGTTGTTCTTTTGTCAAATCGGTGTCTTGACTGTTGCAGCGCAAAAACGTAATAACATAACAAATGTTATATTATTACACAGTCTGACGAGGCAACTATCATGTTCAGTAAAAAATCTCTCTTAGCCGCTCCAGCGGCTGCGTTGTTACTTACAACAGCGTCCATCAACCTAGCCCATGCCCAAGCGGGTATTTTCGAGGTTGTGCACCCTGATGTTAGTAAAGGTCAGATCGAATTAGAATTCCTGAACGGCATTGGCCTGAACAATGTGGAACCAGGCGATGAGCGTTCTGTGCATGAGTTTGCTGTTGCTTACGGCCTCACTGATTTTTGGAAATTTACTGCTGCATTTGAAGTGGCAAATCCACGCGGTGATAGTGCTGAAGTTGAAGCGATCGAACTAGAAAACCTTCTATTGTTTCCACTCTTTGGCGGTGGCCATGACCACGACAAAAAGCACGATAAGAAGCATGATGATGCCAAGCATAAAGACGATGATGATGATGATGATCATGCACCATTCACTTTAGGATTTTTCACAGCGCTTGAAATTCCAATTGAAGGCGGCATCTCAGAAGGTGGGATTGAATTTGGTCCTGTTTGGGAAGCCGAACTTGGTAAATTCGAATGGGTCGGTAACCTTTTGATTGAAGCACCTTTCAGCGAGGGTGATCCTGGTATTGCCTATGCATCTCAATTGGTTTTGCCAGTGAGCGATCATGTTGGCATCGGTGTTGAAAACTACGGTGAATTCGAAGGTGCGTTTGGTGATGACGGAGAGCAGGAACACTTTGTTGGTCCGGCAATCTACTTCAACGCTGAACTTCCTAATGGCCACGTTATCGAACCGCGTGCAGCTGTTTTATTTAATCTGAGTGAAAACCCAACAAATGCTGTGTTCTCATTCAATCTTGAATACAAATTCGGCGGCTAAATCGATTTCCCCAATCGATCGTCGATTTCTGAGGCGGTGTGTCATGCGCGTGACACACCGCTTTTCTTTTTGTAAATTGTAGCAATCAATTCGTTCAACCAAACATACAAACCAACAAAAAATGGCGCTCTGGTTTTCACCAAAGCGCCATTTCTGTTTTGACATGTCTTGCTAAGACTGAAGGCCAGTCTTAAGCAAGATCAAAGCGGTCTGCATTCATCACTTTGTTCCATGCGGCGATGAAGTCACCTTTAAACTTCTCACTTGCATCTGACTGTGCATAAGCTTCAGCAATTGCACGAAGCTGAGAGTTTGAAGCGAAGACAAGATCAGCGCGGGTGCCTGTGAATTTCACGTCACCAGATGCGCGGTCTTTACCGTCAAACTGCTCTTCGTTCTCGCCTGTTGATGACCATTGTGTTGCCATGTCCAAGATGTTGACGAAGAAGTCGTTTGAGAGGGTGCCAACGTTATCAGTCAAAACACCATCAGAAGAACCGCCAGCATTGGCGCCCAGTACACGAAGACCGCCAACAAGTGCTGTCATCTCTGGTGCTGAAAGGCCGAGAAGGGCGGCTCTATCAACCAACAAAGATTCTGTTGAGCGTGGATCTTGAGTTTTGTTGTAGTTGCGGAAACCATCAACTTTTGGCTCAAGAACAGCAAAGCTATCCACGTCAGTTTTGTCTTGTGTTGTGTCTGTACGACCCGCTGTGAATGGAACGCTTGCGCCAGAGGCTTTTTCAATTGCTGCATTACCTGCAAGCACAATCAAATCTGCCAAAGACACTTGTGTGCCAGATGCATTGAAGTCTGCTTGAATACCTTCAAGCGCTGCAATCACATCACCCACATTAGACGAGGTGTTGATGTCCCAATCTTTTTGTGGAGCCAAACGAATGCGCGCGCCATTAGCACCGCCGCGTTTGTCTGAACCACGGAAAGTTGAGGCAGATGCCCAAGCCGTATTCACCAATTGACCAACACTGAGGCCAGTGCCGAGGATTTTCTCTTTAAGTGCTGCAACATCAGCATCATTGATCATTGCACCTTCGTGCGCTGGCACAGGATCCTGCCAGATCAACTCTTCGCTTGGTACTTCATCACCAAGGTAAAGATTGATTGGGCCCATATCGCGGTGAGTAAGCTTGAACCATGCACGCGCATAAGCATCAGCAAACTCATCTGGATTATCCAAGAAGTTCTGTGAGATTTTTGCGTAATCAGGGAACAATTTCAGCGCCATATCAGCAGTTGTCATCATCAACGGCTGAGACTTAGAAGCATCATGTGCCTTTGGTGCTTCTGGTGCGCCTTGGCCTGCAACAGGTTGCCATTGAACGTGACCAGCTGGGCTTGTTACTTGCTCCCAATCATAGCCCAGAAGAACTTCGAAATATTCCATGTTCCACTGGTTCGGTGTTGGTGTCCAAGCGCCTTCAAAGCCAGCAGTCGTTGTGTCATCACCATGGCCTGTGCCGTGGCTGTTAATCCAACCAAAGCCAGTGTTCGCCATTGGTGCACCTTCAGGTTCCACACCTACTGCATCTTCTGGACCAGCGCCGTGACCTTTACCGAATGTGTGGCCACCAGCAACAAGAGCAACCGTTTCATAATCATCCATTGCCATACGTGAGAATGTGTCACGAATGTCGAAGGCTGATTTGATCGGATCAGGATTGCCGTCTGGACCTTCTGGGTTCACGTAGATCAGACCCATTTGAACAGCTGCAAGTGGTGTCGCAAGGTCGCGCTCACCTGAGTAACGGCTGCTTGGGTTATCTGTTGGCGCGAGCCATTCAGTTTCTGAACCCCAGTAGATGTCTTCTTCTGGTTCCCAAATGTCTTCACGACCGCCAGCAAAACCGAATGTTTTAAAGCCGCACGTTTCCATAGCAACGTTACCAGCAAGGATCATGAGGTCGGCCCATGAAATTTTGTTGCCGTATTTCTGTTTGATTGGCCAAAGCAGACGACGCGCTTTATCAAGGTTGCCGTTATCAGGCCAAGAGTTCAACGGAGCAAAGCGTTGTGTGCCAGTGCTTGCGCCACCACGACCATCATAGGTGCGGTATGTACCAGCGCTGTGCCATGCCATGCGAACCATCAAACCAGCATAAGTGCCGTAGTCTGCTGGCCACCAGTCTTGGCTCTCGCTCATCAAAGATGCCAAGTCTTGCTTGAGGGCTTTAAGATCGAGGCTTTTAAACGCAGCCGCATAATCAAAGTCAGCATCCACCGGGCGCACGGCTGGTGCGTTTTGGCTGAGGACTTTGAGGTTTAGCATTTCAGGCCACCAGCGTTGATTCGCTGTGGTCCCAGCCGCCGCGTGCATTACTGGGCACTTACCTTTGCCGCCAGTTGTCATATCGTTCATTTTGGCTCCAACTCCAGATTATTAGGGGTTATGTGCGCATTCGCGCGAATTCTTGTGTGATGTCTATAGGATATAGGAGGTCTCTTTTACGTTGGTAAGAGCCCCACCACGTTATTGACATAACAAAGTTTATTCATAAGTTGAATTTGTATTTTCTGATTGTTGGTATAAGTTTTTCTTATGAAAAATATGACGCTAAAACAGTTTAGATATTTTGAGGCCGTGGCACGTTTTGGCCATTTTGGTCGCGCGGCAGATGCGTCGGCAATTTCTCAGCCAGCACTCTCCATGCAAATACGAGAATTGGAAGAGGTGCTTGGCTCTCCCTTGTTTGAGCGTTCTGCTCGTCAGGTTCGTTTAACGGGGTTTGGAGAAGAATTCGCCGTGCGCGTCCGTGAGGTGTTGCGCTCAGTTGATGAGATTGGCGATTTAGCAAAGTCCATGCAGGAGGGCTTGATTAGCAAGTTTCGACTGGGTGTCATTCCAACCATTGCGCCTTATCTCTTGCCGCGCATTATTGGCAAGTTGAATGAGGCACATGCGGGCATTGATCTTCACATTCGAGAGACCTTAACCGATACGTTGATTGAGGAACTAAAAGAGGGCCTGATTGACGCCGCACTTTTAGCGCTGCCGATTTCAGAGCCATCACTGGCGGAAAAGGCATTGTTTGATGAGGATTTCGTTTTAATTCGCCCAGAAAGGGATGCGGACTTACCCGTGCCCAACAGTGAAGCGCTTCAAAAAATGCGATTGTTGCTGCTGGAGGAGGGCCATTGTTTTCGCGATCAAGCACTCTCGTTTTGCAATATAACGTCAAAAGAATTGCGGGCAGGCATGGATGGTAGCTCGCTCTCTACATTGGTGCAGATGGTGAGCGCTGGCATTGGCGTAACGCTTATCCCAGAAATGGCAGTGCCTGTCGAAACCCGAGCAACGCCTGTTCATGTCTGCCGTTTTGCAGCGCCCAAGCCTAGTCGGACAATCGGGATGATTTGGCGCAAAACCAATCCCTTGTTTGAGCAGATTGAAGATGTGGCGCGTTTGGTGGGGCAAGCAATTGATGGTTGATTTAAGCCACAGTCGCTGGAAGTTCTAAGAACCCACGAAAGCGCACCCGTGGTGAGCGTTTGTAATCATCATGCACCTGATAATTGGGAAAACGCGCCAAGAACCGTTCAAGCGCGACTTTGCCCTCAAGCCGTGCCAGTGAAATGCCCGCGCACACATGCGGGCCAGAGGCAAACGACAGATGCCTGTTCGGTGTTCGGCCAACATCGAGGCGCTCAGGATCATAAAACTGATCAGGATCGCGATTGGCGGCTCCAATGCATAAGGTGAGTAAGGTGCCAACGGGCATGTCCACGCCACCAATGGTAACAGGTTCAACCACGCGCCGATTGCCAAGTTGGTTTGAACTTTCAAAGCGTAAAAATTCTTCAACCGCGCTTGGTGTTAACGTGGGGTCATCAATCAGGCGCGCTTTTTCCTCAGGCCAATGGCGCAGCACTTCAAGTGCATTGCCGATGAGGTTCGTGGTGGTCTCGTGGCCTGCATTGAGGATGAAGATGCAATTGTGCAAAAGCTCCTGCTCATTCAGCGTCTCGCCGTTTTGCCCAAGGATAAGGCGGGTTAAAACGTCGGTTGCGGGATCGCCAAGTTTGGCTTTGCGCGCGGCAATTAACTCTTTCAAGTAGGCGCAGAACTCTGTGACTGAACGGTTGCCCCATTCAGCCGCCTCTGGTGAGACTGATGGCTCCAGCCCGCCTAAAATCGCAAGTGACCAATCGCGCAACGGAGCGCGGTCCTCATGGGGGACATCAAGCAAGTTGCCGATAACCTCAATAGGAATAGCGGCTGCAAAGTCGTCGATCAGATCAACCTCGCCCTTGTCCGCCATTGTGTCCAAAAGATCATCCACCAGTTCAACCAGCGAACCTTCCATATTCGCAATAGCGCGTGGGGTGAGGGCGCCGACGATGACTTTACGCACAAAGGTATGCAGCGGCGGGTCATTAAAAATCAGGCTGGTTGTATGATGTTCATAAAGTGGCGTGTCACCAAACTTCGGTTTGAACTCGACCTTCTTGTCTGATGAAAATTTCTTGGTGTCTTTATAAACATCCGTCAGGTCTTTATGACGCGATAGAAAGTAAGATCCATCAGGACATAATTTAACGGGATCACTCTCTCTAATCGCTTGATAGACGGGGTAGGGGTCGGAAACAAAATCCATCCCCAATTTCCTTGGATCAAAATTATCCAGATCCATGCGCCCCTCCTGCCGCTCCAAACTTCTGTAAATACCTTATATTGTCTCTTTAAAAAGCCAATGAAAATGTTGTTTAGGTGAAT
The DNA here is from genome assembly GCA_039964305.1 of Hyphomicrobiales bacterium. Lineage (GTDB taxonomy): Bacteria > Pseudomonadota > Alphaproteobacteria > Rhizobiales > JACESI01 > JACESI01. The sequence continues at coordinate 19,636 of JBDVXS010000137.1, forward strand.
GACTAAGGCATTCGACAAAACGCTAAACTCAATTTCGCAATGATGTGATTGGTTGATAAGCGTTCGGACCATTACTGTTAGGGTAATCAAACAGGAGGCAATTTTCATGGCAAGCATTCTCAATCGCTTAAAGAGCGCTCGTTCAACATCAATCAGCGCGATGGTGCTTGGTTTAGTGGCCGTGGGTGCCATAGCTTCAACCGCGGCTTATGGCTTAACTGCGAAAGATGGAAAGCCTGTAACGGAAGAAAACGCCCCACAAGCCGGTGAGCAAAAGACGCCTCAACAAAGTTCGCCCAGCTCTGCCCGTGAAGGTTCGATGACCCTTTCTGGTATGCGCGACATCGTCAAACGTTTGGATGAAAAAGCACAGGAACCACGGCCTGGCACATTTTTGATGGTGGTCAATGACTTCGAAGTGCTGATTGTCACGGCAGAAGGTGCAAACCGAATGCGGGTTATGGTGCGGGTTCGCAGTGCTGAAAACCTGACCAAAGAAGAATTACTTCGCATTTCACAGGCGAACCTCGATGCCGCCCTTGATGCGCGGTATGCCATTGGACGTGGTGTCTTATGGGCTGTCTTCATTCACCCACTTTCAAGCCTTCATCCGCTCCAATTCATCGAGGCAATCGGCTCCACAGTGAACCTTGCTGCAAGCTATGGCACAAGCTACTCATCGGGCCAGCTGCTTTATGGTGGTGGTGATAGTCGCGGAATCATTGGTCGCAAATTAATTGATCAACTGATTAAAAAAGGGCGTCCGATCTAGAATTTCTGCCTAATTGTGGATCATTTAGCCCGATAAGATGCACAAATTTTACGCAACTGCCCAATGCATTTGCATTAGTGCATTTTTATTAAGCAGCCCTGTTGAGTGTGCCTGATTTCTAGGCTTTAACCCTTCTTCAAATTGAAGGAGGGGAATGTTCCTATGATCGATAGTGGTGATACAGCTTGGATTTTGACAGCGACAGCGCTTGTCTTGTTCATGACATTGCCGGGCTTGGCGCTTTTTTATGCGGGCTTGGTGCAATCTAAAAATATTTTGTCGGTGCTCATGCATTGTATGGCAATTGCCTGTTTGGCGTCTGTGCTTTGGGTGATTGCAGGCTATTCGTTGGCTTTTGCAGAAGGGTCGGCATGGGTCGGCGGGCTTTCGAAGGCGTTCTTAAGCGGTGTTACCCGTTCGTCCGAAAGCGGCACCATTCCTGAAACCTTGTTCATCATGTTCCAGATGACCTTCGCCATTATTACGCCAGCCTTGATGGTTGGTGCTTATGTTGAGCGGATTAAGTTCTCAGCAGTGTTGTTGATTTCAGGTCTTTGGATCTTCGCAATCTACGCACCAGTTACCCATTGGGTTTGGGGCGGCGGCTGGTTGGCTGAAATGGGTGTTCTTGATTTTGCAGGCGGTATTGTTGTTCACGTAACAGCAGGCGTTTCTGCTCTCGTGATTGCTTGGCAACTCGGCCCACGCGCTGGTTTCCCAGATGGCGTAAAGCCACCTCACGCTCCTTGGATGGTGATGGTTGGCGCTGCGATGCTTTGGGTTGGCTGGTTCGGCTTTAACGCAGGTAGTGCGCTTTCAGCTGGGGCAGATGCTGGCATGGCAATGTTGGTTACACACCTTTCAGCAGCGGTTGCTTCCCTTGTATGGATGGTGATTGAATGGGTACGCTTTGGTAAGCCAAGCCTCGTTGGTATCGTAACAGGTACAATCGCGGGTCTTGCGACCATTACGCCAGCCTCTGGTTATGTCGGTCCTGTGGGCGGTATCGTTCTCGGCCTTGCTGGTGGTATCATTTGTTACCTCGCAGTCGATCTTGTGAAACGCAAAATGCGCATTGATGATTCGCTTGATGTGCTTGCTGTTCACGGCATCGGCGGTGCAACTGGTACGCTCTTGGCTGCTGTATTTGCTGCTGAAGCATTTGGTGGTTCAGGCCTTGGTGAAGCAACAATGGGCTCTCAGTTCTACGTTCAAACTGTTGGCGTTGTTGCAACGGCTATCTTCTCGGGCGTTGTTACATTGATCATCTGCTACATTGCAAAAGCCACAACAGGCTTGCGTGCAAGTGACGATGCCATCATCGAAGGTCTAGATTTTGCCGATCACGGCGAAAACGGCTACAATAAGTAAACCGTTTTCAGGGAGGGGAAATATTATGAAATGGATTGTGGCAGTAATTCAACCACATCGTATAGATGCAGTGCGTGAAGCATTGGTTGGTATAAATATCCAAGGTCTCACAGTTACTGAGGTCAAAGGGTATGGACGTCAAAAAGGGCACACGGAAGTTTATCGCGGTGCTGAGTACCAAATAAACTATGTGCCTAAGTTGAAGCTGGAAATTGCAGTGGACGGCGACTTAGTTGACAGTGCTGTTGAAGCAATTGCTTCAGCTGCACAAACTGGCAAAATCGGCGACGGTAAGATTTTCGTTCTTGATCTTGAAAGTGCGTTACGCATTCGTACAGGTGAAACGGGTGGTGCCTCACTTTAGAGCACTTCAATCGTTTTCAACTTTTAAAAGCCCTGATTTGCGTCAGGGCTTTTTTGTTTGGCAAAGGAAAAGTGTCACCACGTGAAAACGTCAAAACCATTTTGCTTAGGATACCAGATTGATCGGCGTGCAAGCCCTTTTCTTCTCAGTTCAATAGCTGCTAAAAAAGACAGACGCAGTTGAGGGGGAACACGATGCCTACACGTCATGACCGGACACCATTAAATGGCTTGTCACATGTGAAGGGTGATGAAAGCACACCGCTTTTAGAGCTAACGATACCTGCGCTTTTGGCTGAAACGGTCGATAAATTTGCAAACCGAGAAGCGGCCGTTTTTTCCAATCAGAACATTCGTTGGACTTATGCAGAGCTTGCAACCCAAGTGGATCGCTTGGCTGGTGGTTTGGTAGCCCTTGGTTTTAAGAAAGGTGAGCGCCTCGGTATTTGGTCGCCTAACCGTTATGAGTGGTTACTGGCCCAATTTGCAACGGCGCGCGTTGGTGTCATTCTCGTCAATATCAATCCGGCCTACCGCACCTTCGAACTTGAATATGCGCTTAAGAAAGTTGGCTGTAAGGGGCTTATTTTATCGCCCTCCTTTAAGTCCTCAAATTATTGCGCAATGTTGCAAGAGCTTGCACCAGAACTCGCCACCAAAGGTGAGGGCGAATTGATCTGTTCAAAGCTGCCTGAGCTTAAAACTGTAATTTGTTTGGGCGACGATGTGCCTGTGGGCATGATTGCCTTTGATGATGTGATGGCCATGGGCGACAGTTTTGCCTCAGAAACCTTGGATAAAATTACCTTAGACTTGGATTGCGATGACCCCATCAATATCCAATTTACCAGCGGCACGACAGGCTTGCCTAAGGGGGCGTGCCTTACACATCGCAACATCGTCAACAATGCCAACTGTGTGGTTGATGCGATGGAGTTTTCTGAGGCAGACAGGCTTTGCATTCCTGTGCCGTTTTATCATTGCTTCGGCATGGTGATGGGCACGCTTGGCTGTGTCACGAAAGGCGCCACAATGGTGGTGCCGAGCGAAGGCTTCGAACCAATCGCAACCCTTGACGTGGTCCAGCAAGAAAAGTGCACAGCGCTTTATGCTGTGCCGACCATGTTTGTTGCTATGCTCGAAAGTGACACATTCGACACCTACGATCTGACAAGCCTACGCACAGGCATTATGGCGGGTGCACCTTGTCCGATTGAGATTATGAAAAAGGTGCAAGAAGACATGCACATGACAGGCGTTACGATTGCGTATGGCATGACGGAAACAAGCCCTGTTTCATTCCAAAGCAATGTCGATGATCCCGTCTCTAAGCGCGTGTCATCTGTGGGCCGTATTCATCCGCATGTTGAGGTGAAAATCGTCGATGAAGACGGCGCGATTGTGCCTGTTGGTGTTCAGGGTGAACTGCTTACCAAAGGCTATTCCGTGATGCGCGGTTATTGGGCGGATGAAGAGCAGACAGCAAGCAGCATTGATGCAGATGGTTGGATGCACACAGGTGATTTCGCAACGCTGGATGAGGAAGGCTATTGCAATATCACAGGTCGCCTCAAAGATATGATCTGCCGTGGTGGTGAGAACATCTATCCGCGTGAAGTTGAAGAGTTCCTCTACACCCATGACGCTGTGTCGCAAGTGCAGGTGTTTGGCATTGCGGATGAGAAATACGGCGAAATTTCTGTCGCGTGGATTATTACCAAGCCCGATACATCATCGAGCGAGCAAGAGATAAAAGATTATTGCAAAGGCAAAATCGCCCACTACAAAATGCCAGCCTACGTGCGCTTTGTGGATGAGATACCGATGACGGTAACAGGCAAACCACAAAAGTTCATCATGCGCGATAAGATGATGGCAGAACTCGGCATTGCGGCGATTGAAACGGCTTAAATGCTGCGGGCTTTGATGAGCGCGTCGCGAGTTTCTAGCCGTTTGATATAGGCTTGAATGTTGGGCTTGTCCGACGCGTCGCCGCCAAAGCGAACGGCGGCCATTGTTGCATGCCCCGTCGTAATTTCTGCCGCACTAAAATCACCTGCCAGATAGTCGCGGCCTTCAAGCGCTTGTTCCACTGCGCCCAGCATATTGGTAAGCAGCTTGGTTGCGCGTTTGACGTTGGTTTCATTGCGTCGCTCTGGTGACAGCAGCAAGGTTTCAACCACAATCGTATTCACCGGCGGCATCAACATGCCTTCGGCAAAATGTATCCACTGCAAGGCAGCGGCATAGTCCGCGCTTTCCCTTGCAGGCATCAAGCGACCAGCCGCATGGCGTTCTAAAATATATTGAACGATAGCGCCTGATTCATAAAGGATGATGTCACCATCTTCCAGCGCAGGCACGCGGCCAAGCGGGTGCTTTGCGAGATATTCAGGCGAGCGCATGGATGGATTGCCAAGCGCGTGTTTCTCAACCTCGTATTGAAGGCCCAACTCTTCCAAAAGCCACAAAATTCGAACGGAACGTGTTTCTGGTGCGTGATAGACTTTCAACATTTTAATGCTCGCTAACCCAATGCCTTCATGTGATGGATAATGTGGTCTTCCATGAAGCTCGATATAAAGAAGTAGCTGTGGTCATAGCCTTCTTGCATCCGCAACGTGAGGGGGTGATTGTTTGCATCACACGCTTCTTGCAAAAGCTCTGGCCGCAATTGCTCCGCCAAGAAATTGTCGCCCGTTCCTTGGTCCACCAAAATGTTCAAGCGCGTGTCGCCTTTAAAGGAACCAACCAAAGCGCAAGCATCATGCTCCAACCATTTGGCTTGATCATCGCCCAAATATCCACCGAGCGCTTTATGGCCCCACGGCACTTGTGACGGTGCAACGATGGGCGCGAAGGCGGAGACGGATTTATATTGATCAGGATTTTTAAGCGCGATAGTCAAAGCGCCATGCCCGCCCATTGAATGGCCAAAGATGCCAGCGCGAGAGGCGTCAACTGGAAGCTCTGCATTCACCAAAGCGGGCAGTTCTTCCACGATGTAATCATACATGCGGTAGTGCTTGGCAAAAGGTTCTTCCGTCGCATTGACATAGAAGCCAGCAGCAAGGCCGAAGTCATAAGACCCATCAGGGTCATCTGCCACACCGTCACCGCGCGGGCTGGTGTCTGGTGCGATAATGGCGACACCGTGTTTTGCCGCATAAGCCTGAGCGCCTGCCTTCTGCACGAAGTTCTCATCCGTGCAGGTAAGGCCAGAAAGCCAATAAAGAACAGGAACAGGTCCGCTCTCTGCTTGTGGTGGCAGGTAGGCTGCAAAAATCATCTCGCAATTGCACGCGGTTGATTGATGCGAATAGCGAAGCTGACGCCCGCCGAAAGATTTGACTTCAGATAGTAGCGTCAGCGCCATTTTAGTCTCGTTTCTCTTCTTAGAATTCTACAACGCCACGAATGCTCTCGCCTGAACGCATCAGGTCGAAACCTTTGTTGATGTCATCAAGCGGCATTCTGTGCGTGATCAGCGGATCGATTTGGATTTTGCCTTCCATGTACCAATCAACGATTTTTGGAA
>JBDVXS010000138.1:0-8389 GCA_039964305.1 Hyphomicrobiales bacterium
TCCGATCAGCTATGCAGGAAACCTTAGCTACTCGTTTTATCTTATCCATGGCATATGTATCCACGCGTTCTTCAACGTGTTTACGAGCGTAATGGGCACATCCGCTTGGACATCTGAGGCCTTTTATTGGTTCTTAATGTCAGCCGTGATGCTTGCAGCTTTTGCAGGCTCAACAGCACTCTACCTCTTGGTTGAGCGCCCCTACTCTGTCGACGGTGTTGGCTTCAAGAAGCTTTTCATCAAGCCGACACAAACAGCAGCAGATAAAGCGGCAAAAGCTGTCTAATAAAGCCCTAGCCACCTTCACGTAGTGGGGGCGAATAGACAAGGCCCATATCCCATGGGAAGGTAATCCAAGTGTCTTGGCTCACCTCTGTCATAAAAGTGTCCACCAGTGGGCGGCCTTTTGGTTTGGCGTAGACGGTTGCAAAATGAGCGTTTGGCATCATCTCACGCACAACCGTTGCAGTCTTTCCTGTATCGACCAAATCATCAACGATCAAAATGCCCGACCCCTCTTTACCAAGAGCCAAGACCTCATCGCTAACGGTTTTAATAACCTCAAGCTCTCCTTGCGAGTCGTAGGTATGATAAGACGCGATACACACGGTTTCGATCCGGCGAATATTAAGTTCACGTGCGACAATTGCAGCAGGAACTAAACCACCCCGAGTGATCGCAACAATCGCATCCCATTGCTTAATCTCGGACAAGCGCCATGTTAGCGCCTTGGTATCTCGGTGGAATTGCTCCCAAGACACGTTATAAGATTTATCGGCGGTCGGATCGTTCATTATTCAGTTCCTAGCTTAATTTTTCAATCAATTGCGCAACGGCCTTTTCTGCCGTATCAAGGCGCGCTTCATCGCGCCCGCGCATCACTATATTAGTCATAAATTTGCCATTTAACATGGTTGGATAAGACCCAATCGATACATCTTCAAAATCGTCCTGTATCGCACCAAGGCCTTTTGCAATGGTTCCCTCACCCTTGGTAAAAGGCAGCGTTCTGGATAAAACAAGCTTGCCCGTTGCAAGCGTTGGCCCAATCTCATCAAGCATTGCTCGCATAACAGCTGGAACACCTGCCATGACATGCACATTTTCAATTTTAAAACCCGGAGGGGCAGACGCTTTATTGACGATCAACGACGCACCAAACGGAATACGCGCCATGCGAAGCCGTGCTTCATTTAGATCAACATCTGGCGGATAATGCGCCTTCATCATGGCAATCGCATCTTCGTTGTGGTCAATCCCCACATTGAAGGCTGCCGCCATCGCATCAGCCGTAATATCATCATGGGTTGGCCCAATACCGCCGGTTGAAAACACATAGGTGTATTTTTCAGACAGAGTGCGAACGGTTTCAACAATGGTTTCCATGACATCAGAGACAACGCGTATCTCCATCAAATCCACGCCAATATTGGTAAGATACTCGGCAATATAGCCAGAGTTGGTGTCCTTGGTTCTGCCCGATAAAATCTCATCGCCAATAACCAAGACAGCAGCGGTTATCTGTTCACTCTTTGACATGTCATTATCCCAATTAGCGTTATACTTTGACTGACTAATGAGATGAAACAGTCTTGTCTATATGAGGGCCGATCAAAACACGTCATTTTGTGGATGAACGCAAAAAGCCGCCCGAAGAAATGCCAGTATAGACACATTTCGAGCGGCAAAGCGGGGTGCTAAACATTACCACCCCACCCTTAAAAACCCAGAAGGGTTCTTAAGTCTCGGGAGTGAGAACGTTATTTCTTGATAATCTGCGCCAAGCGAAGCAGTGACAAGAACTCGGCACGGTAGCCATAAGGATCATTGCTACGCGCACTTGCAGCCAGCGCTTCAGCATCTTTCAAAGACCATGCGCCTGTAAAATTACTGCCCTTTAATATTTGCCCAACACCCGCAACGGCGGCTGCAAAATTGGCTTCGGTTTCAGCAATGTCTGCGCGGTCTGCTTGCACGGGTGTTGTGATGAGCTTGCTCTTATTTTCACCCGGTAATTTGTAACGCAGTTTGATAAAAGCTAGCTCGTCATTTTGGCCAACGCTCACAGATTCCGCCTTGCTCGCATCACCATAACGAAGCTCATCGATTTTACGCGCATCAGAACCAACAGGGGTTACTTCATAAATTGCAGTAACCGTATGGCCTGCGCCAATGTCGCCAGCGTCCACTTTGTCGTTGTTAAAATCTTCGCGTTTCAATTTGCGTGTTTCATAGCCAATCAAACGATATTCAGCGACGGTGGCAGGATTAAACTCCACCTGAATTTTCACATCATTTGCAATGGTTGTGAGTGAACCCGCCACTTGGTCAACCAGCACTTTGCGGGCCTCTGACAAAGTATCGATATAAGCTGCAAAGCCGTTACCGTTTTGGGCGAGCGCTTGCATGGTTGCATCTTGATAATTGCCGCGACCAAATCCCAGAACGGAGAGAGAGGTTCCACTTTCGCGTTTCTTTTTGATAAAATCCGTCAAAGCCTTTGGGTCAGACAAGCCGACGTTAAAATCGCCATCGGTTGCAAGCAGCACCCGCGCTTCGCCTTCATCACCAGACATCTTCTCTGCAATCGCATAGGCCTGTTGAAGACCAGCCTGCCCTGCGGTTGAACCACCAGCACGAAGGTTATCAAGGCTTGCCATAATCTTATCCGCATCAGACACACTGGTTGGCGCTAAGGCCATGCCCGCACTGCCTGCATAAGTAACAATGGCCACTTTATCTTCTGGGCGTAGAGTTGAAAGCAACAAGCGGAAAGATTGTTTTAGTAAAGGCAGTTTGTTTGCTTGGTTCATTGAACCAGACGTATCAATTAAAAAGACAAGATTATGCGGCGGTTGTTCGCTTAAGGGCGGCGTATAGCCTTTGATGCCCACCTGCATCAGCTTGGTGCCTGTATTCCAAGGCGTCTGCATCACCGATACATTGGTTGAGAACGGGCCGTCATTGCTGGTTGGGTTCTTATAATCATAGCTAAAATAATTAATCAGCTCTTCCGTCCGCACCGCATCTTTTGGCGGCAACTGACCAAAGTTGATGGCTGAGCGTAGGAAGGAATAAGATGCCGTATCCACATCAACAGAGAAGGTCGATACTGGATTATCCGCCGTTAGTTTCAACCCATTGGCTTCTGCTTCAGGAAACGCTTCCGTGCTTGCTTCGGGTATACTAATTTGTTCTGGTCGCGAACGAGTATACGCGCGCCAAGTACGAGTAGATTTTTTACTTGCAAACTTGGTGCTGGGCCTAGAGCTTGCAACACCAGCAGAAACACCACCTAAAGCCTCAGATACCGAAGCCCCTGGAACACGCCTGCTTTCTTTTAACACAATCGCACCAGAATTTGGCACTGGCAAAGCCGTTGGTGCAGCACTGCTAACAGCTGCATCATTTGAAACCACAACATCATTAGAAGGCGTAGCCTCATCCACACTAGCAAACGCTTCTTTTGCTTTTGTGGCAGGCTTTTCACTGTTGTTGACAGTCTTCTTGGTAAAAGGGTTTTGAGGATAAATTTGATCTAAGTTTTGAGTAACACCAACAGCCAATATAATAGCGGCGAAGGATGCTGTGCCAAGATAGGCTTGTTTTGAAGTGAGTTGAGAAAACATCTTTGAAAATCCTTTAAACAATCCGACCTTTTTATCTGGCCGATTATTCATAGGACGCGCCTCGTCTACGGATCCTTGGAAATTATTTTGATTATTTTTCTCAAAGCTCTCTTGAGCGAGCATGAGGGCAGCCTTTTTGGCCGCTTCACTTGGTTGTGGCGTAGCACTCTTCAACGATAACTTTAGCTTGTCGAGTTCATCTGTCATTTCAACATGTCCTCTGCCTTCGCCTGTTCTTTAAGTGCTTTACGCACTTCACTCATTCGCCAACTCACCGTGCCCTCAGACACACCCAACACTTCACCTACTTCTGCATGGTTCAATTCTTCACCAAGCACCAAGGCAACCGTCTCGCGCAAATCGTCGCTCAACCCACTCATGGCAGTATAAAGCCAATCTATCGCCTCATTGGTTTCTGCGTGCTCTGCTTTTAATAACACTTCACGCTCGCCCCACCCGCTGGCCGCTTTTGCGTGGGTCGCGCGTTTGCGTAAACCATCGCGCGCCTTGTTCATGACCACTTGATAAAGCCATGTCGAAAACTTTGATTGCCCCTTAAAACTTTTAAGTTTTGCGGGCAGCTCAATGCAAACATCCTGCGCCAAATCTTCTGCATCGGCTTGTGTTCCAAGCAGCCGAAACGCCACGCGGAAAATCAAATCATAGTGGCGTGCAATAAGGCGTGCGAAAGCCGCGCGGTCACCCGCGATTGCCTGCTCAACCTCAATTTCGTCACTACTTTGCATATGCATGTCACTTAATAAGACGCGTGCCACCTTGAAATCCTTGGGTGGTTTTTTAAAAAATGTCAAAAAACTGAGTTTTTTGGCCAACTGGCTGTCAAACCATACGAAAACCATTATGAATGCACCATGAAATTTCCAGCCCCCCTCATCAAAGGCCGATTGATAAAACGCTATAAACGCTTTTTGGCTGACATCGTTTTAGACACAGGCGAAGAAATCACCGCCCACTGTGCCAACCCCGGTGCCATGCTGGGCCTGAAAGACCCTGATTCCGTTGTTTGGGTATCTGAGGCAACCAATCCAAACCGTAAGCTGAAATATGATTTTCAGCTGATAGAGGCCGACGGCACATTGGTTGGCATTAATACAGGCCACCCAAATAAGCTTGTCGAAGAAGCCATTTTAGACGGCACCATCACGGAGCTTGTCGGTTATGAAAACCTCAAGCGCGAAGTGAAATATGGTGAGAACAGCCGAATAGACATTCTCCTCACCGATGAAACTAAGCCTGACTGCTATGTGGAAGTGAAGAACGTCCACCTGTCGCGCGAAAAAGGATTGATTGAGTTTCCTGATAGCGTCACCGCGCGGGGGGCGAAGCATTTGGGCGAATTGGCGAATATGGTGGAACAAGGCCATCGCTCCGTCATGGTTTACCTCATCCAGCGTGAAGATGGGCAAAGCATGTCTTTCGCTGCGGACCTAGACCCCAACTACGCAAAAGCCTTTGAAGAGGCAACAAAGCGCGGTGTTGAAGCCATCGCCTATGAGTGCCATTTAACAACGCAAGCTGTGACCGTAACAAAATCATTGCCAATTAATTCAAAGGCAACTTGAAAAACCCATGTTTTTTGTTAGCCTCACCAAGTATTGGCCGCTATAAGAGCCAAAAGAATTTCACCCTAAGAGGCACCTAACGAATGGTCACCTACATCGATGCTGCAAACGCTCCTTTGCGCAACACGGGACAAGTGCGGCTTTACAATGATGCAGATTTTGATGCGATGAACGAGGCTGGTCAATTGACCGCGCGCGCACTCGACCATGTTGCCGAAATGGTCAAACCAGGTGTTACGACTGAGGAAATCGACGACTTCGTGCATCAATTCGGCCTCGATCATAACGCACCACCTGCCACGTTAAACTATCGTGGCTTCACAAAGTCCTGCTGTACCTCGATCAATCATGTGGTCTGTCACGGCATCCCCAACAATAAGCCCCTGCGTGAAGGTGACATCATCAATGTCGACATTACATATGTACTGGACGGTTGGCATGGCGATTCAAGTCGTATGTATGCGGTTGGTGAAATTAAACGAGCAGCAGAACGCCTGATCGACGTTACCTATGAAAGCCTAATGCTTGGCATTGAAGCGGCTCAACCGGGTGCGACCACAGGCGACATTGGCGCGGCCATTCAACGATACGCTGAAAACGAACGGTGTAGTGTTGTGCGAGATTTTTGCGGACACGGTGTTGGTAAATTATTCCATGACATGCCAAACGTACTTCACTATGGCCGTGCAGGAGAAGGCGTCGAGCTTCGCCCTGGTATGATCTTCACGATTGAACCAATGATCAATCTAGGCCGTCCTCATGTGAAGGTACTGCCAGATGGTTGGACTGCCGTAACACGGGACCGATCACTCACCGCCCAATTTGAACATTCCATCGGCATTACGCAAGATGGTGTTCGTATCTTCACCAAGTCACCCAAAGGCTATGACAAGCCGCCTTATGTGAGTTGATCAATGACGGGTGGTGGCAAAAAAAATCAACCGCAACTATCCGGCTTTGAAGAAGCTAACCCTGCCATTACTGAAAAACCATCAAAGCCAAAGCCGCATTACTCCGGCCATCGCGACCGTTTGCGCGACCGTTTCACGGAAAATGGCGCGACTGCACTGGCTGATTATGAGCTCCTAGAACTTATTCTTTTCCGCGCTATTCCAAGGCGGGATACCAAGCCAATTGCCAAAGCATTACTTGCCCAATTTGGCACGGTAGCGGAAGTTCTATCTGCCCCCATCGAACGGCTTAAAGAAGTTGAAGGTATTGGCCAATCTGTCGCCGTTGATTTAAAAATCATCCAAGCAGCTGGCCAGCGCCTTGCTAAAGATCAAGTGATGGAGCGCCCCATTTTGTCCTCTTGGGCAGAGCTGATTGACTATTGTCACAGCGCAATGGCCTATGAAAAGAAAGAACAGTTTCGCCTGCTATTTCTCGATAAGAAAAACCGATTGATTGCCGACGAAGTGCAACAGGTCGGCACCATTGACCACACGCCCGTCTACCCTCGTGAAGTGGTCAAACGATCATTGGAACTTTCCGCCACCGCTGTCATCTTGCTGCACAACCATCCGTCTGGCGATCCGACACCATCGCAGGCAGATATTTTGATGACCCAAAAGATTATCGAAGCCGCCACACCGATGGGCATTGCCATTCATGATCATGTCATCATCGGGAAAAGCGGGCACACAAGCCTAAAAGCCTTGCGGTTTATTTAAAGCTTGCCGCCTGCCGCATCCAGCGCTTCAGGCGTATCAAGATCAAGGCTTGCCGCCTCGCCCATCTCAACTTCTGCAATAACAGAGGCATGTTTGCCAATCAGGTGGCGTGCACCCGTGTCCCCTTGCACATCGCATAGTTCATCAAAGAACCGCCGCGACCATAAAACGGGATTGCCGCGTTTTCCTTTTGATGTGGCAACCACCGCGTGAACATCATCCCGCTCGCGGTAGGTCGCAATCATCTGGTCCACGCCTTCACGATCGACAAACGGCATATCAGCCAGTGCGACCATCGCCGCATCCACAGTGTCGCTGAGAGCATTAACACCCGTTCTCAGCGATGTCGAAAGGCCGTCGGCATAGTTTTCATTATGGACAAAACGCACATCCATTCCTGCAAGTTCCTGCTTGATGCGTTCTTGCTCATGGCCTGTCACGACAATTACCTGATCAACATTGGCACCTTCCAAGGTCTCGACAACGCTACGAACCAGCGTCTTGCCGTTGATGGTTGCCAGTAGTTTATTCGCTTCACCCATACGAGTTGAACGGCCTGCCGCAAGCACAATTGCAGCGATCTGCTCTTTAGCACCCAAACCACCCTCGCGCGGTTGCGGCCTTGAGGTGATTTCCATCAACAAGCCGCCGACACCCATGCCCATAATATCGTCGCGGGTAACAGGCACATTGGCGATCAAGCGGTTCAACACCCAATCAAATCCATTTTCAACGGGAGAGCGTGCACACCCTGGGGCACCAATAACGGGGCTACCTGCAAGCCGACCCAAGAACAATAAATTCCCTGGATCAACCGGCATACCAAAATGATGAAGCTCACCGCCTGCTTCCCTTAGACCAGCGGGTCCAACATCGTCACCATCAACCGTTGCCGACGCGCCGAATAGGATAATCAAATCCGCGTTTTGTTTGGACGCCTCAACCAACCCATCTCTTATTGAGACAGTATCGTGTGCAACGCGGATTTCATCGCTTATAACAGCACCCACCTTAGCAAGCCGCTCGCTTAACACCTTCCGCGTCTTATCCATCGTGGAAGGCTTTAGGCTATCCAACGTACTTGCCACCAACACCACATTCTTGCGCTGGTATGGATGAATGCTCACCATCGCGCCCAAAGCTTCTGCAGCTGACACAGCGACTTCTGGCGCCGCAAAAGGAATGATCTTGATGGTCGCGATCATCCGCCCTTCTTCCACAGGCATATAGTTTGGCAAAGTCGCAATGGTGACGGCTGGGTGCATCTTGTTGAGGCTGGTCACCAACCGCTCATTGGCGACAAATATGCCATCTTCATCAGCGTATAAATTAACCCGCCCTGTGAAAGGTTCATCCCTGCGAACCGAACCACCTTGCACGGCATTGGCAACACGCAACGCAGCCTCTGCTTCATGCACATCACCAGCTACAATCTCGGCGACTAAAACGCGACGAATACCAGATGAAAGCAATTGGTCGACATCATCATCACTAAGCAGGTGCC
>JBDVXS010000139.1:0-72132 GCA_039964305.1 Hyphomicrobiales bacterium
GTCCGAGTTACCCTTCATTGTCTAGCAGACGCGGGGATAAATACAAATTAGCAACCACAGCTTTCCTTCACAGTAACAATAGAAACATCCACGTTATTGTAGGGGAGTAAAAACATTGGATATAATTTTAAGACGCGGCGACAAGGGCGACAGTGTTCGTGAACTGCAAGAGCGCTTAAAGCGCGAATATATTCCATTAGAACCAGATGGTGATTTCGGCCCTGCCACAGAGCTTGCTGTCAAAATTTATCAACTTGGCCAGCAAATTGACGCAGACGGCATCGTCGGCTCCAAAACTTGGAACCGATTTGATGACAGCAATGGCTATAAACTGCTCGCTACAAGGTATCGATAAACTTCTTAGCCGCCTCACCGTGCTCAGCACGCAAGCGACCAACATCAACACCAATCGGCACGCCATCTTCCACGGTCCACTTACCAGCAACCATAACGCGGTCTGCAGAATGCGCGCCGCATAAAACGAGAGCTGCAAGAGGATCGTGAGCGCCAGAAAAGCGCAATTCGTCGAGTGTATAAAACGCTAAGTCAGCCTGTTTTCCCACCGCGATTTTACCAATATCATCGCGGTTCAAACACGCAGCAGACCCTTCTGTTGCCCATCGATAAGCATCCAAATGCGTCACGCTTTCCGCATCATAAGTCAGACGATTAATCATCAAGGCGTGACGCAGGCTTTCCATCAAATTGGAATTATCATTAGACGCGGAGCCATCCACACCAAGCCCAACGCGCACGCCTGCCTGTTCCATTTCCTTGGTTCGGCATTGCCCAGAGGCAAGCGTCATATTGGAACTTGGGCAATGGCAAACGCCAACTCTCGCTTTGCCAAGACGCTTAATCTCATCATCATTAAAGTGAATACCATGCGCCAACCAAACACGGTCATTCATCCAACCCACATCTTCTAAATAATCAACAGGGCGGTGGCCGTACTTCTCAATGCAGAACGCATCTTCATCAAACGTTTCACCAAGGTGAGTATGGCAACTACAATCATATTTGTGCGCCAAATTCATGCTCTCAATCATCAAGTCCTTCGTGTTGGTGAAGGGAGAACAAGGGGCAAGGGCTACTTGCAGCATCGAACCTTCTGAACGATCATGGTACTTTTGCAGCACCCGCTCGCTGTCGGCCAAAATTGTATCTGTGTCTTGAACCGCACCATCAGGCGGCAAGCCACCATCTTTCTCACTCAAGTTCATCGAACCACGAGTAAGGGTCATTCGAATGCCAAGTTTAGCGGCTTCTTCGGCCTGCATATCCATCGCATCTTCAATGCCAGCGGGATAAAGATAATGATGGTCTGAAGCGCAAGTCGCACCCGACATCATCAATTCAGTCAATGCCAAGCGCGTGGCGAGACGGAAAGATTCTGGATTAACGTTGCGTGTCCAAATTGGATAGAGTGAGACCAACCAAGGAAACAGCTCTTTGTTTATTGCGCTTGGATGAGCACGTGTCATTGTTTGGAAAAAATGGTGATGGGTATTGATCAAACCAGGTATCACGACATGGCGTGAGGCATCCATGATCTTGTCCACAACAGGTGTTTGACCAGAGGCAACGAGTTCAACAATACGGCCCCCTTCAACAACGATGCCGTCTTGTGCATTGTCTGCCAAAATGGCAAGCGGTTGTTTAATCCAGGTTCTCATTGATCACCGTCTTTCCGTGTTTCGACTGTCATTGTAATCGTTGCGATCGCAAAACAAAATTTCTCATGCAAAATTAGAGGCTGCCCACCTCATTGAATAACGCAGCAAGCAATCTCGCCTTAAACGGAAACAAAGTCCACGCTTTTCCCAAGCGGTAAAAGTCTTTCGCGTTTTCCAAGCAAATCGTAAACCGCATTTGCAAGAGCTGGCATAGACGGTGGCACACCTGGTTCACCCACGCCGCCAATATGGCCTGTTGATTGGAGAATTTTCACTTCAACTGGCGGTGTCGTGCCCATGCGTAGGGCGTCATACTCATCAAAATTACCCTCAACAACTTCACCGTCTTCAAAGGTAATGTCACCATAAATCGCGGCACTCAGGCCATATAAAATGGCCGATGTAACTTGCGCCTCAATGATGCTCGGATCAAAGGCTGTGCCCACATCAATCGCGCACCAAACCTTATCAATTTTGACGCCGTCTTCTGTCTGGCTTACATCAACAATCTGCGCGGTCGGAGAACCGAAGGCATAACAAAACGCAACACCGCGACCAAAGCCATCGCCCCGCCCACGCCCTGCCCCTGTCGGCGCACCCCAACCAGAAATATCACCAACGGCTCGCAGCGTATCAAAGGAAGGTTTATCTAAATCCTTCATGAGATTAAGACGCATCGCAAGCGGGTCTAATCGCTTAGCAACGGCCAGTTCATCAAGGAAGCTCTCAAGAAAGAATGAGTTATAAGAATTGCCAACCGAGCGCCACGATCCAACGGGCACTTCAACATTGGATAAATACCCGTTCACCTGAAAATCTGGAATGCCGTAGGGTTGATCAAACGCACCCTCAACCAGCAGCTTGTCTGGTCCCGGGGGTGTGATGCCCAAAACGCGTTTTGCTTGGTTTCGATAAACTGACGGCGCGGCAATATCGAGCTTCAACGCGCTTGGCCCATTCTCGCTAACGATACCCTTCATGCGGGCAAGGGCAGCAGGGCGGTAGAAGTCATGGCGCACATCTTCTTCCCGTGTCCATGTCAATTTAACGGGTCGCCCTTCCATGGCTTTCGCCAATTTTGCCGCTTGAACCGCGACATCGTATTCTGGCTTACGACCAAAGCCTCCACCCAGATAAGGCGTATGCACGCGCACATCGTCAGTGCTTAATCCAACAGCCTTTGCTGCCTGTTCTTGAATGACTGTCGGCGCTTGGTTGCCGACCCAAACATCAAGCTGACCATCTTGCAGCAGGGCCGTTGCATTCATCGGTTCCATCGCGGTATGGGCAAGATAAGGAACACGGTAACTGGCTTCAATCACTTGTGATGCTGCCGCCAATGTCTCTTCAATAGTTCCGTCATCGCGCAAAACAGAATTGGGCTCATCATCAAACGCTTTTTCAATTTCAGCATAAATGCCGTCAGTGTCCGCAGGATAAGGCGCATCACCCCATTCAATCTCAAGGGATTGTGCTGCTTGAAAGGCCGTCCACGTATTGTCAGCTATGACACCAATCCCGTCCCATAAATCGACAACTTTCTCAACGCCCCTCATCGCGGCCGCTTTTGACCCATCAAAGGAGAGCATTTTGCCACCAAGTTTTGGATTGAACCGCACAGTGGCAAACAACATTTCATCTTGTTTTACATCAATGCCAAACTCAGCCGTTCCCGTAACCTTGCCAACCATATCTTTGCGCGGCATGGCTTTGCCAAGATATCGCCAGTCTGACGGGTCTTTCAAAGGCGGGTTCTGTTCCACCTTTATCGCAGACGCATCAAGCGCCAAATCTTGATATTTTAAGCGACTGCCATTGGGCGCAATCACTTCGCCATTGTTCGTTTTGAGTTCGCTTGCAGGCACATCAAATTCATAAGCCGCAGCTTCCATGAGAGCGAGACGAGCGGCCGCGCCTGCTTGACGCATTTTCATAAACCCATCGCGCGTAGAGGTAGACCCCCCTGTAATTTGTTGCCGCAAAATTTGACTGGCAACATCCGTTACCCCTGAGACAACATCCTTCACTGTGCTTTTTGAATAGTCAGCGAACGGCAGGCCAAGTTTCAGCACTTCTGCATTGTAATAGGTCGCACTCGCTGGCCCGTGGATTACTTCAACATCGTCCCACGCAACGTCCAATTCTTCCGCCACCATGGCTGCAAGCGTTGTGTGAACGCCCTGCCCCATTTCAGCACGCGGCGCGATAACTTTAATGCCTGCAGCTGTGATGAAAAGATAAGGGTTCAGCGTGATGTCACCGTCTGCATCTTGCAGCGGATTTTTAAACGGCTTCTTATAATGATACGCACCAAAGGCAACACCACCAGCAATGGCCATAGACCCCAGCATAAAAACACGGCGCGTTAAGCTGCGTTTCTTTTTCGGCTTTGGCTCTTCAGCCGTTTTAGCCTTCGTCTTCTTCGCCATAATCACGCATCCTCTTTCAGCATTTTAGAGGCTTCATGTATGGCTGCGCGAATACGCGGGTAAGTGGCACAACGGCACAGATTGCCGGACATCGCATCATCTATATCAACATCAGTTGGTTCTGGGTTAGCATCAAGCAAAGCTGACGCGCTCATGATTTGACCAGACTGGCAATAACCGCATTGGGCAACTTGATGTTTCACCCAAGCCTTTTGCACCACCCCCAAAGAGGCCGGTGTGCCCATGCCTTCAATTGTGGTGACAACCGCATCTTCAACATCACCAACAGGTGTGACACAGGAACGAATAGGTTCGCCGTCAAGGTGAACAGTGCAAGCACCGCAAGCTGCAATACCGCAACCAAATTTAGTACCCGTCAGGCCAATCACATCCCGCAGCACCCACAAAAGAGGCATTTCAGGGTCAACATCGACGTCGTGTTCAACCTTGTTGATTGTAAGCTTCATGACATTCGTCATCCCTTATCGCTCAGTGTTGCTGCGTCATGTAATCAATAGGAGGGTTTTTACCAACCAATTTGTTGGACGAATTACGTTCTTAACGCTGGCAACCCAATACCAACAGCTTCAAACCCACCATCAGCAGCCAGCGTTTGGCCCGTGATAAAACTTGCCTCTGGTGAACTGAGAAAACAAATCGCATGAGCAATTTCTTGTTCGCTACCATAACGGTTCAATGGCAAAGCATCATGGTAAGCCGCTCGAATTTCAGGCGTATGAACGGCAAGCGCAAGCTTCGTATTAACGGGGCCAGGCGCTACGGCATTCGCCCTAATACCAAGCTCCCCAAGCTCTGCTGCCTGTTGCAGGGTGAGTTGAATAACAGCGGCTTTAGACGTGCCATATGCCACCCGCAAGGTACTTGCTCGCAAGCCAGAAATAGACGCGATATTGACAATGGCAGCGCCCCCTTTGCCCGCATCCTTTGCGCCTTTAGCCAGCATATCTGTCATGGCTTGAACCATTAAAAATGTGCCATCCAAATTTGTCGCCATAACACGGCGCCAGCGCTCGAAGGTTGTTTCTTGGATAGGGCCAAAATCTGCAACACCTGCATTATTCACCAACGCATGAAGAGCGCCAAATTCTCCAGAAATTTGGCTTGCAAGTGCCGCCACTTGATTAGGGTCAGACACATCCATTGTGATAGGCAAGACATCTGGCAAGCCCTCTGAGGCGGCATCCAGCTCGTCCCCATCAATATCAATCATCGCAACACGCCAGCCTTTGCCCAAGAGCAATTGCGTTGTCGCCAAACCAATGCCGCGAGCAGCGCCGGTGACCAAAGCTGTTTTCATGTGTTGCATCCTAAATGAAATATCGGCGACTACTTAACTCGATTTAACAACCGCCCGTCAATGACAACCAGCGCCAACCCGATAAACACCATGCCGATAACATGCTTGATTTCTAAGCTTTCGTTCAAAAACAAAATGCCCAACAAGATGGCGCTTGGCGGAATTAAAAATGTAACCAATGATAGATTAGTGGCACCTGCGCGCGCAATAATATTGAACACAAGCACATAAGCAAATGCCGTTGAAAAAATCGCAAGCGACATCAACGACGCCATGGTGAATTGAGATGGCAGTGCGAGTGTCCAAGGTTTATCGACCAACAACATAACGGGGAAAAGCACAAGGGTAGACGCCGTCAATTGGCCTGTAGCAGATGCCATTGGTTTAATGCCCATAGCACTAAAACGACGGCCCCATATTCCAGCAAATCCATAAGAAACACCAGCACCCAAAATAGCAAGTTGAGCGAATAAATTGACGCCTAATCCGTCAAGTGCATCACCACCAATCAAAACCACGACGCCCATAATGCCCAGTATCACGCCTGTTACTTTGCGCGGTGTCATCTTTTCGTCAGCGGTTAGAAAATGCGCGATCACAATCGTGAAGACGGGCATCATACTATTAAAGATAGATGCAAGCCCTGATGCGATGTGAGACTGCCCCCATACGATGAGCGTAAACGGAATGACATTGTTCAAAACCGCCATGCCGAAGAATGCTTTCCATGCCGCACCTGTTTTTGGCATGTGTACCTTCAACATTGGCAAGATGAGCCAAAGCGCAAGAGCCGCTAAGCCAACGCGCGCTACCACCACCGTAAAGGTTGGCAGCTCTTGCACCGCAACGCCTTGGAAAAAGAACGACCCTCCCCACAGCACAGACAACAAAATCAGCATACCCCAAACAAGTGGCGACATGGTCTTCGTGATAGCGGGATTGATCATTTATATTCCTAATCGAACTCAGCAATCAGCTTTGCCGCAAAAAGCAATGGAACACCACCCATTTCTTGTTGGCCCGTTTCATGTCTTCTGATAAGTATATTAGGCAATAACGTTTACGCAATTAACAGATAAGGCTGCGGAAATACTAGGCGACGATCATTATCAGTGCGTTCTATTTGCCATCGCATTATTCGGACTGCTGATAAAAAAATAATGGCAACTTATCTGTTTCATAAAAAGTATAGCTATCATTAGGATATCAAACAGATGACACCTTTTACTTTTAGTACGTCAGCGAACATTCGCTTTGGAAGTGGTATTTTGAGCGATCTTGGCACCATAAGCCAAACAGCTCTGGGTGAGCGCGTCGTCGTCATCACCGATCCGGGCATGATGGCGACCGGGTTAGTTGATCGTGTTGTCGAGGCCTTAAATTCTGAAAATGTCGAACACATTGTCTATACAGATGTAAAAGCAGACCCCCCTGAAGAAATTGTACTCGCAGCAACAGACTTTGCCGTCGATTATGGGGCGACAGGCATAATCGGCTTTGGTGGCGGCTCTTCACTTGATGTCGCCAAGCTGGTTGCCGTTCTTGCAAGAGGCGCCCAAAATCTCAAAGACATTTACGGCATTGGTAATGTCACAGGTGGCAGATTACCGCTCCTCCTCATCCCAACAACTTCAGGTACTGGGTCAGAAGTAACACCCATTTCAATCATCACCACAGGCACCAATGAAAAGATGGGCGTTGTCTCACCCGTTATCATTCCTGATATTGCCTTGCTTGATCCTGATCTAACAATCGGCCTGCCCGCTCACATTACCGCCGCAACAGGTATTGATGCGATGGTTCATGCCATTGAAGCCTATGCGTCTAAAAGCGCGAACAATAATCCAATCTCTCGCAATCTTGCGAAAGAGGCTTTGAGTTTAATGGGTGCATCACTGGAAACTGCCGTCCATGAGGGCCACAATATCAAAGCCCGTGGCGATATGTTGTTAGGTTCAATGTTGGCCGGACAAGCCTTTGCCAATTCACCTGTTGCAGCCGTTCATGCTCTCGCCTATCCGCTTGGTGGTCACTATAAAATTCCGCACGGCCTTTCGAACGCTTTGGTTCTACCGCACGTGCTCCGCTTTAACGCCGTTACGGCGCCTGCGCCATACGCAGAAATTGCGCCTTACGCCTTTCCTGATTTGGCAGGTATGGAAAGCCAAGAAGGGGCAGCGGCGTTTGCAGAAGAAATGGCAGACCTTTCTGCACGCTGCGGCCTGCCGCAATCACTGCGTGAAGTTGAGGTGACAGAAGACAGCCTGCCAATGCTTGCCAATGACGCGATGAACCAAACCCGTCTCTTGGTGAACAATCCGCGCGACGTTACAGAAGCCGACGCTTTGCATATTTATAAAGCAGCGTTCTAAGCAGCTTTTGCTTTCTTGCGCTCTGGCGTGAATAGAATAATTGCGACACCAAACAAGATGATGGCACCACCAGCAAGCTTCGTGATGGTTGGTACTTCGTTCAAAAAGATGACACCACCAATTACTGAGAAAACAGGCAGCAGAAGCAAGAAGGGCGCGACCTTACCGACATCGTGCCGTCTAATCAGCGTGTTCCAAAAATAATACCCCAAAGCAGTCATCACGATGCCTAAATAAACCACTGCCCACCAGACAATGGGTTCAGCCCCTTGCAAGGCTTCAACTTGTCCTTCTTCAAACAGATAGGACATCACCAGCAATTGCGGAAAAGCAAAAACCGCAATCCACGTTGTTACTTGCAGCCCGTCAATATCTTTGAGCTTCCTAATCATCACCTGACCAAGCGCCCATGAAAAAGCGCCGCCAACAACAAGCATCATGGACGTGACACTGCCGCTGAATTCATCTTGCTGGGTCATGATGGCCACCCCAAAAAACGCAACGATAATGCCAAACCATTTCCGCATCTCTGGCTTTTCGCGAAGCAGAAACACACCAAGCAGCACCAAGAACGGCACTTCAAGCTGAACCACCAAAGCAGCAATGCCTGCTTCAAGCCCTTTCAGGCCAGTAAAGGTCAGGCTGTATTGAATGGCCGCAGCAACGATTGCGATCAGAAAGAGTGCACGCAAATTTCCCTTTGGAATTTTTACAAAGAAAACCAAGACCGCAGCCGTAAGGCCAAAGCGGAGAGCCATCAATAATATGGGTGGGAAATGCTCAATCGCTCCCTTAGCAACCACAAACCCCATGCCCCAAATCAGCGGAACAGCAAGGCCCATCAAAGCTTCTACTGGCGTTAGTTTAGACATCATCCACCCCTTGATACTCTGACGTCTCTACACCAAAAACAGCACCCCGCAATGCCTTGAATGCGACGTGATCTATTATTATTGAGAGTAAGCGGTTAGCTACCGTGATGTTCTTTTTGTAATCGCTCTAGCTGGCGCTTCATCCATTGCTTGGGAATAAGATGACCGCCATTGTGCAACTCTAATTCAACATCGTGTTTGGATGAACAACCTGTCCAAACACTTTGGCTAAAGCTTGCAACTTGTTTGGTTTGATCAGGGGCTGCACGACAGCCCGCCAATTGCACCCACGGATAAACAGAATAAAGCGGGTCATCATTTGCACCGACGGGTATATCCATCACTGTATCTTTCAACCCATGCACATGTCGCAGCGTGATAGGCGACGCGCAACTCTCCAACTCTTCCAAATTCCATAACGTTCCTGCCATAGTCAAGAAACCAGCAAAGTCCGCGCCGCGCTCACACGCCAACCGCCATGCCATTGCGGCTCCATAAGAAAAGCCCGACACGTAAATGCGCTCTTTATCTATCGGAAACCGTTTGGCCGCGTCCTCAATCATCGCTTCAACAAATGGAACATCCCGTGAGGGTGAATTCCAAAATGACCACGACTTGCCAGCCCCATTAGGCGCTAACAACAACAAGCCTGTCTCTTTGGTTGCTCCTGCAACCTTCTTATTGTTCAGCACATTTTTGCCTGTACGGCCCCAGCCATGAAAATGGATAAGCAGCGGCAGTTTATCAGTGCCATTCCATTCATCTGGAAGTTGCACTTGATAAGAGCGCCCACTTTCTAACGTACAACCATCTGTCCCATCGCATCCAACCAAGTCGGATGCTTTAGCATCAAAGGTAGACATAAAGCTCACAGCAGAAAATGCGAGGGCGGCAAGGGCGGTTGATTTCATAACAAATCACTCTGGTTTTTAATGTTGCTTCACCAATAAAGCGCCATTGCATCCTATTCAAATAAGACTTTTGCGAGCGGTAGGTTACATCACAAAATGCCTCTGGTAATCAAAAGCACCTTGCCTATACTGCAACGTCCAATATCTCATGCCGGAGCCAACCATGTCGCAACCAACAATCTTGATGCTAAGCCCTCTTCCAGAAGCACAAGACAAGCAACTCGAACAACTCGGCAACGTGCACCGCGCCTATAGCCATGATGACAAAGAAGCCCTTTATGACGCCATCAAAAATGACGTCACCATTATTACCACATTCGTCAATGTAACGTGTGATGGCGTGCTCATGGCCAAGTTTCCCAACCTTAAATTGGTAGCTAACTTCGGCGTTGGTTATGATGGCGTTGAAACGGCCTATGCTGCAGCAAACGGGATTACCGTTACCAACACACCTGATGTTTTGACGGATGAAGTTGCCGATACTGCGTTAGGGTTGCTGCTCATGACAGTTCGTGAGCTGCCACAAGCAGAGCGCTATTTGCGGGCGGGGAAATGGGGAGCATCTGGCCCCTACCCTCTCACCCCTGCATCGCTACAAACCCGCACGCTTGGCATTTATGGTCTAGGCCGCATCGGCATTGCAATTGCCAAGAGAGCCGAAGCATTTGGCATGGCAATTGAATATCACAACCGTTCGAAAAAGAGCGATTTAGACTACCCCTACCATGACAGCCTTTTAAGTCTCGCGAAATCTGTCGACACCCTCATGGTCGTTGTACCCGGTGGCGCTGGCACGTTGAACGCAATCAACGCAGAAGTTTTAGAAGCGCTTGGTTCAAATGGCCTGTTGATCAATATAGGACGCGGCTCAACCGTTGATGAGGAAGCATTGGGCGAGGCGCTTGCCGACAATACAATCCTTGGTGCGGGCCTCGACGTATTCGCCGATGAACCTTATGTACCCGCCAACTTTATGACCCACCCTCGTGTTGTGCTTTTGCCTCATGTGGCGTCCGCCTCCCAACACACACGCGGCTTGATGGCGCAAGTGACCGTTGATAATGTGACGTCATACACGACAAACGGCAGCTTCATCACGCCGGTGCCAGAAACGCCGGTCGCCTAAAAGTCATTATAACGATTACGAGTAGCACCATGAAAACCACCTCAGGCTTTGATCGCATTGGTGAAGAAAACGCATTCACCGTATTGGCCCGCGCAACAGCGCTTGCAAGCGGCGGCATGGACGTTATCAATCTTGGCATCGGTCAACCAGATTTCCCGACCCCTGACCATATTGTGGAAGCCGCTGTTAAAGCGCTCAAAGATGGACACCACGGTTACACACCTGCCAATGGCATTTTGCCGCTCAGAGAAGCGGTCGCTGCTGATTTACATGGGCGGTACGCAGTTGAGGTAAACCCTGACAATGTCATCATCGTCCCCGGTGGCAAGGTGACAATGTATGCAGCAATCGTCATGTTTGGTGAACCGGGTGCGGAAATTCTATATCCAGACCCAGGCTTCCCGATATATCGCTCGATGATTGAGTTTACGGGTGCAACGCCTGTTGCAATTCCGATCCGTGAGGAAAATCAATTCGCTTTTTCTGCCGACGAAACACTGGCGCTCATCACAGACAAAACCCGCTTAATCATCGTCAACTCACCTGCCAATCCGTGCGGCGGCGTTACGCCAAAATCGGAGATTGATAAATTGGTGGCGGGCTTGGAGAAATTCCCCAATGTCGCAATCATGTCTGATGAAATCTATGACCGCATGACGTACGATGGCGAAGAACACGTCTCGCTTCTGACCTACCCAGAAATTCGTGATCGTTTGATCTTGCTCAATGGCTGGTCAAAAACCTATGCCATGACTGGTTGGCGCATGGGCTATTCGGTCTGGCCTGATGAGCTCTATGATAAAGTGCGCAAGCTTGCCGTTAATTGCTGGTCTTGTGTCAACGCGCCCGCTCAATATGCGGGCCTTGCTGCTCTGACAGGCCCACAAGATGATGTAACCAGCATGATGGCAGCATTTGACGAACGTCGCAAAGTGGTGACAGACGGTTTGAACGCTATTGAAAAGGTAAGCTGCGTCACACCAAAGGGTGCGTTTTACGCTTTCCCCAATATCAAAGCGACAGGCTGGAAAGCAAAAGAACTTGCCTCAACCTTGCTTGAACAAACCGGCGTCGCCCTCATCGGTGGGCCAGATTTCGGCATTCATGGCGAGGGTTATATTCGGGTATCTTATGCGAACTCGACAGAAAATATTGAACGCGCATTGGAACGCGTAGCTGAATTTCTCGCAAAGTAGGTAATGGCACTCATTGCACTGTAAGACCAAGCACGTCGGTCGACGCCTAGTTGGTCAAACGAATAGGCACAATGTCTGTCGCTATATCACTGAAAATTTGCACGATATCGGAATTTTCCGCATTAAAGAAACGACCTGCACCTGAAGTACAATTTTGCATTGCATCAACGATGGCACCATTTTGTGGCAGCTCAAAACCAATCATATAAACGTTGATTTCACCCTGAGCTTTGATGGCGTCACAAACTGCATTAAAATGGTTGAGGCCATTTGGATCACGATCAGTCGCACCATTATATAATTGTCCTGGCGCATCGCCACCATCATTAACTCGTGAAACAGCACCATCGGTTAGGAAAATCAATATTTTACGATTACGCGGTTGGAAGGCTCGCGGGAAAAGATCTGGCCCTAAGAAATGCGGTCGCCATGCATCATTCAATGTCCGCCAACCCCATCCAAGCGCTAAATCGGAACTCGTCCCCCATACTGGTGACATACCATTGATGCGGTCTTGGAGAAGATTAACGTCCGTTTCAAATAGTTGAACCTGTGATTCAAGTTCAGGGCAAGTTGGAACACTCGTATTGCCTTGAAAGTTTTCTCTCACTAATGGGATATGAGCTTCATAGGCTCCAGGGCCTGGCGTTGGAATGACAAGTTCAGCAGCCTGCGTTATTCCTCCTGGCTCAAAACAGCCTGCGAAATGCTGGTGCGGGTTTTGAGGACTATCTGGGCCAAGCCAAAAGGCGTACTCGTCACCAAAACCAACGCGCCCACCAAAAGGCACCAGATTGATAATCCGGTACGAACTACCCTGTGAAAAGGGCTGAACCAAGTCAACAAACTGGCTTGCCGCGTCTTTCAACGCAATAGAGCGAGAAATGTTGGCGCCATACATTGATGCTGAAGTATCCAATACCAAAGTGATTTCGTCTCGTACTTCACCAAATGTCGAATTTGCATTCACGTTATAAGCAAGAGTATCAATACCCGCGATCCATGAAAAATACGCAGCGACGCCGCCCTCGACTGAGGCTTCGATAGAAATATTTGAACCACGTCTGGTAACATTAATAACGGGTGTTTGCTCAACGTTCTGCGCCAAGGTTTGATTGTTCAACCAAAACATCTCGATGCCTTTTTGCACGGCTTCGTCATCTTCCAAACCGCTAGTAATAGCAGCAGCAGTTGCAAGCGATGCCGCATCAATCGATTTTTGCGCCTCAGCTTTTGCAACAAACAGGCGTCCAAAATCGGTCGCTCCACCACCACACAAAATAATGGCGGATAACGCGAGCCCCAACATCATGGCAAAATTTCCGGAGGTGTCGTTTAGAAAGCGGTGTAAAATTGGCATCTCTCTACTTTCGAATATTTTTTTTAAGCCTACCTAATACGAAAAAGGTATTAATCTTATTAATATTCGAAAAAAACTAATTAGCTAACTAATATAAATTACTCAACCGCAGATATCCCAATATTTCATAGCGCCATTTCAACGGCGACAGATTTAATCATAACAAAAATTTGCAAATCAGGCGTAATCGACATCTCATTAAGCGCCTTATTCGTTACGCGCGCGATGATTGGTTGGCCATCAATACTAAGGGTCACATCGCTATAAGCGCTCCCCATTTTCTCAACCGTCAAGACGCGGCCATACAAGATATTTTGGAAACTCGTTCCACGCGGTTCATTCAAAGCAAGCGCAACATCGCTTGCATCAATACGGACACGATAAGGTTCCGCACGTGGTTCTAACTTTTCAGACAGGGCAAAGTTTTGCCGACCAATCTTCAACCACGTCATATCCCAACTTGGATCAATCGATTCAAAATGAGCATCAATCAATGCACTTGGCGCGTGTTTTCCTTGATCAAATTGGCCATGTACTTTCGGCAGCACCTCAGCCACAGAACCATGATGCAAAACACGGCCGCCATCCATTAGCACCATATGATCGGCAAGCTGCACAACTTCATCAAGGTCGTGGCTGACATAGACAATCGGCACGCCACCTTCATTTGCCAGCCGCTCGAAATACGGCATGATTTCCATCTTGCGCCAATGATCCAGCCCCGTCAGCGGCTCATCCATCAACAAAACGCGCGGGTCTGAAAGCAGCGCACGCCCAATCGCAACCCGTTGGCGTTCCCCGCCTGAGAGACTTGCAGGCATGCGCGTCAGTAGATCACCCAAGCCCAGCATATCAACGATGTCATCAAAGCTTGCAGCTTTCTTATTGCGCCACCCAGCCCAACGGGCATAGGTGAGATTACGCTTCACATTCATATGCGGGAACAGGCGCGGGTCTTGAAAAATATGGCCAACACGGCGTTTGCGTACATTGATATTTTTGCGATTAATCGTATCAAAGAACACGCTATCACCAACAGCAATGCGTCCATTCTCAGGCAACACATGGCCAGAAATGGCGTCAATCAGTGTCGACTTACCAGCGCCCGAAACGCCAAACAAAGCAGTTACATTGGCAGCGCTTTTGAACGAAAGCGCATAATTAAATTCGCCACGCTGGCCAGCAATATCAACTTCAAGCATCGCTCTCTCCAGAAAGTCGCTTCAATCGTTGTGCCATAACCTCAGACAACACAACCGCACCAACCGCCAAGAGAATGCTGAAAATTGTAAGGCGCCAAAGGCCTCCTTCATCCCCTGGGGATTGTAGCAATGAGTATATGGCGAGCGGCAAGGTGCGTGTTTCGTCAGGTATGTTAGAGACAAACGTAATCGTCGCACCAAATTCGCCAAGGGCTTTGGCAAAACCCAAAATCAACGCCGCAATTAAACCAGGCAAGGCAAGCGGGAAAATGATGGTGAAAAACACCGTCAACCGACCAGCCCCTAAAGTGCGAGCAGTTACTTCCCAATCACGATTAACCGCTTCAATGGCCTGCCGAATGGGCCGCACCATAAGCGGAAAAGCCATAACACCAGCAGCTAAAGCGGCACCTGTCCACTGGAAGGCAAATGAAAAATCAAACGTCTCAAACAGAAACTTACCAATGAACCCTTGGCGCCCGAATGCGATTAAAAGCAGATAACCCGTCACCACAGGTGGCACGACTAAGGGAAGCAACACCAGAACATTTAAGGCGGTGCGGCCGGGAAATTTATAACGCGCCAACAAAAATGCGACCAGCAATGCCAAAGGCAAAGCCACAAGCACGGCGACACCTGCCACCTTCAACGATAATAAAATCGCAGAGGTTTCAACATCAGATAGGGCTAGGTAAGAAAGGATGGCGTCCAAGGTGGTTCCCTTACTTCGGAACGAACAGTCCCGCTTTAACAAAATGCATTTTTGCTAATTTACTCTCTAGATAATCTAGAAATGTGTCAGCATCACTGCGTCCGTTTAGCAGTCTTAGCGCCGGATATACAATATCTGGATGACTATCGCTTGAAAAAAGCCCCACAAGCTTAATATCAGGATTAATTACTGCTTCGGAGTGATAAACAATGCCAAGTGGCACTTCTGCGCGGCCAACAAGCACAGAGGCGAGACGAACATTGCCTGTAATCGCCATGCGTTTTTCAATTGCTTTATAAGGCCCAATCTCAGCTTCCATCTTCTTCAATGTAGCCCGCGCATAACGTCCTGCTGGAATATGATCAGGGTTTGCAACCGCAATCCGACTTCCTTTTTCAGCCAACCATCCGTTCAAAACATCCGCAATATTTTGATCACCACTAATCGGCACATCTTTTGGCACGACCAGTGCGAGCTGATTACGAGCAACGATGCGCTGACTTTCAGGAACCGTGAGGTTTTGCGTTTTCAACCATGACGCCCAATCAATATCAGCGGAAACGAAAACATCCGCTGGTGCACCGGCCGCAATTTGGCGGGCGAGGATGGAACTTCCAGCAACAGACAACGTCACCTTGCGACCTGTCTCTTTTTCAAAATCGGCAATAATGGGTTCTAAAGCCGCCTTCATGCTAATGGCTGCGAAGACCAGCAAAGGTTTTTCGTCAGCGCGTGACGGCAGCCACAAGGTGACAGATAACAACACTGCCAAAAACAAAGCCGCCAGTCGTGCAAAGAATTGAGCTTTCAATCCAACCTCAATCTATCCGCTTGAACTCATGTGTCACAGATTAACATCAACGGAGCAAACCCTCAACCAATGCGAAATCGCCAAAATTATTCCACGACCCACGGCGCTTTTGATTTATTGAAGAACGCTTGAATACCATTCGCGCATTCATCATTTGCCCAGCGCTCGGCAAGTCGGTCGGCGGTATATTCCATCGGGTCGCCCGTGCTGCGGGCAAGATATTTGGCTAAGTCTTTTGATGAGGCCACAGCGCCAGGTGCACAACTTAAAAATGCCTTTGCTTCTAAAAGCGCGCTTTCCTCTAGCACCTCCGCCGTTACGATGTCGGAGATCAGCCCTAGCTGCTGCCCTATTTCTGCGCCAAAAATTTTGGAGTTCATAAAACACCGCCGCGCATGACCTTCACCCAAACGGCGCACCACATAAGGCCCAATCGTCGCAGGGATAAGACCGAGGCGGGTTTCAGTCAGTCCCCATTTTATATGGCTTGCTGCAACCACAATGTCAGAAACACACATCATGCCAACGCCACCACCAAAGGCATTGCCTTGAACTTTGGCAATCAACGGCTTTGGCAAATCATCAAGTGCGCGCAGCATGGTGGCAAGCTTCATGCCTTCTGCTACTTTTTCATCATCTGGTTTTTCTGCCTGCTCGCGCATCCAATTCAAATCACCACCAGCACAGAAGCTTTTGCCCTCACCCGTCAAAATCACCGCGCGAATTGTTTCGCGTTCAGCAATTTCGTGGGCTGCTTGCGTCAATTCTGCAATCATCTGTGCATTAAGCGCGTTGTGCTTTTCAGGTCGTGCGAGGGTCAGCGTCGCAATGCCATTGTCTGCCTCATCCAACCGTATTGTTTCAAAATCAGTCATGGCTGAGCTTTCCCATCATATCGGTGAGCAATGCGCCTGCTTTCACCAGTTGATCACGGTTGATCCTCGTTTCAAAACCTAGTTCCGTCAAATGGTCAAAAACGGCAAGCGTTTCCACATTGCCTTTTGCACCCGGCGCATAGGGACACCCCCCCAAACCACCAATGGCACTGTCAAAAGTGCGAACGCCTTTCTCAAGGCTCACTTCGATATTGGCAAGCGCGCGATTGGCCGTATCGTGATAATGGCCTGCGAGTTTTTCTGCGGGCACAAATTCGAGCACAGCATCGAGCATCAAAGCAACCTCAGATGGTTGCGCTTTACCAATCGTATCACCGAGAGAAATCTCATAACACCCCATTTCATAAAGCGCCTTTGCCACATCAGCCACGGCCGCAGGCTTGGTCATCCCGTCATAAGGGCATTCCACCACGCATGACACATAACCACGAACAGGCACGCCATCTTGCAGGGCTAATTCCATCAATGGTTTGAAACGCTCTAAACTCTCAGCAATGGAACAATTGATATTTTTCTGGCTAAAACCCTCAGACGCCGAGCCGAAAATCGCCACTTCATCTGCCTTCGCAGCGCGCGCGTTTTCATACCCTTTTACGTTTGGTGTCAGTGCCGCATAAGTAACCGACGGCGACCGTTTGATGCCCGCCATCACGTCAGCACCATCAGCCATTTGCGGAACCCATTTAGGGGACACAAAACTTGCAACTTCAATCTTTTGAAACCCTGCCTCAGACAGACGGTCAACGAGCGCCACCTTGTCATCCGTCGAAACAAACGTCTTTTCATTTTGCAAACCGTCGCGCGGGCCGACTTCAAAGATAGAGACGAAATCCGTCATTCCGCCTCACTCAACACAATCAGGATAGCGCCTTTTTCGACTTGCTCACCAATAGCAACATCAGCGCTTTCAACAACACCATCAATGGTTGCCTCAAGTGCGTGTTCCATTTTCATGGCTTCCATCACGAGCAATGTATCACCGCTTTTCACCATATCTCCAACCGACACATTGCACGCGGTAATAACACCGGGCATTGGAGCGACGATTTGGTTGGAGGCAAAAGCATTGTCATTGCCACCATCGTAAGATGTCTCAAGGATGTAATCGACACTTTCGCCATCAATGACAATGCGTGCGTTTTGCTCATCAACAATGATGTCGGCTGCAAATTGTCGCCCCTCGCTCATAAAGCGGAAACGACCATCCTCTGTGTCGTCCATTCTTTCCATATCGACCACACGGCCATCAAAAGAAAACTGGAAACAATCCTGTTTGAGTTGGCTAACACGGGCCTCAATGGTTTCGCCCATACGCATCACATCAACAAGCCGCGACGGAGCGCCCCAAAGTTGCCAAGCCCCCAAACCATTTTCGCTTTCAAGCGCGCCGAAAACACAAAGGCAGGCGATAGCATCATGCAGCACAGTTGGTGCGACTGCTTTGGTCAACGCCTCAAGATCACGGGCAATCAGACCCGTATCCACGTCACCGCGAACAAAGCCTTCGTGAGCTGCCAATTGCGCCAGAAAATCCACATTGGTAACGCAGCCCATCACCTGCGTTTCTTGCAACGCGCTAAGAAGATTTTTCAACGCTTCATCACGGGTTTCACCATGCGTGATAATCTTGGCAATCATCGGGTCATAATGTGCTGTAATCGTATCACCTTCGCGCACACCTGTTTCAATACGTGCATTCTCAGGGAATTGAAGATGGGTGAGTGTTCCCGTTTCTGGCAAGAAGTCATTCGCCGGATCTTCAGCATAAAGCCGCGCTTCAAACGAGTGATCCATCAACGTGATATGCTCTTGTTTCACCGGCAGGGGTTCGCCAGATGCCACACGCAATTGCCATTCAACCAGATCGAAGCCTGTAACCTCTTCTGTCACTGGATGCTCCACTTGAAGGCGGGTGTTCATCTCCATGAACCAGAACCCATCCGCTGACATTTTTGCGCCATCAACGATAAACTCAATCGTGCCAGCACCCTCATAATCAATCGCCTTGGCAGCGGTTACAGCAGCCTCAGTCATGGCCGCACGCATCTCGTCTGTCATACCGGGCGCGGGGGCTTCTTCAATTACTTTTTGATGGCGGCGCTGCAGCGAACAATCACGCTCATAAAGATGGACGACATCGCCGTGACTATCACCAAACACCTGCACCTCAATATGGCGCGGCGCGTTGATGTATTTTTCAACCAACACCATGCCATCGCCGAAACTTGCAAGGCCCTCACGCGCGGCACTTTCTAGGGCTTCAGCAAAATCTTCAGCCCGCTCAACAAGCCGCATCCCCTTACCACCACCGCCAGCACGCGCTTTGATGAGGACGGGATAGCCAATTTTTTCTGCTTCATTAGCGAGGAAGCCCACGTCTTGGTTATCGCCATGATAACCTGGCACAACGGGTACATTGGCCTCTTCCATCAAGGCTTTCGCTGCATCCTTCAAACCCATCGCGCGAATGGATTTTGCCGACGGTCCAATGAAGGTGAGACCTGCCGCTTCAACGGCATCAACAAAGTCTGGGTTTTCTGAGAGGAACCCAAAGCCAGGGTGGATAGCCTCCGCGCCCGTCGCCTTCGCTGCGTCAATGATACGCTCTGCCACCAGATAACTTTCAGCCACCGAAGAGGCTCCGATATGCACCGCCTCATCAGCCATAGAAACATGGCGCGAAGCTCTATCGGCATCTGAAAAAACAGCAACCGTTTTAACGTTTAATTCGCGGCAGGTGTCGATGACACGACAAGCAATTTCGCCACGGTTTGCAATGAGGATTTTATTGAACATGTGCTTACATTCTAAACACGCCGAAACGTGTCTCCCCGATTTCTGCGTTGAGACTTACTCGTAAGCTCAGCGCAAGGACGTCCCGCGTTTTGCGTGGGTCTATGATGCCGTCATCCCAAAGGCGGGCGGAGGAATATAGCGCTGCGGATTGTTCGTTGAATTGGTCGATCATCGGTTGCTTGAAGGCGCTCTCTTCTTCAACAGACCATTCTCCGCCCTTGCGTTCAATGCCTGCGCGGCGCACATCAGCCAGTACACCTGCAGCCTGTTCGCCGCCCATGACGGAGATTTTGGAATTGGGCCACATCCACAAGAAGCGCGGATCATAAGCACGGCCCGCCATGCCGTAATTGCCAGCACCATAAGAACCGCCAACAATCATCGTAATCTTTGGCACTTGCGCATTGGAGACAGCCGTCACCATCTTCGCGCCGTGACGGGCAATGCCACCACTTTCTGCCGCGCGCCCCACCATAAAGCCCGTGATGTTTTGCAAGAACACGAGCGGAATTTTTCGCTGACAACAAAGCTCAATAAAGTGCGCGCCCTTAACAGCGCTCTCTGCAAACAACACGCCGTTGTTGGCGAGAATACCAACGGGAATGCCGTCAATATGGGCAAAGCCCGTTACCAATGTTTCGCCAAACCGCGCTTTAAATTCATCAAAGCGCGAGCCATCCACCACGCGGGCAATCACTTCTTTGATGTCGAAAGGCTTGCGGCTATCAACAGGGATGAGACCCAGCAATTCTTCTGGATCGAGTGCTGGAAGTTCAGGTTCGATCAATTGAATTTTATTCTCAGTCGACCAGTTCAAATTGGCTACCGCTTGACGGGCCAAATGCAGGGCATGAGCGTCATCTTCTGCCAGATGATCGGCCACACCAGAAAGCCGCGTATGAACATCGCCGCCACCCAATTCTTCGGCAGAAATCACTTCGCCTGTCGCGGCCTTCACCAAGGGTGGGCCTGCTAAAAAGATCGTGCCTTGTTCTTTAACAATGATCGCTTCATCAGACATGGCAGGCACATAGGCACCCCCTGCCGTACATGAGCCCATCACCACCGCAATTTGCGGAATGCCTTGGGCCGACATATTAGCTTGATTGAAAAAGATGCGGCCAAAATGATCGCGATCTGGGAAGACTTCATCTTGGTTTGGAAGGTTCGCCCCGCCGCTATCAACAAGATAGATACATGGCAGGTTATTGGCGCTGGCGATCTCTTGGGCGCGAAGGTGTTTCTTCACTGTGAGGGGGAAATAGGTGCCGCCTTTCACCGTCGCATCATTGGCAACAATCATGCAGTCAACACCGCAAACCTTGCCAACACCCGCAACAACACCAGCGGCAGGCACTTGGTCGTCATACATGCCGTTTGCCGCAAATTGGCCGACTTCTAAAAACGGCGTATTTGGATCACAAAGTTGAGCCACACGATCACGGGGCAAAAGCTTACCACGCGACAAATGCCGTTCGCGCGATTTCTCGCCACCGCCTTCTTGAATGCGCTCGGACAAATCTGCACAGCCTTTTATAAGGCTTTCCATTTGCGCTTTATTGGTTTGAAAATCTTCTGAGCGCGGGTTGAGAGATGAGGTTAGTTTCACTTGGTTTCCTCAAACATTTCACGACCTATCAACATGCGGCGAATTTCGCTTGTGCCTGCACCAATCTCATAAAGCTTCGCATCACGAAGCAGACGGCCCGTGGCGTAATCGTTGATATAGCCATTACCGCCAAGCGCTTGTATCGATTCAAGCGCTACCTGCGTTGCTTTTTCTGCCGCATATAAAATACAGCCAGCGGAATCTTTGCGGGTCGTCTCGCCACGGTCACATGCCGCGGCTACCGCATAAACATACGCACGGCACGCATTCATCGTGGTGTACATATCGGCAAGCTTGCCCTGCATTAGCTGGAAGGTGCCGATGGGGCGGTCAAACTGTTTACGCTCATGCACATAAGGCACAACAATATCCATTGCCGCTGCCATAATGCCAAGCGGACCAGCGGCCAAAACCACACGCTCATAATCAAGCCCAGACATCAAAATCTCTGCGCCCTGCCCTTCTTCACCAAGCACATTTTCATAAGGCACTTCGCAATTTTCAAACACCAGTTCGCAGGTGTTAGAACCGCGCATGCCCAACTTGTCGAGCTTTTGCGCGGTCGAGAAACCA
This sequence comes from Hyphomicrobiales bacterium, assembly GCA_039964305.1. GTDB lineage: Bacteria > Pseudomonadota > Alphaproteobacteria > Rhizobiales > JACESI01 > JACESI01. The sequence goes on from JBDVXS010000139.1 coordinate 21,860, forward strand.
GCCATATCTTTCTCAATCAAGAAGGCCGTGATCCCCTTTGATTTCGCATCCATATCTGTCTTGGCGTAAACGATGAGAGTGGAGGCATCAGGGCCGTTCGTGATCCACATTTTATTGCCAGAAAGCACATATTTATCGTTTCGCTTTTCAGCCTTCAAGCGCATAGAAACCACATCAGAACCCGCTCCCGGCTCAGACATCGCGAGTGAACCGACATGTTCGCCCGAAATTAACTTCGGCAAATATTTCGCCTTTTGCTCCGCATTACCCCAACGGGTTAATTGGTTCACGCACAGGTTGGAATGCGCCCCGTAGGAAAGACCGACAGAAGCAGACGCGCGGCTGATTTCTTCAATGGCGATAGCATGAGCAAGATAACCCATGCCCACACCGCCATCTTCTTCAGGCACCGTGATACCAAGCAAACCCAGTGCGCCAAACTTTTCCCAAAGGTCACTGGGGAATTCATTGCTTTCATCTATTTCTTGAGCACGTGGTGCAATCTCATCTGCTGCAAATTTCTGCACCATATCGCGCAGCGCATCGATTTCTTCGCCAAGACCAAAATTCATACCAGCGTTAAACATCAGCTCGCCTTCTCCGTTAAAACAGGGGTTTCTTGCTCGCAGCAAATGGAGCGCATTGCTAAGGCGAGATAAATTTCTTCGATTTCATTTACATCCAAACGACCAGCCGGTTTATACCAAGCCGTCACACCCGTCAGCATAGCAATCAACGCCATCGCGCTGACATGGGGGTCAGTGATTAGAAAATCACCCTGATCCCGACCCTGCTTGAGAGTATCGCGGATATCATATTCATACCGCTTACGCAGCGCTTCAACCTTATTGAAATTCTCTGGCTCAAGGCTTCTAAGCTCCATGAATGATGTGAAAACACCATTGTGCCGTGTCATGTGGTAACGAACGTGGAACCGGACGAAAGCCTCAATTTTTGCAACAGGCGTATTGGCTCCTGCACAAGCATCATCCCATGCGGCCAGCAATTCTTGCATGTGGTCCAGCATGATATGCGCAAGTACATCTTGCTTGGTTGCAAAGTGGTTGTAGAGAGCGCCAACTTGGATGCCGACCTCTTGCGCAATTGCACGCATGGATACGGCCGCATAACCACGCTCAGCAAAAAGCGCCAAAGCAGCGCTTGTGATTGCTTTGTTGGTTTTTTCTCCCGATGAGCCAGCAGTCCTTGCCATAGTCTCTACACCAATTAAATGAACGCTTGTTCATTTAATATATTCTAGGTCAGAGGGTCAAGGTCAATTCAGCAAATATCTGTTTTACTGACGTTCGCAGATTTCACGATAAAGCTTTGTGCTTTGCGGCTATGACGAGGCCGAACATAAACGTCGATTGCGGGGCCAACAGCAACATGAGCCGCCTCGCCACCAGCACGACAAGAAGCAACGACAACAAGCACAGGTGCTGCATCTTTGCTCTCTAAAGGAACAGCCATTTCATAAAAATGGCGCGGCAAGCCTTTAGCAGGCCATGTGCGAATATTGTAACCACTATCGCGCAAATAATAGGTGAGTTGCGCGACCTTGTTTCTACGGTCCACAACAATGGTTTTCGCCCCTGCCTCTTCAGCCACTTTAGCCACTTCTGCTGAAAACTCATGCCAGCCAAAAACGCGCTTATAAGCTGCGCCAAATTTGTTATGCACCAATGTATCGGCATGCAAATCTGCAATAGCAAAAGTGCCAATCGCAACAAAATGAACCAAGGCTGCAACCACTAAGATAGGCTTTGATCGCCATGAAACCGCCCATGACACGGTGAGCACGGTGAGCGCCACAAATGCGACAGCCGCCCAATTTGCATGAGCGCGCGAAATTGTTGCTTGAAAGGTCATCAGAAAAATAACAGGCAGTGAAAAGCACAGCAAAAAGACAACAGGCGGTGGCAGTTTGCGTCCGCTTTTCCATAGCCCAATTAAGAGAACCACAAAAAGCACTGGCCCTAAAATCCCAATTTGCGCACCGAAAAACTCGGCAAGATTATCGAACTTAAAGTTTAGTCCCTGCCACTTGGCATTTTCACCTGTGTGTTGAAACGTGATCCAATCATTAGACGCGTTCCACCAAAGGTTTGGCGCTAAAATGAGGGCTGCAACGATAATGCTCAATAAGATGGCTGGTTTGAAAATAGTACGGCGACCTTCAACTGAAAACACCATCCACAAAACCGCACATAAAACGAAATATACCATCGCATATTTCGCCATGAACCCCGCGCCAACAGCAATGCCAAGTCCGATGGCATTTAAGACGCTTGGCCGCTCACGAAAGCGGTCTAAGAACAACAAGGAACAGGCAAAGAAAAAAAGCAAAGGCCCATCTGTGGAGATTAAGCGGGTTGCAAAACTAATACCAGGCAGGGTCGCCAGCAGCACAACCGTCCATAAAAACGCAGCAGGTGCCGCGCCGCCAAGACGGGGCGCGATACGGCTGGCCAAAAACCCACCAACAAGGGCCGTTAGTCCATAAAGGACGGGTGAGGCTAAACGGATGCAAGCTTCCCCCGTGCCACAAACTTCGGTGAAACCGCGAATAATCCATGCAAGCAACGGTGGCTTAGAAAAATAACCAAAATCAAGCGCCGTGCCCCAAAACCAATATTGCGCTTCATCAAAGAAAAGCTGCATCGGCGTTAAATTCAAAATCAACGCCCGAAACGCAGCAAGGACAATCAAAAAAACAACACTAACCCAGAAAACAGACCGAACAGAGTTTGATTGAAGAGGAGTGGAAATCACGAAACATAGCCTTTGCGCTCAAGCGTGATTTGGAAAGGCCAAAACACGCCTATTGACTATCCCGTAGCACAGCCAAAAACAATGACTTTATTGAATACGATCTATCGGTCCCGACCATAACCCACAAGCCGCGCTTTTATTTGCTCAGCCTGAGGTGCGCCTTGTTCCAGCGCGAAAACGTAAGCATGAGTAAAATAGAAACAAGCACCCGCCTCATCGCCTAACTTCTCACTGGCAAGACCGGCTTGCTCATAAAGCGCAATCAGCGCTTCATTGTCATCGCGGCTATGGGCGTCAATTAAGGCACCATCTAACCAACTTTTTTGTAGGACTTCACCCATCATTCTTGCTCAGCTTTTTGCGTGCGCAAATCATTGACGTGGCTTGCGACCCAATGGTGGAATATGTGGGTTGGAGTATCCATCACTGGTGAGAACTTCCCGCCGTCAAACAACCCACCACGACGCCCTTTTTGCATGCCTTCTACGACGAAGATATCTTCTTCAAAGACCGACTTCCAAAATGCTGCATTCGTTTCAAGCAATGGCTGGAAGCTCTCGTCTAATGGTTGGCTGTAATAAAGCTCAATATGTTCAACCGTCTCATCAATCGCTTTCGGCTCGAGCAGAATCGCATAGGCATGATCGCGGTGAACCCCGAATAAAACATTGGGGAAGAATGCAATATATTCCGCGCTCGTATCCCATTTCTCAGAGAGATTTTTAAAGTCTGGAAATGTTTCAGATCCATTGAGTTTCAACTGTTGATACACAAAACTTCCTTGCCCTGAATACGCCCCCGGCTCCTCAATATTATAATGATCTTCCAAACGAGAATAAGAATTCAACCCTGGATGGATCCACGGCAGGTGATAGCTCTCGCAATAATTTTCTACTGCCAATTTCCAATTGGTTTTCACATCCAGCTTGAAAGAACTCGTTTCCCCACCGTGATAGAGCGGTTGGTCGAACTCTTTCCAGCGCTGCATCACGTCACTGGCGTATTCTTCAAACTCTGGCGCATCGCCTGAGATATTCACAAACACAACATCGCGCCACACATAAGAGCGCACTTCCAAGAGGCCCAGATCATCACGCTTAATTTCATCATGCGCATTATTGCCCGGTCCGCCAACATGAGGCGTGGCCTTGAGTTCACCCGCCAGCGAATAGCACCAAGAATGATAAGGGCAACGGATAGCGCCCGTGATGTTTTTTGCTTCATCAACCAAAATCATGCCGCGATGACGGCAAACATTTTGGAAAACACGCACTAACCCATCCTCATCACGCGTCAACAAAAGCGGTTGGCCAAGAAAATCAATCGGCTTCACATCGCCCGCATTTGGCACGTCTTTGCCAAAGCCAACGCCAGCCCAATTATTCAAGAGAACCGCTTTGCTTTCTTCAGCAAAAACCGCTTCATCAATATAATGTTCGTTTGGTAACCCACGCGCCGTTTCAACAGGACGCATAACCGCTTCAAGTGACGGAGATGGCGTGGTCGGTTTAGAATGTATCGTCATCGGGCAGGCCTCCATATTCCAGCATATAGCAGTAGGGTTTGGGCCAGCATGACGTGCTTTAACAAGCGCTGCTCGATTGTTTGCGACATGGTTGTGAACCCATGCGTCGGGTTTTTAGCCCTTGAAACTAAGGCAAACTATATCCAAACTAGGCAAATATTAGGCAAATATATTGAAAGGATATTCCGAATGTTATTTCTAAACACACCGATACGCCGTATTTTGGCAGCACTTACGCTGAGTTTCAGCACACTGTTTTCAACATCAAACATGACGCACGCTAATAAAATGTTGCCGCTTGAAACCTACAAGCAAATGCTCAGCGCCAGCGCCAGCAATGGCTGGGTCGCATTCAGAAATTATAATGGCAAGCAATTCGTGTATTTGACGCATCTTCAAACATTGCGCTGCCGCATTAAAGAAGCGCGGGTATCCTTCAACTCTACTGCTCTTGATAACCGCGTTGCACTGTTACCTTGCAATCCAGACAACCCTTTTGCCATTCCGTCGACACCCGATTCTCACAAGTTCCTCTATGTGACCTTTGCACCGGGAACTGTTGCAACAACGACCATTCAGGTAACTTGGGAGGATGATACCCAAAGCGAGATCGTCCAATTTCGCCCTTGCAATTATGTTGGCGACCAGACCTGTGCGGTTAAAATTGATTAGATTGCGCTCATAGCAAAGTGGTTCGACAAAGAAGCAACCCTGCCCAGAAATGAGCTAGTAATCCAAATTGTTGTAGACACGCAGCTCATCCATCAATATCCCTGAACAGCGATGCTCTGACTTTATGCGGTCGGAGCATTTCTGTTGGAAGGAAATATGATGAAATTGAGTGACTTTAAAGTTCTTGCCTTTGATGTTTACGGCACGCTGATCGACTGGGAAAGCGGCATGGTAACAGGCCTAAAGCCGCTTACAGATAAGGTGAGCCAAAGCCTCTCACGTGATGATATTTTAGAAGCCCATGCCTATCACGAATCCACAACGCAACGCTGGACACCTTCCAAGAAATATTACGATTTGCTGGCCGTTGTTTATCGCAGGCTCGCAGAAGAATGGGGCGTCGAAGTAACATGGGAAGAGTGCCAAGCTTACGGCCTATCCGTGCGCCAATGGCCAGCCTTTGAAGATAGCCGCGATGCCCTCGCTTATCTCAAGCAACATTACAAGCTGGTGGTTCTTACCAACACGGATAATTTGAGCTTCTCAGGGTCGAACGCTCGCCTTGGCGTGCATTTTGATGGGGCCTACACCGCGGAAGATGTTGGAAGCTACAAACCGTCTGACCGTAATTTTGATTATATGCTGGAAACGCTGGCGCGTCAGGGTCTCAACAAAGATGACATTCTTCATACCGCTGAAAGCATGTTTCACGACCACGGCCCTGCCAATAAGCACGGCCTAGCGAATTGCTGGATTTATCGCCGCTATGAAAAAGAAGGGTTCGGCGCAACGATGAACCCGGGTGATATGCCCACCTACAATTTCTGCTTTAACAGCATGGCAGAATTGGCAGAAGCACATAAAGCGGAACTGGCCAGCAAATAACCACGCGACAAAATGACAGATCACGTTTGCTGCGGCTCACGTTTAGTGAGAGCGCATCTTTCGCAAATGGGTAGACGACAACGATGAGCGCGGCGCGTGGATGAATGTCCATGCGGGGGCACGCAGGTTTTTAAGCAGTGGCGCGCCCCGTTCATCAAGGCGGGCATATTGTAGTTTATGGGCAAATTTTGATGCGCGCGATGCCAATGTATCGCCGGGTCGATCAATCACGGCGATTGGCACATTGTCTGCAATTTCTTCCCAACGTTCCCAAAGATGAAAATTGGTGAGATTGTCCGCACCAATCAGCAAGACAAAACGCACGGTTGGAAAACGGGTCACAAGCTCGCGCACAAGATCTGCGGTATAAATCACCGAGAGGCTTGCCTCTAAACCTGACACCTCAACACGCGGATGTTTGACTAAGGCACGAGAGGCCACAATGCGTTCTGACAAGGGTGGCAGGGCGTCATTATTCTTGAGGGGATTACCGGGGGAAACCATCCACCAAACACGGTCAAGCTGCAGACGTTTCAGCGCCGTCTCAACAACATGGACATGCCCATCATGCGGTGGGTTGAACGAGCCGCCAAACAAACCCACGGACATGCCGCTTTCAATAGGCGGGATTTTCAAATCATCTGGGTGAAACGGACGAACCATATAATTGCGCGCAAGCTTACGTGCGCGTTTGTCCTTTGCCACGCACGCGGTAATTAAAGCTGGTCAATTGCTCAACACCAACTGGACCACGCGCGTGCATTTTGCCGGTCGCAATACCGATTTCAGCCCCCATACCAAACTCACCACCATCTGCAAATTGAGTGGAGGCATTGTGAAGTAATATTGCTGAATCAACTTCATTGAAAAACCGCTCTGCAACCTCAGCGTCTTCACAAATGACAGCTTCTGTATGGCTCGATGAATAATCAGCAATATGATCAAGTGCCTCATCAATTCCATCAACGATGCGAACAGACAAAATGGCATCCAAATATTCTGTGCACCAATCTTCTTCTGTGGCTGGGATCATGCCTTCAATCAAGGCGCGCGCTGCTTCATCGCCACGCAATTCGCATCCGCGTTCGCGAAGGCTTGCCGCAATTAATGGAAGGTGAGTATCAGCAACAGCGCGGTCAACAAGCAATGTTTCAACAGACCCACAAATGCCCGTGCGCCGCATTTTAGCATTGGCAACAATCTCAACGCTCATCTCTAGTTCAGCGCTCTCGTCCACGTAGATGTGACACAGCCCCTCAAGGTGCGCAAAGACAGGAACCCGCGCTTCACTTTGAACCCGCGCGACCAAGCTCTTACCACCGCGCGGTACAATCACATCAACACAGCCCTCTAAGCCACTCAGCATCGCGCCAACAGCAGCGCGGTCTGTGGTTGGGATATTCTGTATCGTATGTTCTGGAAGGTCGGCAGCTTTCAAGCCTTCCACCAAACAAGCATGGATAGCGCGGGCAGAATGATAGCTATCTGAACCACCACGCAAGATAACCGCATTGCCAGCTTTCAAACACAAAGCACCCGCATCTGCCGTTACATTAGGGCGGCTTTCGAAGATGACGCCGATGACACCAAGCGGCGTTCTAACGCGGCTGATTGCCAACCCGTTCGGGCGGTCCCATTCTGAAATTGCTTCACCGACTGGGTCTTTTAACGCACGAATGTCATCAAGCCCTTTGGCAATAGCAGCGACGCGGTCAGGCGTGAGTTTCAAGCGGTCAAGCATGGCCGCACTCAGGCCTTTTGCCTCACCCGCCTGCATATCAAGCGCGTTCGCCGCAAGGATGTCATCTGTTGCCTTTAAAAGTTCGCTACTTGCCACTTCCAGCGCTTTATCTTTTTGTGCACTGGGAGCCCTTGCAACAACACGCGCTGAAGCCTTGGCTTGTTTGCCAATGGTCGCCATCAATGTGGCAATGTCAGTGTCATCGTTGGAGGCTAAGTCCAGAGCTTGGCTGGTCATTGTCTTCGTTCCTAAAAAAGCTGTTGAAGCTTAAATAACGGAACCCTGCCTGCTTGTCACGCCGCCGCCAATCAAAAGGGGCAATATCATCGACCAAGAAGCGAGCGCACCATGTGCAGATACATCGCTGTTGCGTCTGTCATCTCGGCAATCGACACATATTCATTGAGCGAATGGCACTGAGCCAAAGAGCCTGCCCCGCAAATCACGGTAGGGCATTTGAAATTGGGCCCATCGGTAGAGCCAGAAAACGAGCGTATTTCAGCAGGCTTGCCAAGCACTGCCTCATAGGCCGCCTGCGCTGCAACCATAACAGGCGACGACATCTCGGTGCCAAGCGGTTCCACATCCAAGGATGGGGCCAAAAACTCATAGCGGAAATTAGGAATGGTTTTGGCAACACCTTCCACGACAGCCACAAGTTCTTTCATCACCTCATCATGGGATTCACCTGGTATCGTGCGGCGGTCAATCTCAATCTCGCACCAATTCGGCACAGAACTCACCATCTCACCACCACTAATAACGCCAACACTCAAAGTCGGCGTTCCGCACAAGGGGTGCGCGTCGCGTGTTAGCAATTCTGCTGCATATTTTTGGAGGGCAACCAACACTGCCGTCATATGGAAAATCGCGTTGATGCCCTTTTCCGGCACGCTAGAATGAACTGAGACACCATGGGTTCGAAGGAACGTACAAATCTGGCCTTTATGAACAGGGCACAACGCCAAATTGCTTGGCTCGCCAACAATGGCATAATCGACCTTTGGTCCATTCTCACCAAAATGACGCGAGCCTGTCATGCCGTATTCTTCATCGACCACCCCTGCAATAATCAGGTCGCCTGATAGCGTTTCGCCGCTTGCTTGAATATGACGTAGCACTTCAAAATAGGTCGCAAAACTTGCCTTCATATCGCAAGCACCGCGACCATAAATAAGACCGTCTTCAACCTTCGGCTCAAACGGCCCATCATAGCCATCAACACCTACCGTATCGAGATGCCCCGCCAGCATAACAGTTGGGCCAGACCCATTGCCTTTAAGCGTGCCCCAGACATTGCGCCTACCATTGCTCACCATTTGGGTCTCAACCTCAAGACCAAGTTTTGCAAGCTCACCTTCAAGGTGAACGGCCATCGCTTCTTCGTCAGGGTTGGCAGGGTCAATTTCGGCAAATCCGTTGACGCTTGGAATGCGCACCATGGCGGCAAGGTCACTGACCAGCGCTTCTTGGTCTATTTCTTTGGTCATCAAATTCGCCTCTTATTAAACCGCTTTTACAAAACCCAGCGTACTCTATTACATGCCTGCGTCACCAGCTTCTTGCTGGGCAAAAAACGATGTGTCTTTAGGGACTTCTGGCAATGGCATTTCATAGGAAGAACAACGAACACGGCCAGATATTTCCCCACGAACTAACTCATGGGTCAGCGTACTTGGCAAAGCATTTGGACTAAGCTCCATCGCATCTTCTGCATAATAGGTGGTAATATAAAGCGTGCGCGGCGCATCAGACAAATTTGGTGCGGAGCCATGCAGCAAGCTTGAATGCATCAAACAAACACTGCCCGCTTTACCGGTACATTTGATAATATCATCTTCGTACTCCGCCAGCACCTCATCCGATACAGCACCAGTGAAAACCCCATTATGCCACAATGTATAAAGCGGACCTTTATGGGACACGGGCACCACTTCCAGCGGGCCATTTTCTAGCGTCACATCATCAACAAACAAAAGCGCTGTCACCATGTCATCATTGGTCATTGGCTGAAAGGGAAAGTCTTGGTGGAATTTCACCTTGGTTGCTGTCCCTGGCAATTTGGAATTGACCTTGCCATGATGAAACTTAATCGCGGGACCGATTAGCTCTGCGACCACATCCACGGTTCGGGCATTGCGCATAACGTTGGCATAAACCTCAGACACTTCCTCAGGCGATTGCACCCGCCGCAGGCCCGGTGTTTCTGCATTATGCCCCGGCTGCAAATCAAAGCGTGGGCGCCCATCGAGGGTCTGGCCGTAATCTTCTGTGTGATGTCGGCTTTCGTCCACCCACTGGGCAAAAACTGTGCGCAGGTTGTTAAGTTCTTCAGCCGTTACAGCATCCTCAACAATTAAAACCCCATCACGCCAAAACTGGTCCTTTTGTGACTGCGTCAGTTCCATAGCATTCTCCCAAACGCGCAATAAGCTTGTTTGAACGATAGGAGGAATAGCCCAAGATGGTCATCGCCATTACGACCTTTTGGCTATAAAAAGCGGCGGCAGCTCAGATCAAAAATCGCTAACAATGCCGTTCTTTTCCCAGTCACCATAGCGCGTTGCCTCAGGCCCATCGCGGCCATTAACTTCCTTGGGACGGTCAGTATTTTCTTCTTTTGCTGAGGCTTGTCGACGTGCTTCAGCCTCTGCCAAAGCCCGCTTTGCAGGTTCGCTCAGCTCTTTATTGGGAGTATTATCTGGTTTAGCTTCATTGTTCATCGTGTCGGTTTCCATTGCAGGAACGATATTTTAAACCCATATATAGGGAAAGCTGAGCCGATAGGAAATAACAGGGACCAATTAACGTGAATTATTTCAAAACAACCATTTTGTTAGCTGCCATGACAGGCCTGTTTGTTGGCATCGGCTTCATGCTGGGGGGAACCGGTGGCATGGTGATTGCCTTCGTGATTGCTTTTGGAATGAATGTGTTCAGCTATTGGAACTCAGACAAAATGGTTTTGAAAATGCACAACGCAGAAGAAGTGCATGAAGAAAACGCGCCTGAATTCTTTAATCTGGTGGCAGACCTTGCCGAAGCAGCCGACATGCCCACTCCAGCAGTTTACATTATCCACGAAGCCCAACCCAACGCCTTCGCCACAGGCCGCAACCCCGAGAACGCGGCGGTTGCTGCAACAACTGGCTTGCTTGAAATGCTGGACACAGATGAAGTCGCAGGCGTTATGGCGCATGAACTTGCCCACATCCAAAACCGCGACACGCTGATTATGACCGTGACGGCAACAATTGCTGGTGCCATCTCGATGTTGGCAAATTTTGCCATGTTCTTCGGCAACAACCGAAACAACCCGCTTGGTATGATTGGTGTTTTGCTCACCATGTTCTTGGCCCCTGTTGCAGCAGCCCTCGTACAAATGGCCATCAGCCGCACACGGGAATATTCAGCCGATAAGCGCGGTGCAGAAATTTGTGCGAACCCACGCGGTCTTGCTTCTGCTTTGGTCAAAATCTCAAACGGAACCGCACAAATCCCAAATGAACGGGCCGAAGCAAATCCTGCAACGGCACATATGTTCATCATCAACCCACTCTCAGGCCGCAATATGGACGGCTTGTTTTCCACCCACCCAGACACGCAAAACCGTATCGATGCTTTGATGAAGTTTGACGCCGAGTTTGATGGTATCGAAGACGGTTATGCAGACCACGATGATTATGAGAGCGACGATTATGATGACAAGCCCAGCTCTCAAAGCCGCAGCAGTGTTCCCAATGTCGGGAAAAACAAGGGGCCATGGGGCTAGTCATTTTTTCTTATAATTATTAATTACCCCCAAATTAGAAACGCTTTTTAAACTTACCGTTGATAATCATTGATGGATTATTCAATGCGTTCGGCTGTTGAATAAGCATATGCAGAGCAAAACTGGCGCCCATTATATTAGCCAGTCGGTTTGTTCTTCATGCCACCAAGACGGCTAACCTGTGGTCGCACTGTTTCTAGGAAGGGATATGATTATGCTTATAAGAGGATTATTCGTCGCTTTAGTGGTTGGCAGCATCTTGAATATGCTCAACCAAGCAGCCGCCCTCACCGCTTGGGATGGTGTCAACTTCACTGCATTGGTGATGAACTACTGCATTCCCTTTTTTGTCTCCGTTGTCAGTTCTTGGCTCACTCAAAGAGGCATGCCATCAAAAGCGGCAACCGAAAACGTGGCGGGTGAAGCACCGACGGCACAAGTCATCACAAGCTCAGGAATAAATGTCAGAGAACAAATCAACGACGCTGTCATTCCAAAGCAAGACCATAAAGAATTATCAGATGCACTGGGCATCCTTCAATCCATTGGCGGCAATGCGGAACGGGTGAACAACCTAAGCCGTGAACGCAGTGGCACCATGAATCTTATCATGAATAAGACGAAGGAGCTTGACGAAAAGCTTGTCGCTATGAGCAACAAGACCGAAACAAGTTTGCAAGACCTAGACGCGATGGACCAAAAACTCAAACATACTTGCATGGCTGTTAGTCGCATCTTGGAAGGTGCAAAATCTGGATCAGAAACAACTACCGCCCTCTCAAATTCTCTCGAAATTTTCTCAGAAAAATTCAACGAAATTCATCAGCTCATTGAGGTGATTTTGAAGATTTCCTCACAAACCAACCTGCTGGCCTTAAACGCAACCATAGAAGCCGCGCGGGCGGGCGAAGCTGGTCGTGGCTTTAGTGTTGTTGCAAGCGAGGTGAAAGATCTTGCCGCATCAACCGATCAGGCGGCGAAATCAATCTCGTCTATCGTTGAGCAAATGAACCAGCCAGTGGAAGACATTGCAACCCATTCACAAAAACTGGAAAACACGGTCAACTCAGCGCAAGAAGAAAGTACCGACTGCGTTGAATGCGTTGATAGTGCTATTGATACGATCCATCAAAGTGTCGAAAATGTTCGTTCGATTATGAATGAGGCAAAGCTAAACAGCACCGCTTTCAATGAGATTTCAGATTATATCGAACTCATTAAAACTGACACCGATGCCGCAATCAAAGGTTCCGCAAAGAATATGGATCTATCCAGCGATGCGGGCCAGCGTTTAACCGCCGTGATGGGCCGCTCATAAGGCGAAGTAAGAAGCTTGTCGTAAAGCAAGATGGGGCGTAAAGACGAAAGACCTAATAATTCTTAGTCACCCCAAAGCAGGCAAGCCATGCGTTCGTTTGATGAAATCTATACTATTGCAGCAAAGCGCAAAGGGGGGTCAGATGCCTTGAGCGCTCTGCTAGAGCCGCCGTTTTCACAATCAGAACTATTGAAAATCTCTGACGACCGCTGGCTTTCCATGATGACCAAATGCGTTTTTCAAGCTGGTTTCAGCTGGAAAGTTATTGAGGCCAAATGGGACGGTTTTGAAACCGCTTTTGAAGGCTTTGATATTGGTCGCTGTCTGTTTTTAAACGATGAAGATATGGAGCAACTTCTCTCCAACAAAGACATTGTTCGAAACGGTATGAAAATAAAAACCGTTCAACAAAATGCCACCTTTGTCGCAGAGCTCGCAAAAGAACACGGCAGTGCAGCAAGCTTCTTCGCCAACTGGCCAAGCGAGAATTATATCGGTCTATTAGAGCTGCTCAAAAAACGCGGCTCGCGGCTTGGCGGATCAACAGCCCAATATTTCTTGCGCTTTATGGGCGTTGATAGCTTTGTTTTAAGCCGCGATGTTGTGGCGCGATTAATAGCCGAAGGCGTTGTTGATAAAAACCCAACCAGCAAAAGTGCCATGAAAGCCGTTCAATCGGCATTCAATACGTGGTCAGACCAATCAGGCCGCTCTTTAAAAGAAATTAGCCGCACACTCGCAATGAGTGTCGACTAAAAAAAGCGCCCTCACTCCGCTTTAAGCTCGAGCGCCAAAGCGTGGACAGGATGTTTCAACTCATCCGCCAAAACCTCATTGACCATGCGATGTTGGGCCACTCGCATTTTTCCAGCAAATTGTTCACTGGTCATTCTCACGCGAAAATGAGTTTCACCGTCGCCGCCCGGATTGCCCGAATGTCCCGCATGAAGATGGCTCTCGTCCAGCACTTCTATGGCTGTTGGGGCAAATTCTTTAGTGAGTTTTTGTTCTATCGTGTCACGCACAGACATAAATTAAAGCCCTATTCGCATTGATTCCATTTGAGGGGGTGATATATCACCCTATATTCCGCTATAGTTATGCCCCAACCGGCTTTTGGGCAAGCATGTCTTTAGCCGTGAATACAATTTCAACGCCTCCTCCCGGCGACATTAGGTTCAATCAATGCCAGAAAAATCGTCTATTTTCGATTCAATCCGCGTCAAACCAAGCAAAACTGAAGAAGCTGCAAAAGCAGACGAACAGATATGCCAATGGGAAGGATGCGAGAATAAAGGCATACACAAAGCCCCACGCGGTCGCGACCGTGAAGGCGAATATGTTTTTTACTGCGCCACTCATGTTCGTGAATACAATAAGAACTACAATTATTTCTCAGGCATGGATGATGACACGATTGCGACCTATCAAAAGGCGTCATCCACAGGTCATCGCCCAACATGGGAAGTAAGCTCAAATTCTTGGGGAAGCCGCCAGCGCACAGCAAGCGGCGGCATTCCAGGCAGCAAACCTTGGTTGCACCGTGACAAACCACAACAACCAGGTGCACCGGCACCAGAAGTACGCCGCCAACGCAAGCTTAAACGCCTTGAAAAACAAAGCCTTGAGAAACTTGCGTTGCCAGACAATGCAACGGGCAAAGAAATTAAGTCGAAGTATAAGCAACTTGTGAAAACCCATCACCCAGATGCAAATGGCGGCGATCGCTCATCTGAAGATCGGTTGCGTGAGATTATTCAGGCTTATAATTTCCTTAAATCGGCTGGCTTTACGGATTAATCGGCGCTAGGAAGAATATGACGCTTTGGAGCCAATCAGAATTAGTTGGTAATCCAAGGCTGGAAATTCGAATTGTTTGCGTTATCTTTAAAAAAACAACCGAACCATTCCCTCATTTAAGACGGTAAGAACGACAATCAGTTCCAGATGAAGACCCATCGCGGAACGGAGGCATTATGAACGATATGACAACACAAATTGGCCTGCCAGACACAGAAGTTTCAGTACGCGATCTGTTTAACATTGATAGCGACTTGAAAGTGCCCGCCTTTAGCGAAGCAACGTCGCATGTTCCAGAACTGGACCCTGATTACCTTTTTGATCGCCAAACAACCTTGGCCATCTTGGCGGGTTTCGCGTTTAACCGCCGTGTGATGGTATCAGGCTATCACGGCACGGGTAAATCAACCCACATCGAGCAGGTTGCTGCCCGCCTTAACTGGCCGTTGGTCCGCGTCAATCTTGATAGCCATATCAGCCGTATTGATCTTATCGGTAAAGATGCCATCGTCTTGAAAGACGGCAAACAAGTAACAGAATTCCGTGACGGTATTTTGCCTTGGGCGCTGCAAAATAATGTTGCCATCGTCTTTGATGAATATGACGCTGGCCGCCCTGATGTGATGTTCGTCATTCAGCGTGTGCTTGAAAAAGCGGGTAAACTGACCTTGCTTGACCAAAGCCGCGTGATTGAACCACACCCTTCTTTCCGTATTTTCGCAACAGCCAATACAATCGGCCTTGGCGACACATCCGGCCTTTATCACGGCACACAACAATTGAACCAAGGCCAAATGGACCGTTGGTCTGTTGTGACCACACTCAACTATCTACCCCATGACAATGAAGTTGATATCGTTCAGGCGAAATCGACGAAATATGGCACGGCGGAAGAGCGCTCTACCGTTTCCAAAATGGTGCGCGTGGCAGAACTTTGCCGTAACGCGTTCATGAACGGTGACATCTCAACCGTTATGAGCCCACGGACAGTTTTGACATGGGCAGAAAACGCTGAGATTTTTGATGATATTGGCTTTTCTTTCCGCGTCACCTTCCTCAACAAATGTGACGATTTAGAGCGCCCGCAAATTGCGGAGTTCTATCAGCGTGCCTTTGGCGAGGAATTGCCTGAATCAGCTGCTAATCTGGTTATGAGCTAAACGGTCCCATCATGGCATTGGATTCCAAAACGCCAAACAAGCCCACCAGCAAAAATGCTGGCAAAGGCCCAACACCAAGCGATGTTTTTAAACAAGCATTGTCTGGCTGTATGCGTGCGGTATCTGGTGACGAACTTGAAGTCACTTTTGCCAATGACCGCCCAAGCATGAGCGGCGACACGGCCCGCCTGCCAGAACCAGCTCGCAAAATGACAGCGCGCGACATTTCAATCACGCGCGGCCTTGCTGACAGTATGGCGCTTCGCCGTGCCTGCCATGACACAGGCGTCCACCGCAAAAATGCACCGCAAGGCCAAATGGGTCAGGCGATTTTTGATGCGGTTGAACAAGCGCGGGTGGAAACGCTCGGCGCGCAGCGCATGCCGGGCATGGTGCCAAATCTCAATGCTATGCTGGAAGACAAATACCATCGCGGCAATTTCACAGACATCACAGATAAAGCAGACGCCCCCCTGGAAGATGCGATTGCTCTTTTAATGCGCGAACGCCTTGGCGGCATGAAAATTCCTGAAAGTGGTGAAGCTGTCGTCGATATGTGGCGTGATTTCATCGAAAGCAAAGCGGGCACATCACTCGACCAATTGGGTGGCCTTTTGGAAGATCAAGAAGGCTTTGCCAATGGCGTGCGCGAACTTCTGACATCCCTCGACATGGCAGATCAGATCGGTGAAGACGACCGCTCAGAAGATGACAATGAAGACGGCGAGGATGCCGCCGACCAAAACGACAATAGCAGCGAAGAAAATGACGGTCGTCAGGACCAAGCCGATTCGGAAGATGAGGGCGAACCAGAGATGACTGAAGCCTCTGGTGAGGAACAAGATTCTGGTGAGACAGAAATGGGCGAAACCTTCGCCGATGACATGTTTGATGAAGACTTTGGTGATTTTGAAGAAGACGATGGCGACGCCCCACGCCCCGACCATAATTTTGCCAATGAACCACCCGTCATTGATTACAAAATCTATAGCGGCGAGTTTGATGAGATGGTGGGCGCTGAAGAGCTTTGCGATGGCGAAGAGCTAGAACGTCTACGCGGCTTCCTCGATAAGCAGCTCAACCAAATGCACGGCGTTGTTGCAAAACTTGCAAACCGCCTACAGCGTCGTCTGCTCGCCCAACAAAATCGTGGTTGGGATTTCGACCTTGAAGAAGGTGTTCTTGATACAGCACGGCTCGTGCGCGTGGTCACAGACCCTATGCAGCCGCTCTCCTTTAAGGCAGAACGCGACACAGAATTCCGCGACACTGTCGTAACCTTGCTGCTTGATAATTCAGGCTCCATGCGGGGTCGCCCAATTACAGTTGCTGCCGTTTGCGCCGATATTCTCGCCCGCACACTAGAGCGGTGCGGCGTGAAGGTTGAGATTTTAGGCTTCACCACCAAAGCGTGGAAAGGCGGCCAATCTCGTGAGAAATGGCTGCAAGATGGCAAACCGACATCACCGGGACGCCTCAATGATTTGCGCCACATCGTCTACAAATCTGCGGACGCCCCTTGGCGTCGTGCACGACGTAATCTTGGCTTGATGATGCGAGAAGGCTTATTGAAAGAAAACATCGATGGCGAAGCGCTTTTGTGGGCGCATAACCGTCTCATCGACCGCCCTGAAAACCGCAAAATCTTGATGATGATTTCAGACGGTGCGCCAGTGGATGATTCAACGCTTTCAGTAAACGCTGGCAATTATCTTGAGAAACACCTGCGCGGCGTTATCGAAGAGATTGAGAACAATTCACCTGTTGAATTGCTCGCCATCGGCATCGGCCACGACGTGACACGCTATTATAAGCGCGCGCTTACAATTGTGGATGCGGAAGAATTGGCTGGTGCGATGACAGACAAGCTTGCTGAACTTTTTGATGAAAACATCAAATCGGATTGGGATAGCCCTGCACCAAAAAACAACCAAATGCGCGGACCTATGGCCGTGCCACCGACCGCCGAAAGCCTGCAAAAAAGTGCTGGCGATAGTGACAGATTGAAAGCAGCCCGCATCATGGCCGAATTATCCAAAGGGCGGGTGGTGAAATAATGGCGCATTGCTGGCGATTAGCACTGGCGTTTGCAACTGTTTTATTTTCAGTTCTTTTGAGCCAATTGGCGCAAGCGCAGGAAAAGCCTTTCAGCGTCAACGTTCAATCAGAAATTTTTACGGTCTTCGAACCGAGCAAACCAAATCAAAAAACATTTGGGCCTTTGACTTTCAAAGGCGGCGCAGCGCTATTGGGCGACCAGCGAGCTTTTGGCGGCCTTTCCGGCATACAAGTCGTCAATCAAGGCCGCCGTTTGATTGCTATTTCTGATTCAGGCTATTGGCTCACCGCCAAAATAGAGCGCAATGACAATCAAAGCTTCAAAGCCTTGAAAAACGTCAAAATGATAAAGCTCTATTCAGGGGCTGGGCCACGCGGCGCTGTCGATAAGTTTTACCGTGATGCTGAAGGCATCACCCGTCTGGACAACCAACTTTACGTATCCTTTGAAGGTGCGCACACGATTTCTGAATACGCCTATACGAAAACAGGCCTTCAGCTTAACCCACGCGTTTTAAACCTTCCTGCTGGGCTGAAAAAATCGCAACAAAATAAAGGCATGGAAGCACTCGCCCATGCCCCACGCGGCACAGCTTTGGAAGGTCATTTGGTCACCATCCTAGAACGGGGTGGCAGACGCCATGAACCGACCTATGGCTGGATTATCAACCCACAAAAAGCAAGTGACAAAGAAGGCAGGTTCACCCTGTTACGGGACAGCCTGTTCGACGTGACGGGTGCTGAATTTTTAAAAAATGGCGACCTTTTGGTGTTAGAGCGCCGCTTCACCTTAGCGACAGGTGCTGGTATGCGCCTCCGCCTCATCAAAGCGGATGAACTGAAAAAGAACGAGACCATTACAGGACAAATCCTGTTTGAAGCAGGCCTTTCACACCGCATCGACAATATGGAATCGATTTCAGTCTATGAAAATGAAGAGGGTGAAACGATTTTGGCCTTCATTTCCGATGACAACCATTCTGTTTTACAACGAACTATTTTCTTAGAGTTCGTTCTCGACACTGCCAAATTATAGGCCTTTATTGAAGGGGCCGTTTTGCAAAATTTGGTCGAACGCCTTAATTGCGCTAACAAGTTGCTTATGAGTTTCACAAAGACCTTTTAAAAGACCGGAGTTTTCATAGTGCGTCGTCTCATTTCGCTCTTATCAATTGCAATTTTTCTACCTGTAGCAATCGCGCAAGCAGCAACGCCGCCGGTTCCAAAGCAAAATCCAGCAGCAAGCGGAGCGTCAACGCCGGTCGTCTCGCAAGCGCAAGCTCAGCAAGCAGGTCTTGCACCGAAAGCGACAGCCAATTTACAGAAAAAGTTCACACTTGAAGGCTTCTTTGCTGGCAAAACGATTGCCAAAGGCACAATATTTTCGAAAACGGTTGGTGCAGGTCGGTCCTTCAACATGAGCACTGTCGGCACTTGGGATGGTAAAGTCCTAACCTTGGTTGAAAACTATCAATATGCCGCAGGCGATAATGAGCAGCGGATCTGGAAATTCACCAAAACAGGCAATGGAACCTATACGGCTACCAGCAAAGAAATTTTAAAGAAAATCAACGTCGTGATTAAAGGCCGTGTTGCCAGCTTCAAATACCAAAAGAAACTCCCTCGCCCGGGCAAAAGCCCTGTCAAAGTGACATTTACCGAGCAATGGACGCTGAATAAGAACGGCACACTTTCAAGTACGGCAAAGCTAACCAAGCTGGTGCGCGTTGGTCGTGAGGCCATCAACTTTGCCCGTGCAGGCAATGAAGCAGCGCTAAAAGCACCGGGCTTTTAGGATAATCTCACAAAAAACTTGCATTTTCGCGCCAATTGAACGCATGACACCGCATGAAATTTCTTGATCAGGCTAAAATATACATTTCCTCGGGCAAAGGTGGGGCTGGCTCCATTTCCTTTAGACGGGAGAAATACATTCAACACGGCGGACCCGATGGCGGGGACGGAGGCAGTGGCGGGCATGTCTTTGCCGAATGCGTTGACGGCCTCAACACGCTCATCGACTATCGCTACCAACAGCACTTTAAAGGCAAAACCGGTGGCCACGGCATGGGCAGAAATCGCCATGGCGCCAATGGCGATCATTGCATCGTGAAAGTGCCTGTGGGCACACAAGTGTTTTATGAAGACAACGAAACCTTGATTGCTGACTTCACCAAAGTTGGTGAAAAAGTACGCATCGCCCGTGGTGGCAATGGTGGCTTTGGCAACGCTTATTTCAAATCTGCCGTGAACCAAGCCCCCCGCCGCGCCAACCCTGGCGAAGACGGCGAAGAGATGACGATTTGGCTTCGTTTGAAGTTGATTGCTGATGCTGGCTTGGTGGGTCTACCAAATGCAGGCAAGTCGACTTTTCTTGCCAGTGTCACAGCCGCCAAACCTAAAATTGCTGATTACCCTTTCACCACCCTGCACCCTAATTTGGGCGTGGTGCGCATTGATGCGCGTGAATTTGTTCTGGCTGATATTCCAGGCCTCATCGAAGGCGCCCATGAAGGTGTTGGCATTGGCGACCGCTTCTTAGGCCACATTGAGCGCTGCGCCACAAATCTACACCTTGTTGATGGCACCGCTGATGATGTTGCTGAAAGCTACCGCATTGTGCGCGGTGAACTTGATGCCTATGCCAATGGTCTGGAAGAAAAACCAGAAATAGTGGCGCTTACAAAAGTTGACGCCCTCAGCGATGATGAGATTAAGGCAAAGACCAAAGAGCTTGAAAAAGCCTGCAAAACAAAAGTGCTCCCGCTTTCAGCCCCAACCCGCCAAGGGGTTGATGAGGTGTTGCGCGCTTTGATGGATGCCATCACTGATAAACGCGATGCAGAACGCGCTGCCAACGAACCAGAAAGCGAAGGCTGGAGCCCGGTTTAGTCATGGCAAAGCTGTCAAATTTCAAACGCATCGTCGTCAAAATTGGCTCTGCCCTTTTGGTTGACCATTCGACGGGAACCTTGAGACGCGACTGGCTGTTTTCCCTTGCCGACGACCTAGCGCACCTGAAACAGCAAGGCCTCGACGTCATCGTCGTATCAAGTGGTGCGATTGCTCTGGGTCGCCATGTGTTGGGTCTTCCCAAAGGTCCTTTGAAACTTGAAGAAAGCCAAGCCGCAGCAAGTGTAGGGCAAATTGCACTGGCGCCTGCATGGGAAGAAGCCCTCAGCAGGCATGACATTACCACGGGCCAAGTTTTACTAACACTCGCGGATACGGAAGAGCGTCGCCGCTATTTAAACGCGCGCGCAACCATCGGCACCTTGTTGAAATTAAGCGCAGTGCCAATCATCAATGAAAACGATACCGTCGCAACCGCTGAAATTCGCTATGGCGATAATGACCGTTTAGCCGCGAGAGTTGCCACCATGACAGGGGCAGATGGCTTGGTTTTGCTTTCCGACATTGATGGCCTTTATGATGCGCCCCCAGCCGACAACCCCAATGCCAAACACATTGAGGTAATCGCCCAAATTACGCCTGAAATCGAAGCCATGGCAGGCTCTGCTGGAACCGCTTATGCCTCTGGCGGCATGACCACAAAAGTGGAGGCCGCAAAAATCGCGGTTGCAGGCGGCACAACAATGTTCATTGCCTCTGGGCAAGAATTAAACCCGCTAAAAGCAATCGATCATGGCGCAAAGTGCAGTTTGTTTGCAGCGCAAGAAACGCCGTTTGATGCCCGCAAGCAATATATTGCAGGCCACCTTGATCCCCACGGCAAACTGATTTTAGACGCAGGCGCTGTAAAAGCCCTCCATGCAGGAAAGAGCCTTCTTCCTGCTGGTGTCACCTCAATTGAAGGGGCCTTTGAACGCGGGGATACGGTTGCTATCGTCTGTCCAAAAGGCGTAGAAATTGCTCGTGGGCTTGTCGCTTATGATGACCAAGAGGCGGTTCAAATTCTTGGATGCCAAAGCGGCGACATAGAAAATATCCTCGGATACCCTGGCCGCGCGGTCATGGTGCATCGCGACGATATGGTGATGATTAGTTAGATTAAAAACTCACGGCGAATCGCGCTATGACTTGTTAAGTTGAATATTCGAGATAGCGCCATGGCTAAATCCGTTACAGGTCCAGAAATTGAACGCCTCGTGCAATTGCTCGCCAAGCTTCCAGGCCTTGGCCCTCGCTCTGCACGACGCGCCGTTTTGCATTTGGTCAAAAACAAAGACAAATTGCTAACGCCACTGGCGGGCGCTTTGAACGAAGCCGTCACCACAATCGTTGAATGCGATGTCTGCGGCAATGTCGACACCACCTCACCCTGCACCATTTGCAACGATCGATCCCGCGATCCCAACACGTTGGTTGTGGTAGAAGATGTCTCAGACCTTTGGGCTTTAGAGCGAGCAACGGCGGTTACGGGTCGCTATCACGTCCTTGGTGGCACCCTCTCGCCGCTCGATGGTGTCGGCCCAGAAGATCTCAACATTGCAAGCCTCATTACAAGAGTTCAATCAAGCACCGAAGAAGAGCCAATTAAAGAAGTCATTCTAGCTGTCAACGCGACGGTAGAAGGGCAAACAACGGCCTATTACATTATGGATCATTTGGCAGAATTTGATGTCTCCGTCTCAAGGCTTGCCCACGGTGTGCCAGTGGGTGGTGAACTTGATTATCTGGACGAAGGAACTCTCTCCGCCGCCATTCGACAACGCACCTCGCTTTAATAACTTAAATGCTTTAGGCCTAAGAGTATGGCAACAAAGTCAAACCCCTTAAGCGTAACCCATAAATCTGTTTTCACCATCGCGGTGCCGATGGGGCTTGGCTATTTAACCACGCCATTGGTGGGCATTGCTGACACGGCAATTGTGGGCCAATTGGGGGAAGCTGCCCTTATTGGTGGCGTTGCTGTTGCCGCCGCTTTCATCGGCATTTTGCTGACAACCTTCAACTTCTTGCGCTTTGCAACATCGGCCCTCACCGCACAGGCGATTGGCCGCAAAGATGGCGAAGAAGTGGTGGGTGTTCTGCTGCGTTCTTGTTTAATCGGCATTGTTGCAGGCCTTATCGTCATTGCCTGCTCCACGCTCATTTTGAAATATGGCCTCATCATTATGAGCCCAAGCGATGCGGTAGCAGAGGCCGTGCGCGACTATTTCAATGTGCGTATTTTGGCGACACCATTTTCACTGCTCAATTTTGTTTTCTTTGCATGGTTTGTCGGCACAGATCGGCCAATCTTAAGCTTCCTCACTCAAAGCTTTTTAAACGTGCTCAACATCGCGCTTACGTATTATTTCGTGCTGGTGAAGGGCATGGGGGTTGAAGGGGCAGCATGGGGAACGGTGGTTGCCGAAGCCGTCACCGTGTTTGTTTCGCTTTTCTTTGCCGTGAAACCTGTTTCAAAGTTTGCAGGCCAATTGCTTGCCATGACATTCAATGCCCGCAAGCTAACCACCATGATGGTTTTGAACGGCGACATTATGGTGCGCTCATTCTGCCTGCATATCGCTTTCGTGTTTTTCACCCGCCAATCCGCCCAGCAATCAGACAACATTCTGGCGGCCAATGAAATCTTGCTGCACTTCTTTATGATTGCTGGATATTTCCTCGATGGTTTTGCCGTTGCCGCAGAGCAATTTATAGGCCGCGCTATTGGCGCGAAAGATCGAAACACGTTTAAACGCGCAGTCCATCTCACAAGTTTCTGGAACGTGGTGCAGGCAGTGCTTCTATCACTGGTATTCATCGCCTTTGGCAGCGCTATTGTCGCCTTCATGACCCCGAACGAAGAAATCAGAGCCATCGCCGCCACCTACATCATTTGGGCTGTCATCACACCAGTGGTTGGCGTTGCGGCCTTTCAAATGGACGGTATTTTTATCGGCGCCACATGGTCCCGCGACATGCGCAACACGATGATTTGGTCACTCGTTTTGATGATTGTTACTTATTATATTTTATTCCCAATCCTAGATAATCACGGCCTATGGCTGGCGCTTAACATCTTCTTGGGGCTGAGAGGCTTGCTGCTTTATCTCAGATTAAAAAGCCGCGAAGACGCGACTTTTTCAGCAAGCTAGTTCGCCTTTAGCAAACGTTCCGTATCAAGCGAAACAAGACTAGCGACGCTTGAAACTTTCTCCGTTTGCACAGCTTCTTCAAGCGTATCTTTAATCTCATCAATCAAATCAAAACCGCCATAAATGAGACCGGTATAAACCTGCAACAAATTCGCGCCCGCTTTCATTTTCTGCAAAGCACTCGCACCATCCGTTATACCGCCAACCCCGATAATCGGCATGTTAGGCCCAACCGCACGGCGCATTTTTGCAAGCACCAAGGTTGACGCATCAAACACGGGCGCACCCGAAAGACCACCAGCCTCTTCAGCCAGTTCATGCTCTGCGATTTTCTCGCGTGATACGGTGGTGTTTGAAACAATCAGGCCTTCAATGCCACTATCTAATACTTCGCCCGCGATTTCATCGACTTCGCGGTCTGAAATGTCGGGGGCAACTTTCAAGAAGATGGGGGGCTTATAGCCAACCTCAACAGCAACCTCATCACGCTCTGCTCTGATAGAAGTAAGAAGCTGACGAAGCGCTTCCGCCCCTTGCAAATCCCGCAAGCCTGGTGTGTTGGGTGAGGAGATGTTCGCAGTAAAATAGCTCGCCACATCGGCAAATTTTCGAATGCCCTTTATATAGTCTGCAATGAAGTCGTCCGAGGTTTTGTTGGCCCCAATATTGACGCCAACAATACCGCCTTTTTTGCGGCGTTTCTCAAGACGCTTTTTAACAACGTCATGGCCTTCATTGTTAAAACCCAAGCGATTGATAACGGCCTTTTCTTCGGGCAGCCGAAACACGCGCGGTTTTGGGTTTCCCTCTTGCGGCAAAGGCGTCACCGTACCAACTTCTGAAAACCCCATACCGCGTTTCATCAACGCATCTGGCACCTCAGCGTTTTTGTCAAAGCCTGCTGCAATGCCGAGCGGATTGGGGAACGTAATGCCCGCAACCTCCGTGCGCAAAGCCGCACTATCAACCCGTTTGCTGGCTTTCACTGCGCCGCGCTTAAGGGCTTTCACGCCCGCCAAGTGCGCCCGTTCTGCGTCCAATTTCATCAAGCCCAAACGGGCTAGGTTTTCTAGAAAACTCATGGTTCTAGTTCATCTCCGGAAAATCGTGAGTGCCGTCATCTTTAAGCGGTAGAGGTTTCACCCATTCAGCAACGGTTACATCAAGCGTATTATAAAGATGCGGAAACAACGCACCACCGCGCGACGGTTCCCACTTTAGCGCGTCGCCCAGCTTTTCCCCTTCAACCGCAATCAAAAGCAAATCACCTTGCCCGCTAAAATGCTTCGCAGCTGTCTCGCGCGCCTGCTCTGCCGTTGAAAAATGGATATAGCCGTCACTATGGTCAATCGGCGCACCGTCAAAGATGCCTTTTGCTTCCGCTTGCTGCCAAAGTGCCTGCGGGCAAATTTTATAAATTACCGTCATGGTTCTACTTACTGCTCAATTTGAGGATGACTTGCAAAGGCCATGCCCCGTAACTTTTGTCAATCCAAACAACTTGCTCTATATTATGGTTAACAAGAACTGAATGATGGCACTATAGCATGGCGTTACCGCCTTGTTCATAGCGCCAATACAGGACGAAGATGGCAAGACCAATTACATATCTAAGTACGTTACTCATCAGCGGATTGCTGTTTAGCCAAGTGGTATCTGCCCACACCAAATATGAGGTCAGAGAAACGGAAAATGGTGGTTATGTGGTGCTTAACACGGTCACCGGTGCCTTAAGTGCCTGTGAGCGCCAATCCGATGGCTATCAGTGCAAAAACTATGTCCCTGTTTCAGATGAAAAAATTGTAGCAAACAACGCACCAACCGATTGGCACACTGTTATTGCGACAAATTTCCAAAGCGGCGTCTCTCATGTCCGTCATGGACTTTTATATGTGCTAGCAGAAGAAAACTTTGAATATGCGGCAAACCTCTCAAAAGAAGCCTTCAAACGGCTCTTCAACTTTACTGATCAGCTAAAAGCTCGCCTTTAAAGATGGCAACGATCCTCACCAGAACAATTGTCGCGTTGCTTGGTATTGGTTTGACCATTCTCATCGTTCTTGCGGCATTGGAAGCGCCAATCGGTGAGAGTTTTGGCAGAATTACTCAAGACCTTTGGGGATGGACCGCCTTGGTTGATCTTTATCTCGGTTTCATTCTGATTGCAGTAATCATCGCCTATTTTGAAAAAAACAAAGTTATCGCAGCTTTCTGGATTTTGCCAATATTCTTCTTAGGCAATATTTGGTCTGCTTTATGGCTCGTATTTAAGCTCCCAAAGCTTGCAATTCGCTTGAAAGCAGGCGAGACAGTCTAGAGATTGCTTGTTAAGTAGGCAGATGGGAATTTTTATGCCATCTAACACTTTTTCATGATTGCGCTAAACGAAGATTCTGCGATATTGTGCATCATTGGGAGGGCTAAAATTTGATGACAGCACCATGCATAGTGGTAGCCGACGACCATCCTTTGTTTAGGGATGCGCTATCTGGCATCATATCAGCTGGCTTTTCAGGCGCTTCTGTTGTTTCAGCAGAAGACCTAACGACCACGATTAAAGCACTTGAAGAAACGGCTGATGTCGATCTGGTTTTGTTGGACCTCAACATGCCCGGCGTTCAAGGCTTTTCTGGCCTCATCTTTTTACGCGGCCAATATCCGACCATTCCAATCATCGTTGTTTCTGGTAACGAAGATCTAGATACGATACGCCGTTCGATTTCACTGGGTGCATCAGGCTTTATTCCAAAATCAAGTGATACAGACACAATCAAAGGCGCCATGAATAGTGTGCTTGATGGTGGCGTATGGGTGCCAGATCAAGCAGCCATTGATAATGAAACTGAAGATGACGAGCTTCTCGAAATTGCCTCACGTCTGTCAACACTCACCCCGCAGCAAATGCGCGTTTTGATGATGTTGAAAGAAGGACTACTCAACAAGCAAATCGCTTATGAGTTGAACGTCTCAGAAGCGACAGTAAAAGCTCATGTGTCCGCTATTTTGCAAAAGCTAGATGTGAACAGCCGCACGCAAGCAGTGATCGTCGCGTCCAAAATCGCATCGACTTAAATCACTATCTATTCAGCAGCAACCCGCGTTAAACGCCATTGTGACAACAAGGCGCGAAGAGCTGCAGGCTTCACTGGCTTTCGCAACACGAGGATCGATTGTTCCTCCGCCGTATTTTGTACAGCCCGCGAACGATCCGCAGTTAGCAAAATACT
Source organism: Hyphomicrobiales bacterium (assembly GCA_039964305.1). GTDB lineage: Bacteria > Pseudomonadota > Alphaproteobacteria > Rhizobiales > JACESI01 > JACESI01. The sequence goes on from JBDVXS010000139.1 coordinate 48,840, forward strand.
CGGCAAGTCAGCGCGGTAACGCTGGCGACACTCTTGAACCACATCTATACCGGTTCCAACATCAAGGTGGTAATCGGCGATAATGCCATCTGGAACTTCACCATACTGGTCAATGACGTTGAGGGCTGCCTCAAGATTGTTCGCGGTTAAAACAGTACAATCCCAGCCTGAAAGCATTGATTCCATACCCTTCAAAATTTCTGGCTCATTATCGATACATAGTATCGTTAGGCCATTCAGCTGAGTGCTAATAATTGGCTTTGCGACAGGCTCCTTATTTGCTTTTCCAACTTTGGCAGGTTTGGCAACCCGTTTAACGCCAACAGAAAACTGAGAGCCTTCACCCAATTCAGATTCAAGTTTTATCGGATGGTTCAAAACCTTGGAAATACGTTCAACAATGGATAAGCCAAGCCCTAAACCCGAAGCTGCCCGCACCCCATCTTCAAGTCTATGAAACTCTCTGAAAATATCGTCCCGATGACTTTCAAGTATGCCCTGCCCCGTATCTGTAACGTCGATCGTAAAATTATCCTTTGCCCCTTTGGCGGTCACCGTAACCTTACCGGCTTCCGTATATTTGATCGCATTCGAAATCAGGTTTTGTAACAAACGGCGCAGCAAACGTTCATCAGAATCCAAATAGGCAGATGAGGGCGAAATGGAGAGCACCAAGCCCTTGTCTGTTGCTTGCGGAGCAAACTCGACTTCCAATTGATCAAACAAATCTTGAAGAGCAAAAACAGCAAATCTCGGCTTGAGCGCGCCCGTGTCCAATCGTCCAATATCAAGAACCGCACCTAAAATATCTTCCACACCACCAAGCGATGCATTGATCTTCTGGACAAATTCTCCAGTAACTTGATCACCATCCCGCGACGCTCTATCTGCCAAGGTGGTGGCATAAAGACGCGCGGCATTGAGAGGTTGCAAAATGTCGTGGCCGGCAGCAGCAAGAAAACGAGTTTTGCCCAAGTTCGCATCATCAGCTTCAGCCTTTGCATCGGTCAATTCGCTGTTGAGGTGCATCAGTTCTTCCGTCCGCGTTCGAACCCGCGCTTCCAACGTTTCGTTTGATCTTGTCAGCGCTTCTTCGTTCAAAATACGGTTGGTAATATCGTTGATTGAAAGCACAAAGCCGCCTTCTGGCATTGGCTTGGTTCGCACCTCTACCGCACGGCGAGCAATCGCCAAGCGCTCTGTAATGACCTTGGCGCTGCCACTATAAGAAGCAATACGACTTGCAATATCACCTTCAATAGAACCAAGACCGAACTCCCCCACTTCCGCCATATGCCGCAGGATACGACCAAGCGATGTGCCGACCTCGCCAAACTCAACAGGCAAATCCAAAATCGTCCGGAAGTTACGGTTCCAACACGTCAACCGCAAATCAGAATCGAACACGGCCAAGCCCTGCTCAACTTCATCAATCGCCACTTGCAAAAGCTCGCGGTTATATTGAATAGCCGCTGTCGCCTCATCCAACAATTGCACCGCTTCTTGCGGGTCTGCCCTTTGCCGACTAATCAGCAAGGTCATCACAAGACGCGCAGACGAAGCACCAATAGCAGATGCGAGCAACTGCTCAGCAAACCGCAACAATGGCACATCAGCAATATTGTCTGGCTCAAGCACCACAGCGCCTTCACGAGCAAAACGGTCAAAAGAACGGGCAACACGTTCTTGGCCAAGATAATGACCAACCGTGTCTTGCAATTCCTCCACCTTAATTGGCGCATGCCAGCGCTTATAAACATGAGAGGGAACATAACTACGGGCGACAAAAACATCGGATTGAAGACGTTCAATTGGCGATTGTGTGGTCATAAGAGACACCACAATGAACAAAAGACTGTTCACACCAAGTGACCACAACGTTCCATGCATGAGCGGTGATACTTCTGTCCCAAACAAAGCCGTCGGCTTTAATGCTTCAAGACCAAAAGGCCCATTGGCAAGAATGGCTGGCGAGATGACACCTGAATCAACGAAGGTCGGTAAAATCAACGTATAGGCCCAAAGCACAAACCCGACACACATGGAGACAACAGCGCCTTTAGAGGTTGCCCGTTTCCAAAAAAGCCCACCAAAAAATGCTGGAGCAAGCTGCGCGGCCGCCGCGAAAGATAAGATACCGATGGAAACCAAAGCAGCCGTATCACCTGCCACGCGATAATAAACGTAAGCCAGTAAGATGATCAGGAAAATCGCGCCTCGGCGAATATTCAAAATCAATCCATACATATCGCGATAGGGGATGACACGGTTTGAAGAACGGCGAACAATCCACGGCACAACAATGTCATTGGAAACCATGATCGCAAGAGCAACAGTTGCGACAATCACCATTGCCGTGGCTGCGGACAATCCGCCCAAATACGCGACGATCGAAATAAAATCGGCACCATGGGACAACGGCAAGGCAAGCACGAACGAATCTTCATTAACCGCCGTATCAAAAGACAACAGGCCCGCAAGGGCGATTGGCGCAACGAAGAGGTTGATCAAGATTAGATAGAGAGGAAACAGCCAAATGGCACGGCGCGATTCATCCCCGCCATTGCTTTCCACGACCATCACATGAAATTGCCGTGGCAAGATAAAGAACGCGCCGAAACTGAGAATCGCAAAGCTAATCCAAAGCCCGTCACCTTGCTCTTGTATTAGCGAGCGATACAAAACGCCGCTCTCTTCGCCTTGTTTGTAAAGGTCGGCAGGACCATCAAACATAAACCAGGTGACATAAACACCAACGGCCAAAAAGGCGACTAGCTTGATGACTGATTCTGTGGCCACCGCCAGCATCAAACCATTTTGGTGTTCGGTTGCGTCCGTATGGCGCGCACCGAATAAAATCGCGAAAGCCGCCATCGAAATAGCAATCAACAACGGCAAATCACTAAAGAACGGAATGCTCGCATCACCAGATAGGGTCTGATCACTCACCATAATAGCGACTGAAGTCGAAAGTGCTTTCAACTGAAGCGCGATATAAGGAACTGTACCAATGACAGCGATCAAAGTCGCAACAACTGCAACTGTCTGTCGTTTGCCATATCTGGAAGCAAGAAAGTCAGCAATTGACGTAATCCGCTCTTCTTTTGAGAGCCTGATAATCCGGCGAAGCAGCGGATAACCAACCGTTACCAAAAGCACGGGGCATATATAAATCGCTAGGAAATCAAAGCCCGAGCGGGCCGCAACGCCTACTGAGCCAAAAAATGTCCACGACGTGCAATAAACCGCAATCGAAAGCGCGTAGATGGTTGGACGCCAACGCAGCCAGCGTTCTGAACCTGCTTGACGGTCACCATAAGTCGCGACCAAAAACAAAAAACCCATATAGACAAGCGAGATCAGCGCAATGGCTAACCCACTGGTTAAATCGATTTTTCCCAATGTCGCAAGCAATTCGCTCATCGTTACTCAAGTCACATAATCAAGGGCAGTTATGAGTTTTGTATCACATTTTTGAACACGCACGCAAAATAGCGTTAATCTAAAGTTAAAATAATACTTCACAGGTGCGTGTTGCTTTGCTATCACTGCAACGCAAAGTAGAAATTGGCCATCAAATTCACTTTAGCAAACCACTAAAATGGTGGGCTTATTTTATTTAAGGGGAACGAAATGCTTAAAGAATTCAAAGAGTTTGCCATGAAAGGCAACATGATCGATATGGCTGTCGGTATCATTATCGGTGCAGCATTCGGCGCGGTTATCTCATCATTGGTTGATGATGTATTCATGCCGGTAATCGGGCTTTTGCTCGGTGGTTTAGACTTCTCGAACTTGTTCATCGCTTTGGGCGAAGGAACATTTGCTACTGCAGAAGCTGCTAAAGAAGCTGGTGTTGCGACAATTAACATTGGTCTCTTCATCAATGCGATCATCAAGTTCGTCATTATCGCTTTTGCACTCTTCATGGTGATCAAAGGCGTCAATGCTGCGAAGAAAAAAGAAGACGAAGCGCCAGCAGAACCAGCTGCACCACCAGCGAACGAAGTTTTGCTAGGTGAGATTCGCGATCTTTTGAAAAAGTAAGCGAACGCTAAAATTTAAGAATTGAAAAACCCCAGCTCAGCTGGGGTTTTTTATTGGACGAGCAAAACGCAAAAATCTTAAGCTGCTTCATATGCCTTTCCATCAAAGGCCACCCAACGGAGCAGCCATGCAAGACCCACTCATTAAAAATCTTCGCCCCCCTGTCCGCGACCTGCCAATGAGCGGCATCTTAGAGGTCGTGAATGCGGGTATGGAAAAAGAAGGGTTGATCCCCCTTTGGACAGGTGAGAGCCATCTTCCAACCCCAGACTTCATTTGCAATGCTGCCTACCAATCCATGCAGGCGGGCGAAACTTTTTATACCTATCAGCGCGGCCTCCCCGAACTTCGGCAAGCCTTAGCAGATTACCATGACCGCCATTTTGGGCGAGAGGGTCGGCAATTTTCATCAGAAGAATTCTTCGTAACAGGGTCAGGAATGCAAGCTGTGCAGCTTGCCATTCAGGCAATTGCTGGCGAAGGCCACGAAGTCATTATTCCAACCCCAACATGGCCAAACTCAATCAGCGCCACAACAATCGCAAGTGGAGTACCTGTCGAACTTGAATTACGCCCTCCAAATACGGACACAGGAGAAGGCTGGCGTTTGGATCTTGATGATCTCAGAGCAGCCATCACGCCAAAGACCAGAGCAATCAACATTAATTCACCAGCTAACCCTACTGGATGGACGGCATCACTGGATGAGCTCACTGAAATCTTAGAAATCGCCCGTGAACATAATATCTGGATCATCGCTGATGAGGTTTATCACCGTTTTTACTATGGCGATCATGCGGTTAATGGCCGTGCACCATCGTTTTATGATGTGATGAATGAGGAAGACCAAATCGTCTTCGTCAACACCTTCTCTAAAAACTGGGCGATGACGGGCTGGCGCATTGGTTGGATCGCCGCCTCCCCCAAACTTGGACAAGTATTTGAAAACCTTATTCAGTTTTCTACATCAGGCGTTGCAGCCTTTATGCAACGAGCAGCCATTGTTGCGTTAAACGATGGTGAAAATTTTATCCAAAGTCAGATCGCATCCATAGAAAAATCACGAGATGTACTGTGTGACGCCCTACAAGCCACTGGCGAAGTGACATTCTCGGTGCCAGATGGTGCGTTTTACCTCTTGTTTTCAATCGATAAATTACCAAATTCGCGCGAAGTCGCCTTGCGATTGATTGATGAAGCTTTGATCGGGTTATCTCCCGGTTCCGCCTTTGGCAAAGGCGGAGAACCCTACTTGCGCGCTTGCTTTGCGCGCTCACCAAAAGACGTCAAATTTGCCAGTGACGCTTTGACCAATTGGCTTGTGCAAGAACTCTGATACATTAACCAAATAACGACCAAATTTCGGGGATTTTTATGGTCGAAAAAAGCAATACTGGTGCGCTTGAATATGGCGTTCGGGGAAATACTAAAGTTGAGGCCAATAACGATAGAGCCTCCAATGACGTAACTGTCTCTGCTGCACGGTTTGACACCTTGCTTCAAACAGCAGGCGACGGGATAATTGTGACCAACGATCGCGCCCGTGTTTTGATGTATAATGAGGCGTGCGAAGCTTTATTCGGCTATGCTTCAGGTGAAATTGTTGGTCGTTACGCGACCCTATTGATGCCCCCACGCTCTGTAAGGTCCGACAACGGCTCAATCATTGAGTACGTGAAAAATGGTGGCGACGATGTCATAGGCACGACACACACAGTGTATGGCCAACACAAAGACGGGTCTCTCATCCCAATTGAGCTTACCATTGGCAAAGCCTATACACCTGCAGGCCATCAATTCATCGGTGTTCTCAAGGACTTAAGACCAAAACAAAGCGATCAAGATCGAATTGATGAGCTTCAACAGCAATTACTCAAACTTTCAAGGCGCAATACGGTTGACGAGATGAGCGCGGGAATGGCGCATGAACTCAACCAACCGCTAACAGCCCTCACCCTTTATTTGCAGGCGATTGAGAAGAAGAACAAAGCTTTTGATGTCCTGAACGCAGACATGTCCGACATCTTGCGCAAAGCAATGCGTGAAACCAAGCGGGCGAGCCAAATTAGCCAGCGTATGCGGTGGTTTGGCAAATACGCCACCATGAAGAACGCCACCGCTGACATAAGCCAGCTCATTCAAGATTCCATCGAAATGACAATGGTTGGTTATCAAAGAAATGGCTTGGAAATTCGAACGGATGTGGCAGGTAACCTGCCTGAATTGCTTATTGATGCCGTTCAAATTCAGCAAGTTCTGGTCAACCTACTGCGAAACGCTATCGAAGCGGTAGCCCATCAACAAAGCGCCCGTATTTCTGTCAAAGCTAATGTTGCGCATGACTATGTTGCTATTTCTGTGGCTGATTCTGGGTCTGGAATATCGGAAGAAGTTAAGGAGCGACTTTTTCGCACATTCTCCAGCAGTAAAGACACTGGTATGGGTTTGGGGTTGGCAATATCAAATACGATTGTCGAAAGTCATGGTGGACATTTCGATGTTGACCATGGGGGAAATGGACAGGGGGCGACGTTCACGTTCTACCTACCTGTGAATAAAAAGGCTTAGAACTCGTTTGTTACAAACAGCAAATTCAGACCGGAAGAAAATTTATATCGTCGATGACGACATGGCAGTGCGCGATGCATTGCGAACTGTTTTCGAGCTTGAAGGATATGAGGCTATTCTGCTTGATGATGGCAGTCATTTATTAGAGGGCGTGCGCACTCATGGTCCTCATCCCATTTTATTAGATGCCCATATGCCCGGCCCGTCTGGCATCGATGTGTTGAACTCAATAGACACAAGCAAATATGAAGCGCCAATCTTCATTATTTCTGGTCAAGGCGATATCCCAATGGCGGTAGAAGCCATAAAAGCTGGTGCTTATGACTTCATCGAAAAACCGTTTGATAGCGACCAAATTGTTGAACGTGTCGTCGATGCTGTTACTAAGTTTGGTGCAAAAACGGCTTCTCCTTCACAAGATTTCGAAGGCGCGAACCTTTTAACCCCACGCGAAAACGACGTGTTAAAGCTGGTTGCAGCAGGTGCTTCCAATAAGGAAGTGGGGCTTGGCCTCAGTATAAGCCCGCGCACAGTAGAAGTTCATCGGGCACGTATTATGGAAAAACTAGGGGCAAAAAACGCCGCTGACTTGGTTCGCATCGTCTTAAGCAATTAAATACCTGTGGCAATTGTTGTCTCCATTAAGGTGGTCCGCAACAAAGCAATAAGCGCCACAAAGCCGCTGATTTACAAGACTTAACCGCTCGTTAGTGCTCACTTGTTAAGATCCCGCTACCATTTGTATTGAGTAGGGAGCGGCCTGATGCAGGACGTTGATTTTTCAGAACTATCTTTTGTTGTTGCAGAAGACGGCGCCTATATGCGCGCAATTATTAGAAACATGCTGCAAGGTTTTGGCTGTCGGCAAATTCACGAAGCTGAAGACGGCGCAGCAGCCCTAGAACTCATCGAACGCGTTATGCCAGACATCGTCATCCTTGATTGGGTGATGCCCGTTCTTGATGGCTCTGACGTGATGCGAATGATTCGCCAGCCTGAACACCCAATGGCTTATGTGCCCGTTATCATGGTAACCGCCCATACAGAACGCAAACGTGTTTTAGAAGCGCGCCAGCTTGGTGTGAACGAAGTGCTTGGCAAACCGTTTTCTGCAAAATCTGTCGCGCAGCGCATCCGCTCCGTCATCATGCATTCCCGTTCCTTCGTCAATGAAGGCGGATATTTTGGTCCAGAGCCCCGCGAAATTATTTCAAACCGTTCCACGGCTTCCGCCGCTCTTCGTGCTAAACAACAAGCCCAAGGTGATGACGAACCTGCCAGCGCATAAGTTTTGCGACACTTTTCGCCCATGCACACCGTTTTTTGTGTTTCAGCAAGCCGCATCATAGCGTATTAAAATCCTTCAAAGAAAAGAAGGATTCCCCATGTCACGTGCCATTATTGTTTGTCAGACTTGCCGTCATACAGCTGAAGAAAAAATTGATGGCGATGGTGTAACTGGCGGTGAACGACTGACGGAGCATTTGGAAAAAGCACTGGAAGGTCGTGACGACATTACCATCCAAAAGCAAGACTGCCTTTGGGCATGTTCCCAACACTGCAATGTCATCATGTCTGACACCGATCGCTTTTCTTATCTTGCAGGGCGTTTTGAGCCCAAGCAGGAAGCCGCAGACGCGATTGTTGAATGGTTTGATAAACACGGCACCAGCAAAACGGGCCAAGTGCCATTTCGTGAATGGCCATTAGAAATGAAAGGCCATTTCATTGCTCGTTTGCCTGTTCATGGCTCACCAGAAAAGACGGACCCTGAGTGATGATCACACTGGTTCTTGGTGGTGCACGTTCTGGCAAAAGCCGATATGCAGAACAGCTCGGCCATGATTGGTTGACGGCAACTCCAGACGGTGAACGGCTTTATATCGCAACGTGTCAGGCATTCGATAATGAAATGTCGACCCGCATCGACAAACACAAAGAACAGCGCGGCGACAACTGGACGACTATCGAAGAGCCGTTTCGCCTGAGCCATTGTTTGAAGACTGAAGCCCAAAAAATCCGATTTATACTGGTCGATTGTCTGACCCTGTGGCTTACCAATCACCTCCTTGCAGAACATGACATCGAACAAGAAATCGCAACCCTTTGCGATACGCTGAGCAAAGCGGATGGCAACATCGTGCTGGTGGCTAATGAAGTTGGTCTTGGCATCGTGCCTGACAATAAACTTGCCAGACAATTCCGCGACCATGCGGGTATTTGCAATCAACGTGTGGCAGAGGTGGCTGACCGCGTGGTGTTTATTGCAGCAGGCTTGCCGTTAGTTATGAAGGGCTAAACCAGCACCAAAACCACCAATGTGATCACAGCCAAAATGATCGCAGCCAACGTCATACTCCAGCGAAAAAATTCAATGGCAATTTTGATGTCGGTTTTCGTCAGATAATCTCTACCATGCCCCATTGTCGCAAGTTCAACCGCACGCCCCTCATAAGACCGTGGACCGCCAAGGGTCAAACCCAGCGCCCCCGCCATCGCCGCTTCGGGCCAGCCCGCATTGGGAGAGAGGTGATTTCCAGCATCTCGCATCATCACTTGATAAGCCTCCTTACCCCTCCATTTTTGCCGCAAGAAAGCTGTTGCAACAAACAGCAAACCGCAAAGGCGTGAGGCAGGATAATTGACAAGATCATCAAGCTTGGCGGATGCCCAACCAAAATCGAGATACTTCTCACTGCGATAACCAACCATGCTATCGGCCGTGTTTATCGCCTTATAAACAGCAGCCCCAGGTAGGCCAAAAAGCATCATCCAAAACAGCGGCGCAATCACACCATCTGCGGTGTTCTCTGCAAGGCTTTCAACCCCTGCCTTCGCCACTTCACTTTCGTCTAATTGGCTAGGATCACGCCCAACAATATGCGACACTGCCGTGCGACCTTTTTCAATACTTTCACCCAGAGATCGTCCCACTGCTTCCACAAAATCTCTCAATGATTTTTGGGCAAGCATGGAAGATGCAAGCACGGCCTCTATTAACAAGCCACCAACGAATGAGCGCAGAAAAAGCGAGATCGGGAGCGCAATAATGAAGACCAAAAAAACAAGGATAAAGAGTGAAAATATTCCTTTCCTCCGTCGAGAATCAGTTAAAAGGTTATCTCTGTTTAAAAATCGGTCCAAAATCGATATAAGTGCGCCCATCCAGACAACCGGATGATTTATGGCTCTATAAAGCCAATTCGGGTATCCGACCAATCTTTCAAAAATTAAGGCTGCAAGAGCGACCAAAAGGTTCAGCGCTAGATAGCTCATGCCAAATTCACCGCCGCTTTTAACCGTGCAAGTTCGCGATCATTTTTCGGCAACCCAATGCGCAACCAATCGCGGTTATAATCGAACGCACGAACATAAATTCTTGCACGAAGTAGCTCTTTAAAGAGGCTTGGCTTTGCGCTTTGATCGACCAAGGTAAAAAGGTCAGTGCCACCAACTACAGGGATTTTCGCCTCTTTAAAAATCATCAAAACCGATTGAGTTTGCGCCGTCAAAAATTGCAGCGTTTCCTTTTGCCAAACATTATCTGACAACGCCTGAAACCCAATTTCTAAGGCTGGAGCGGACACAGGCCAAGAACCAATTTGTTTCGCCATTGCTTCTATTATCGCAGTTGGGGCCACCATAAATCCAAGCCGCGCACCTGCAAGGCCAAAGAATTTCCCAACAGATTTCAAAATGATAACATTGAAATTCTCAACCAACGCAGTTGTTGATTTTCCTTCATCAGCCAAATCAGCAAAAGCCTCATCAACAATCAACCAACTACCTGCACTGGTTTGTTTCTCAGCTAACGCAAGTAACTCATCAGCACTATAAGTGCGGCCATCAGGGTTGTTGGGGTTGGTCAAAACCAAAATGCCGCCGCCATGCTCATGTGGGTTTTTAATTAAAGAGCAATTAGCGTTTGAACGCCTCCAAGCTTGTTCATGATCGCCATAAGTTGGGCTAACAATAGAGACCGCCTGCCCTTCAAAAAGGCTTGGTAAAAGCTGGATCAACAAAGCCGATCCAGATGCTGCGAGCAGATTTTGAGAAGACGGCACGTTGTAATATTTGACCGCCGCATCGATTAATTTTCGATACAAATCTTGAGTTGGTAATGCATGCCATAAAGCGGGATCAAGAGCAGGAACGGGATAAGGCCGAGGATTGATTCCAGTTGATAAGTCTATCCAGCTAGACAAATCACCCGTTTCAAAGCCAAATTCACGGCTTAGTGCCATTGCCCATTTTAGGTCACCACCATGCACAGGAGACGCCATCAACTTACCTCCTTAGCTATCTTAAATAGACGATCTAAATCGACATGAGTCTCCATGTGATCGGCCAGCTGGTTGAGGGTGTCGTCAATCAGTGTGTCATAACTCAAATCAGACGTTTGAATACCGAAGGGTGCAAGATAAGATTTTCGAAAATCATCACTTGAAAAAATGCCATGTAAATAGGTGCCAGCAATTTGGCCATCTCGCGCAACAGCCCCTTCTGCTTGTCCGTCAATTTCAGCAAATGGGTATGAACGCGCAGGGCCATCACTCTCACCTAAATGCATCTCATAACCATCCATTATCTCGCCGCTGGCAAGATGTTTTGCCTTGCGATTTACGAGCGATTTTTTCGGCGTCAACGTGGTCTCAATATCAAGCAACCCAAGTCCATCAATGCTACCGCTCGCCCCTTCGATGCCGTCGGGGTCATGAATTTTTTGCCCCAACATTTGGTACCCCCCACAAAGCCCAAGCACTCGACCGCCACGCCTGACATGGGCGCTCAAATCCACGTCCCAACCCTGCTCTCTAAAATACGCCATATCAGCCATTGTCGATTTTGAACCAGGCAGTAAAATCAAATCTGCGTCCGCTGGAATGGGATCACCTGCTTGTACAAAAATAACGCTAACACCCTCTTCAAGGCGAAGCGGGTCTAGGTCATCAAAGTTTGAAATGCGCGCCAGACGCGGAACCGCAATTTTGATCGCGCCTTGATCGTCAGACACCTTATCAAGTGCCAATGCATCTTCAGCAGGCAAATTGCGTGCTGCTCCAAAGTGCGGAACGACACCGGCAGAAAACCAACCCGTCGCCTCTTCCACAATTTTTATACCGTCATCAAACAGCGACACATCACCATGAAAATTATTGATGAGGAAAGCTTTGATCCGCTGATTGTCAGCATCATCCAAAACCGCCTTAGTGCCAACAAGTGAGGCGATCACCCCACCGCGATGAATATCGCCGACCAACATCACAGGCAAATTGGCCGCATGGGCAAAACCCATATTGGCAAGATCAGCGGTTCGAAGATTGACCTCGGCAGGGCTGCCCGCACCTTCAACCAGCACGAGGTCCGCTTCCGCTTTCATGCGCTCGAAGCTCTCGATAATCGCTGGCATAAATTGCGCGCGCGTTTTGAAATATTCGCGCGCACTCATGGTCGCAGCCCGCTTGCCCTGCACAATTACTTGGCTGCCTGTATTGGTCTCTGGTTTTAACAAAACGGGGTTCATGTGAACGCTCGGCTCAACACATGCAGCCATTGCTTGCAGTGCCTGCGCCCGACCGATCTCGCCACCATCAGCCGTTACCGCTGCATTGTTCGACATATTTTGCGGCTTGAATGGGCGAACCGTGAGGCTACGATTTTTATAGGCACGGCATAGGCCAGCCACAATCAGCGACTTGCCAACATCAGACCCCGTGCCCTGCACCATCAACGCACTCATGATCCATCCTCCGACGCGATCACATGAGCATAGGAGCCAACACATTTACCAAACGACAAACCCATCGGGTCCAGCACATCACCCACTGCATTTTCAGCCCAGAACAAAGCCGTATCATCCCCTTGCGCAATCAAGGTTGAATAATGAAATTCATGGCCGCGTAAGGTGTCGGGCCACGGTAAGGCACTTTTATGAGTGAGGCGTCGATAACCCAAATGGCGGGTGCGCTGTTCAAAGCTGGTGGTAACCGGCAGTAGGCCTGCCATTTCATGGGCCACGCCGTCGCCATCAATCAGCACATCACCCATCACCATAAAGCCGCCGCACTCACCATAAATCAGTGCGTCACCGTTTAACCCTCTCAAGCCATCAAGAAACACTTCATTGTTCGCAAGCTTGCCTGCATGAAGTTCTGGATAACCGCCTGACAAGAACACGGCGTCAGCAGACGGATCAGGGGCCTCATTGTTTAAAGGTGAAAATGGCAAAAGTTCCGCACCCTGCGCCCGCCATCCATCAATCATATGCGCATAAGAAAAGCTAAAAGCTTCATCTTTTGCCAAAGCGATACGCTGGCCAAGTGGCGCGAGAGGTTTAGCCTCAGCGCCGTCAAACCCACCAGCTTGGAAAGCGGCGATTGCCTCAAGATCAACATGAGTCACCATCAAATCAGCGGCTTGATCAATTAATGCTTCCAATGCGCCGTGCTCTTGAGCCTGAACCAAACCCAAATGGCGCGACGGCATTTTTAGGCTTTCAACGCGCGGTAGACAACCAAGCACGGGAACATCAACGGCCTCGGCTGCTTTTTGAAGCAAGCCCGCATGACGCTCACTACCAACACGGTTGAAAATGACGCCCGCCACATCAATATCACCGCGAAAACTCTTAAATCCGTGCAAAAGGGCCGCAGCAGAAAAACTCTGCGAACGGGCATCAACCACCATCACCACAGGCAGGTTTAAACTCGCAGCGAGATCCGCCGTTGAGCCATAGCCATTGTCCGCCCCATCAAAAAGGCCCATCACGCCTTCAACCAGCAGATAATCATTTGTCTTAGCAAGATTAGAAACCCGCGCCTCACCCATCGCCCAAAGATCAAGATTGACACAAGGCGCGCCAGACGCCCGCGCATGAAAGGCAGGATCAATATAATCTGGCCCAACTTTCGCGCTCTTTACTTGCACATCAGATCGCCCCAAAGCCCGCAACAAGCCAAGCGTCACCAACGTCTTTCCCGACCCAGATTGGGGGGCAGCAATCACGCATCCATTTGACGGTTGAAGAGGCACAAACAATCCTAACGTTTTAATCTTTCAAAGAGTTGTATAGAACGTGGTTATGGCGCACTCAATCGACGATGTGAAAGACAGTGAAAATAACCAACCTCTCAAAAGAGGATGGACCACAGGTGCGTGTGCCACGGCTGCAACAAAAGCGGCACTATCCGCGCTTTTAACAGACCGTTTTGAAGACCCCGTAACAATTTTACTGCCAAAGGGCGAAACGCCAAGTTTTCCTCTCGCCATTGAAGAAAAAGCCGAAGACTTTGCCCGTGCAGGAATTATTAAAGATGCGGGCGATGACCCTGATGTCACACACGGCGCAATGATTGTCTCAAAAGTACAGTTTGGCGAGAACGGCACAGGCATCACCTTTAAGGCGGGCAAAGGCGTTGGCACTGTTACCCGCCCGGGCCTGCCCTTGGATGTTGGCGAACCTGCCATAAATCCGGTTCCCCGCTCGCTCATGAGCGAGGTTGTTGAAACGCTTTGTGCAACACATGGTGCCGCGCCTGATATTGAGATTGAAATTTCCATTCCCACAGGCGAGCAACTGGCGGACCAAACATGGAATCCACGCCTTGGTATTGTCGGCGGTTTATCCATTCTTGGTACAACAGGTATTGTGCATCCGTTTTCTTGTTCCGCGTGGATACACTCCATCCATCGCGGCATTGATGTTGCCGTGGCTGAAGGTCTGCCCCATGTGGCGGGCTGCACGGGGTCAACCTCTGAAAAAGCCGTGCAGGAGCATTTCGGCCTGCCTGATCACGCCATGCTCGACATGGGTGACTTTGCGGGTGGCATGTTAAAATATATCAGAAACCATCCTGTTCCTCGCGTCACCATCGGCGGTGGTTTTGCGAAACTGACGAAACTTGGTCAAGGCTTCATGGATTTGCATTCTGGTCGCAGCCAAGTGGATTTTGAATGGCTGGCAGACCGCGCTGTTGAAGCCGGCATTGCAGATGCAGCCGATGCCATACGCAGCGCAAACACCGCAGCCCATGCCAGAGAAATTGGCCTCGAACACGGTATGGACCTCGCCCCCACCATTGCCCGACACGCGCAGGAACAAGCCCGTAAGACTTTGCGAAATTTGTCAACACTTGTTGACATTATGGTAATTGATCGCAAAGGAAACATTATCGCGCAGCAAAATGACCCCAAAACAGGTGAAGCATGAGCAAACGCATCTTGATCTTAGGTGGCACGGGTGAAGCAAGAATGCTGGCTGTTCACTTGAACGAATTAAGCTTCGACGTTATCTCCAGCCTTGCAGGGCGAACGGACAATCCCACCCTGCCAGATGGAGAAACACGCATTGGCGGTTTTGGCGGCGTGGAAGGCCTTCGCGATTATCTGATTGGCGAGAAAATTGACCTCTTGATTGACGCAACCCACCCCTTTGCCGCGCGTATTTCAACCAATGCTTTTGAAGCAACAAAGCAAGCAGGCATTGAAATCATCCGCTTAGAGCGGCAACCGTGGGAGGCGGAGGAAGGTGATATTTGGCATCATGTGCAAAGCTTAGAAGATGCTGTCACTGCCTTGCCAAAGAACTGCACGGCCCTTGTTACAATTGGACGCCAGCAACTTGGTAGTTTTCTCGATCGTGGCGACGTCACCGTCATTGCCCGCGCGATTGAGGCGCCGTCCATTGTCGTGCCCGACAATTGGGAAATCATCCTCGCACGCCCGCCCTTTACTCTCGCTGATGAACTTGAACTGTTCCGCAGCAGAAAAATTGACGTGCTTGTCACAAAAAATGCGGGTGGCAATGAGACGCGCGAGAAACTGATTGCCGCGCGTCAATTGCAAAAACCAGTCATCATCATTGATCGCTTACCAAAGCCCACGATACAAACTTTTACGACAACTGAAGAATTGCTCGCAGCCCTTTAAGAAGCCTTTTTCTTCTTGCCCTTGTTGCGCAGCACATGCGCAAAGCTTGCATCATAAAGTGCTGAATCTTTGAAATCATGCTGTTCAAAAACACGACCAACAAAGATAAGGGCTGTGCGGGTAATCTTGGCAGCACGTACTTTTTCACGAATGTCTGAGAGTGTTCCGCGAATGATTTCTTGATCTGGCCATGTGGCACGGTAAATCACGATCACAGGGCAGTCCGCGCCATAATGCGGGGTCAATGTTTCCTCAATGAGCTTGAGGTTGCGAATAGATAAATGGATTGCGAGCGTTGCGCCAGATTTGCCAAATGTATCGAGGTCTTCCCCCTCAGGCATGCCAGATGCTTTGCCTGAGGTGCGCGTCACGATAACACTTTGCGCGATTTCAGGAAGCGTCAGCTCCATTTTCAATTCAGCAGCCGCCGCCGCAAAGGCTGGAACACCCGGTACAATTTCATAATCAATATTAGCCGCTTCAAACCGTCTAATCTGCTCAGCAAGCGCGCCATATAACGACGGATCGCCAGAGTGCACCCGCGCCACATCTTGCCCCTTTTCGTGAGCTGCAATGATGTCCACCATAATCTCATCAAGGTTCATAGAGGCTGTGTCTTTGACCAAGGCATCGCTCGGCGCTGCTTCCACAATGGCCGTCGGCACCAGCGAGCCTGCATATAAGCAAACAGGGCAACGCTCAATCAGTTTGAGGCCACGAACAGTGATTAGGTCTGGAGCACCGGGGCCAGCGCCGATAAAATAAACAGTCATCAAATTTCCTTCCGGTCATAGCCGCGTGGCGTATAGACCCATGTTTTTCCGTCACCCGTCTTCACAGCTTTGGAGTTGCTTGAGCCGACCATCACCAGCGTCAACATATCAACATCTTCGCTGTTGACTGTCTCAAGCGTAAAGACACGCACATGCTCTGCGGGGCGGCCAAGATCGGTCGCTAAAATCACAGGCGTATCAGCAAGGCGGTGTTTGCGGAGGGTGTCGAAGGCCTCATCCAAAAGCGTGACGCGACGTTTGGAACGCGGGTTATAAAACGCGGTGACAAAGTCGCCTTCGGCTGCCGCCTTAAGACGTTTCAAAATATCATCGCGCGGGGTCAGAAGATCAGACAGCGAGATACAACAAAAGTCATGGCCAATCGGCGCACCTGCACGGGCAGCCGCTGCTTGGAACGCAGAAATACCCGGTGCAATAATAACCTCAACACGTTTTGCAGCAGGTGAGACTTCACCTTCCGCAGCACCCGTATCAATCAACTCATAAGCCAGAGTTGCCATGGCGAAAATGCCCGGATCACCAGAACACACCACCGCCACATCACGGCCTGAGCTTGCAAGTTCCAGCGCATGCCGCACGCGCTTTTCTTCAGCACCAAGAGGGAAGCGATGTTCTTTCTGGTCAGATTTTAAATCCTGAATAAGATCGAGATAAAGATCATACCCAACCCAATCCGTTGCGGTTTGAAGCAGACTAACAGATTCAGCAGAACGCCATTTTTGATCGCCTGGACCAAAGCCAACCAAGAACACGCGACCACGGGCTTGCCCCTCTTGCAACATTGCTCCATCAGCAAGTTCTGCGATTGCAGCTGTTGCATGGGACGACTTGATTTTTTCAACCAAAAGAAAGCCCTTTGTTGCGGCTAACGCTGCGCCTTCTGCAACGCCTGCAACGCCTACTTCTGCTTTTACAACATCAGATGGGTTCTTAAGCTGGCCTTCAAATTTGTTGAGTGTATCAGCATCATAAAACCATGCAGGCACACCGAAGTGTTCGGCCACAGCATGAAGTGCCGCCTCATCCGCTTTCAAATCAATCGACGCAATGGCAGCCAGAGAATGAGGGGATAGGCCACCATCATTCAATGCTTTTTCCGCCAGAGAAATAGCATCGTCAACAGGCGCACCACGCTCTGAACCCATACCAAGCACAAGGTTTTTCTTGTGATAAACAAGGTGGTTTTCAGAGCCTTCGAGAGGCTTGTTTGAAACGCTTATCTTAAGCGTACCATCTGCATCAATTGGTAGTTTGCTCTCCACCAACCATGACGCATTGCCGTCAACCTGCACGCTCTCCCCTTGAAGCAGCCCAGCCATGAAGCCTTTGGCATCGGCAGGATTTGAAAGCACATAGTCTTTTGGCGGCTGATCAAGTGCCACGCCAAAATGAACATCACCACTTGTCGTGATCGCGGCCGTCGTTTCGCATATTGCAGCAATGTCACGTGCCAAATCATTGGCACCATGGTGCCCACCCAAAAGGGGCACAACAGCAGAACCATCTTCTGCAACAGAAAGCACAGGTGGCTCCTGCCATTTATCCTTCAAGCATCCACTCAACAGGCGGATCAAAATACCCGACGCGCAAAGACCGACAATTGGATGGCCCGCTTTAAACAGGGCCGCTATGTGATCAGAGGTTTTGGCAAAAGAGACATCACCCTCAGCACGCCCTTCAAGCGCATGGATCGCGGCATTGCCTAGCTGAGACTTCAGCTGTTCAGCCAGCGCTTCACCACGTTTTGAAAAGATGAAAATGGCGGTTTGTTTATTGGTCATTATCGCCCCAGCTTTCTGAGCCTTTGTAAATTAGAATAGTCGAGAAATAAGGGCGTTCCCCCTCATCCATATCAGACAGGCGCGTGATTTTTTCTTCGCGCCCAGTTGCCCGCTCAGTGATCATGGCATTGTTTGCCAGACCGAGTTTATTGATGACATCGCGCACCTTATCAAAATGCCGACCAACCTTAATGATGGCCGCCGCTTCAGTGTTAGCAAGCTCCACCTCGATGACATTGGCATCAAGGGGGGCAGGAATAATTTTAAGCCGTTCATTACGCGCCGCCAAAGGCCGCTTGATTGCACCCGCACAAGCCGTGAGCGATGTAACACCTGCCACGATTTCGCATTCAAACCGAGGGGCTAAACGTTCGACCAAATACATGGCAGAGCCATAAAAGAACGGGTCACCCTCACAAAGAAGCACCACATCACGGCCCGCACCTAACAAGTCGGCCATATGGTTTGCAGCCTTATCATAAGCCTCGCTTGCTGGCGCTCGTTCCACGCGCATGGGGACGGCAAAACTGAATTCTTCCGTGTCATCCAAAATATGACTGGCAGCAATTTCCCGCGCAAAGCTTGTGCCGCTATCTCCACCTACAGGGTAAGCGATCACCGCTCCTGATTGGATCAAGCGCACGGCTTTAAGTGTCATAAGTTCTGGATCACCGGGGCCGACGCCGACGGCAAAAAGGGTTCCTGTCATGGCTTCATCACCTGCCACTGCAAAACACTCATGCGGGGATCAAATGCATGCATTCGTCCAACCTTTGTTAGATGAGACACATCCATGCGCACCAAATCGCCACCATGAATTTGATGGAGCGCCAATATCATGGCTTCGCCTTCAAGCGTCACGGTATTGACCACGAGTACACCGCGAGATCGCAAGGCATTCCATGCAAGATTAAACGTGCCTTCGCTGGTCAATCCGCCACCAATAAAAACTGCGTCCGGTGCGGGCTGATCTTGTAAAATCTCCGGCGCGTTACCGTCTATAATCATCATATCTGGCACACCGAGTGCCTGTGCGTTTTCAGCAATCATTGCAAGGCGTGTTGCATCTCGCTCAAAAGCAATAGCCTTCGCGCCGCGTGCTGCCCGCATCCATTCAATGGCAACAGATCCGCAGCCTGCACCGATGTCCCAAAGGGTCGCGTTCGGGTATGGACGAAGCGCGGCCAGAGTTGCACAACGCACTTCGCGCTTGGTTAGTTGTCCGTCATGGGAAAATGCATCATTGGGCAAACCTGCAATGCGCGGTTGAATGATCGCGTTTTCACCCGCAATGCACTCGATCGCCAACACGTTAAAATCGGCAAAATCATAATTGGCAATTTCATTGGCAGGCGCATGAACAATCCGCTCATCTGGCCCACCCATATGTTCAAGCGCGCTCACTTGTGATGTACCAAACCCGCGTTGAACCAACATCTCGGCTGCCAGCTTCGGTGTCTCCCCATTTGAGGTGAGAGCTAACACGCGATTATCGGGTTCAATGAACAGCTGCAAACGTTCCACCTTGCGGCCATGCAGAGAGATACAATCAACATCCTGCAAGCCCCAGCCCATACGGTTGGCTGCAAGTGAAAAACCTGACGGGTGCGGAATGGTGATTATTTCTTCGCTTGGGATTGTCCGCGCCAGTGTCGCCGCAATGCCGAAATGAAAAGGATCACCTGTGGCTAAAATCGTGACAGGCTCACCGCGTTGATCGTGCAAATTGCGCAGGGTTTCATGGATGTTCGACACCCACAGCGTCACCTTCTTACCCACAACATCCGCGTCTGAAATGCGGGCACGAACCCGCTCAGGCAAAATGATGTGTTCTGCTTGATCAAAGTGCAATCGGGCAGCAGCCGTTAGGCTTGCTAGGCCATCATCCCCAATGCCTAAAATGGTTAGCCACGGTTTCATCAGGCAGCAAGTTGATCGCGAGCAATTTTCGAAACGGCGTTGAATGCCGCAGAAGCAATGGCACTGCCACCGCGCCTACCTGTGACGGTTATGAATGGTACCCCACGCGGGTTAGCGGCAAGGTCTTCTTTCGATTCTGCCGCACCAACAAACCCAACAGGACAAGCGATAATCGCCGCTGGCTTTGGTGCTCCTTGGTCCAATGCCTCAAGCAAAGCAAAAAGTGCAGTCGGTGCATTGCCAATCACGATGACCGCACCTTCAAGATGCTCTTTCCATAAAGCCACTTGAGCCGCAGACCGCGTTGTTTTTTCACGCCGCGCAAGGGATGGCACTGTCTCATCATTGAGGTGACAAACCACATCATTATTGGCCGATAAAAACGCCTCGATAATACCAGAGCGCACCATCTCACAATCAGTGATAATCGGCGCACCCTTGCTGATCGCACGCGTTGCGCTTAGGGCCACATCATCGGAGTATTGGACATCATCAACCAAGTCGACCATGCCACAAGCGTGGATCATGCGTTCCACCATCATGGAAACATCCAATGGGTATTGATTGAAATCCACTTCGCCACGAATGGTCGAAAAGGATTTCGCGTAAATAGCGGTTGGGTCTTTGATATAATCCATCATCACGACCCCTTTTTTGCAGGATCAGAAACAGGGCGAAGCGTTTTCGGCCCAAGGGGGTGATCCGCATGAGGGTATGGGTGATGCGTGTGACCATGGTCGTGATCATGCGAATGCCCGTGCCCGTGATCATGTGAATGATCGTGGTGATGATGGCCATTGTCTTCTGGCAGAGCTTCGACGCCACCTTGGCGACAATAAAACCCGTTGCAATCTCCTTTGCACGGGCAATCTTCTGGCGCGACGGTTCCAATGCCTTCCACATGGTGGTGATGGCTTTCTTGCGGGAGACCGACTTGATCTTCAAAACCCAACACTTGCGCACGATACTTACACAGCGCGCAGTTCATGGTGTTTTCGCCCGTGTCGATTTGCTCAAGACGTTCAGCGAACGTTTCAAGCACTTGCGGGTGGTCATTCAAATAACCAGCTTTCAAAAACTCAATGTCTTTATGCTGGTCGGCCACAAAATCTGTGCTGTCGTAAATGCGCTTGATAAGCACGCCCGTGAACAAGAAATAAGGGAACACCACAACGCGTTTAAAGCCAAGTTTCGCAACCCGTTCAAGCGCTGGTTCAACCAGCGGGAATGTAACACCAGAATACGCAACTTCGCCCCAACCAAAGCCGAAACCTTCCCATAAAAGGCGCATCACCTTAGAGATATTCGAATTGGCATCTGGATCCGATGACCCACGCCCGACAACCACCAAAAGCGTTTCTTCAAGCGGCACGTCATCACCTGCTTCATCCAATGTTTCTTGAATACGGCTTGCTGCCGCTTTCATCATTTTTGGGTCGATGCCAAGCTCTTTGCCGTATTCAATCTTGACGTTATTTTCAGCCGCATATTGATTGAGGACTGAGGGAATATCATTCTTGGCGTGACCGGCGGCAAACAACATACCGGGCACTGCTTTGATCCGCATGCACCCTTGATCACGCAGGCTATCTAGGCCAGAGCGGATAACGGGGGTGGCAAATTCTAGGTAGCCATATTCAACAGGCACATCAGGATAAAGTTTACGCAGGCCTTGCGCCACTTTTGCAAATTCATCAACGGCGAATTTGTTGCGGCTGCCGTGACCACAGACCATGATGCCAACTTTTTCAGTCCCAAAAGAAGCGACGGGTTTTGGTGATGTCTCAGACATTAAATTGATCCTATAAGGAGTGGTTAGGCAACATCACCGACGGCGTCTTCTTCGACGGTGTCTGGATCTGTTTCAGCTTCTGTTTCGATTTCTTGCTTTTTGGGAATTTTCGCAATCAAGCCACCCAACACCGCAGCGGCAACCACTGCGCCAACAGCCACAAGATGGCCATGTCCTGCGACCTCAGCCACATGACCAATATGCGCAAACGCTGGAAGCGGAGCGCACACAATAAGGCAAGTTAAAGGGAAGAGACGTTTCATTTTTTTCCTCTCAGCGCCTGACTTAGTCCCCTATTTGGGTCAACAGCCTCAGGCGTCCGTTCCAGCCGCATTAAATGCAGCACTGATGGATTTATCTTAGATGGGTTCTAACGTGTTGTTTCGCTCATTGCGACAAAATTCGACGCGTATTTGTTGTATGCTCGAAAGAGACCTAAAGGCTCAACCGCGTGGTGCTGGAAGAGCCGCTTTTTGCAGGGCGCTGGCTTGCTGTTTGATCTTTTTCGCTTCATGGCGAGCTTTTGCTGCTTGGAAGCGCTGCTCGCGGGCTTCTTTACGAAACTTACCTTGCTTAACCCATGAAACCATACCGCCAATTACAACGCCAGCGGCAAGACAACCAAATATTAGCCAGAAAACGGGCACGGTAACTTCGAGCCACGGCTCCGTTTTGCTGAAGGGATCAAGCGATAACTTAATTTCCTGACGATTGGCCACGGACAACGCTATCAAAATAATCGCCACAGGCGCGAAGATGATGAACTGGAGTAAACGTTTCATTTCAAATCCTAACAAAAGAACCAATAATAGAACCCAACATAAAGCGGAGGCGCCACATCCGCAATCAATCAAAAGCTTATTGATGAATTTGTTTTAAATTAGGCCTGCGGGTGGTCAGGGTTCATGCGCTCACGCATTTCTTTACCTGTTTTGAAAAAGGGGCTCGATTTTTCTTCCACTTTAACCTGTTCACCTGTGCGCGGATTGCGGCCAACACGTGCGGGACGATGTTTGACCGAAAACGCACCAAAGCCACGTAATTCGACACGGTCACCACGTGCCATAGCATCAGAAATTTCGTCTAAGATTGAATTCACAATCGCTTCTACATCACGATGATAAAGGTGCGGATTTTGATCCGCCAACTTTTGCACCAATTCAGATTTAATCACTTTAACTAACCTCCCAACTTAGAACGCAACACTTATTCCGCTCTGTTAATATCAACCTGCCAAACAGACAACATGCCGTCAACTTGCCCAAACCGTGATGTTCCAAGCGCTTTTGCAGGTATTTCCACTAATTCCTGAATTCCAAATGCCGACAATGCACCCTTCATAAGTGCGCTTGTCAATGGGAAATCATTCTTTGGCTTTGTCAACGACCACGTCACAATCTCCAAATCCTTGTCGAGCTTCTTTTTATCGACAAGCCACTGTTTTGCAGTGCTTTCATCTCCTA